>CALHOI010000099.1 GCA_938035525.1 uncultured Granulosicoccaceae bacterium
AATGCGTAGACATTCGTTAACGCCAGGTAGCAAAAACAACAGTGCCACTCGTGAGTCGTTCACAATATTACGCAACGTGTCCAGCCGGTTATTGCCGCGCCTGTCGGGTATGGCAATGGTTTTGTTGTTTAGCACCCGAAACAATTGTCCAAGCTTGTCGCCACGTGGCGAACAATCCATGCTGCCGCTGCCAATAGACGCTATGCTCATGAACGTTGAGCGTTCCAGCCACGCTTGATAAACCGGGTTTAGGTGATCCGCTTCTTTGCCTAAAGACGCAGGTTTTGGTTTTCCGTAAAGCGCGTCGAGATCGGCTTCGGTTTTGACTACGGACTGCTCGTACATAATAAATTCCCTGTGCGCGGCTTATTCCACCAGCGGGTCGCCCTGACGGATGGCTCCCGTATGCTCAACTTCAGCCAAGACACCAAAATCTGTGTGATTAAAATGCTGGTTGAGCTGCTTTAGCAGGTTTAAGTCTCTGGTGCCCAGTTCAGGGTTGGCATCAATGGCTGCGCAACGCTGAATGCGTTCGGTGACGTAAAGTTTAACGTCACCAATTTGAATAGTCTTTCCAACCCAGTCATGCTCTTGCCAGGCAGCTGTACCGTTAAACCAGATATTTCCTCTAAAACGTTCCTTGCTCAGTGGCTGGCCAACGGCGTCTTGCAGAGCTGTTAGCGATTGCGTGTTCATGATGGACACAGTGGGTGTGGGGATGTCCGTCATTCTGGTGTTACCCGCACGCACCAATCTGTATGGACCGGTTTGCCCGGTCTTTATAACTTGGTTAAGCGCTTCAGTGAGTTTGGTGTCTATATCATTGCTACCGACGTGCTCACTCATTAACTCAGAGTCATGGTGCGACAAGGTCAGCGTTTGGTTTTGATGATTAAACGTTGCCTGTATGCTGCAAATTTCCGGGCTTCTAGCAACCACGGCAAAATTCTTTCGTGGAACCCAAGCCGGGTGCGAGAAGGAAAATTGCGTATTGCCATGTGCAATTGCAAACACGCGATCTGCTGGCATACCAATGTTTTGTTCCAGCTTTATGCTGCTGAGCGACTCAGACGTTAAGCCCTTAACGGGGTATTGCAATATATCAGTGATGTTCATGCCACTTGGCTTTTAGCTGCAAACGAGAACAGCTTGAAAAAATTGTTCGTGGTGGCCTCGGCCAGTTCTTCTATGGAAATACCGCGTTGCTCGGCAACAAACTCGGCTGTGTGCCGCACATAAGCGGGTTCGTTGGTTTTGCCGCGGTGCGGGACCGGTGCTAAATAGGGGGCATCGGTTTCAACCAGTATGCGATCGAGCGGGGCTTTTTTAGCTACTTCCTGAACCGATTGCGCGCTTTTAAAAGTGACAATGCCTGAGAACGAAATATAAAAACCGATATCAAGCGCAGTTTTTGCCACGTCCCAGTCTTCGGCGAAACAGTGCATTACACCACCTGCATCTCTTGCCTGGTGATCGCGTAGCGTGTTCATGGTGTCGTCGGCGGCCGCTCGCGTGTGAATAATGAGTGGTTTGTGGCATTGTTTTGCAGCGTCTATATGCGCATGGAAACGTTCGTGCTGCCAGGTCAAATCACCCTCGCTGCGAAAGTAATCCAGCCCCGTCTCCCCAATGGCCACCACCCGCGGATGATCGGCTGCCGTTAGCAGGTCGTCCACGCTGGGTTCGTGTCCGCCTTCGGTGGTGGGGTGTTTGCCAACTGATGCAAATATTTGTGGGTGCTTTTCGGCTAATACCAGCACATCTCTTTGATTTTCCCAACTGGTCGATATACACAGTAGGTGGGCAATTTGGTTATCTGCGGCGTTCTGTAGAATCTGGGGTATGCGGCCATCGAAATCCGGAAAGTTCAGGTGGCAATGGGAGTCAACAAGTTGCATGATGGTGTCAGTTGCAGATTAAGTTCCGGGTAAGCATAGCTGCCCGTATAGCCCGTGTGTTGTAATAAGATTGGTATTACGTGCATTTAACGCTGTGCGATTGATGTCAGGGTTATTCTTTAAAGCCCTGAAAAGTAAATCTTGAAAAGTAAGCCCGGAAAAGTAAGCAAGAAAAGTGAGTTTCATAAAATGAGTTCCATAAAAGAAGACATCGCTATCGATCCCATTGCCATGGTTCAAACCTATGGCGAGCAGGCCAGTGCCTGCGCTGCTAAGTTGGCCAGTGCAGATACTGAGGCTAAAAACGCAGCTTTACTTGCTATTGCCGATGCCATAGATGCATCCGCTGCAGATTTACTGGCAGCCAACGCACAAGACCTTAAAGCGGCGAAGCACGGTGGTATCAGTGATGCGTTGTTCGATCGACTGGAACTCAATGATGCTCGCGTCGCGTCTATGTCTAAAGGCTTGCGTGATATCGCCGCTCAAGCCGACCCAATCGGTAGTTTGTCAGCCAGTGAACGACAACCTTCCGGGTTGGAAATAGCGCGCATGCGAGTACCGCTGGGTGTTATTGGTGTCATTTATGAGTCGCGTCCTAACGTCACCGCCGATGCTGCGGGGCTGTGTTTAAAGTCTGGCAACGCTGTTATCTTGCGTGGTGGCAGTGAAGCTGCACTGTCCAATAGAGCAATAGCAAAGTGTATAACGCAAGGACTGCAGAGCGCTGGGTTGCCGCAGCACGCCGTACAACTGATTGCCACCACAGACCGGGAAGCTGTCAGTGCATTACTTAAAATGGAAGAACACGTCGATGTGATCATTCCTCGCGGTGGTAGAGGTCTGATTGAACGCATTAGTCAGGATGCCAAGGTGCCGGTCATAAAACACTTGGATGGTATTTGTCACGTGTATGTTGATGCTGGCGCTGACAAAGAAAAAGCCATGGCGGTGGCGTTTAATTCTAAAACGTATCGCTATGGCATCTGCGGTTCCATGGAAACCCTGTTAGTAGCAGAAACAGAAGCCGCCAGTCTGTTGCCTGAATTGTGTGAGAAGTTTTTGGCGCATGGTGTAGAGCTGCGTGGCTGTGTGAAAACGCAAGCACTCGTTCAAGGTGCGAATAAAGCAACCGAGGAAGACTGGTCGACAGAATACCTGGGACCGATTTTATCGATAAAAATTGTGGCTGACGTTAGCGAGGCCATAGATCACATCGCCCAGTACGGCTCCGGGCACACCGATGCCATTGTGACCAGTAACATAGAGCGTTCGCGCTTATTTGTGCGCCAGGTAGATTCGAGTTCTGTGATGGTGAATGCGGCAACGTGCTTTGCCGATGGTGCACAATACGGACTGGGTGCCGAGATTGGTATCAGCACCAATAAAATGCACGTTCGCGGCCCAGTGGGTACCTTGGGCTTAACCACCGAAAAATACGTGGTAACGGGTGAAGGAACAATTCGTCTTTAAGAGCTTATACAAAAAGAGGTTAAATGAATGAAATGACTAAGAAACGTAATCACAATAAAGTGCTGCGCAAGCACTTGGAAAAAAATGATGCTGCAAGCAAATTGCCACTGGTTAAAAAACGCAATGCAGTGGCACTGAACCCGCTGATGAAAAAATCGACGGTCCACGAAAAATCGACCAAAGCTAAACGGCAGGCAGCAAAAGTTAACTTAAAGAAAACGTGGTTTGAGCGAGTTGCTGTATTGGCGGCAACTGGCCAAAGCCACGTTCTCTTGCCTGCGCTTTGAATGCCAAACGCTAAATTACCCAGAAATTAACCTGGTTAAACAGAACTGGATACAGTGAACCCGATGAACCAATTTTGATGAGCCAATTTTAATGAGCAACCGTTCGCAGCAGCGCATTGGCCTTTTTGGTGGTACGTTCGACCCAATCCACTTCGGCCACCTGCGACCCGCTGTTGAGCTGGTGGAACACTTTCAGCTCGATCATTTACGCCTGTTACCCAATCATCGTCCGGCTCATCGCGACAAGCCATCGGCATCGACTGCGCAACGTATACACATGCTGAACCTGGCAACCGAAGCCATGGCGCAGCTTATTGTTGATTCACGCGAGGCCGAGCGCGACAAACCGTCTTACACGTACGACACCCTAAGTGAATTTCGCGACGACTACCCGCAGGCCAGCCTGATATTTTTCATGGGTCTGGACGCATTCTCGGGTTTTGATCGTTGGTATCGCTGGGAAGGTATTCTGGAGTTGGCTAATCTGGTTGTGGTAGATCGCCCCGATGCGACACTAAGCGCCTGGTCGGCAAACTTATTAGCTACTCAGTCTGAAAAGCTCGGAAATAGCGTGATAAACGTCTCGGCGGGCGCCATAGAACGCTGCTCCGTGACCCAGTTGGCGATATCCGCCACCGATATCAGGCATCGTATAGCGGCTGGAAAAAGTATCGAATTCCTCGTGCCGGAGCGCGTTAACCGGTATATTGTCCAGCAGGCACTGTATCGCTGAAACTCCCGATACCGGATAATGGTTTGCACCATAGGAACGTATAACCAAGTATGAACACCAAGCAGTTAATTGATCTGGCAACCGAAGCACTCGACGCACTTAAAGGCACGGACATTACCGTTATCGATATCTCGACCAAGTCGAGTATCGCCGACGCAATGATGGTTGCCACCGGCACGTCAAAACGGCATGTTCGATCAATGGCAGAGTCTGTGCGGCAAAGTGCCAAAGAAGCAGACCATCCGCCATTGGGTTTTGAGGGTGGCGACAGCAGCGACTGGATTCTTGTCGATCTGGGTGATGTGATCGTGCATGTCATGACAGAAGAGAAAAGAGAGTTCTACGCACTTGAGAAGCTGTGGTCGGTTGGTCCTGACGATGATGAAAAGCAACCCAGCATGCTAGGCGCCGTTTAAACCATCCTAAAAGCGCTTTGTATTAGCCATGCAATTGTCACTGTGCGCTGTGGGCCAAAAAATGCCGGACTGGGTGCAGACCGGAGCCTCGGACTATCAAAAGCGTTTGCCCAGGCAGTGGCAGTTTAAAGTGCACGAGGTGCCGCAGGCCAATCTGGGTTCGGCCGAACTTAACAAGGCGAAAGAGGGAGCGGCTCTTTTGGCTTGTGTTCCCGAAAAAGCCCATATTGTGGCTTTAGACAACAGAGGCTCCTCCTGGAGTACGCCTGCCGTGGCGCAGGAACTCACAAAATGGCAAGAGCTTGGAAAACCCATTAGTTTGTTGATTGGTGGTCCGGATGGATTGGACGATAACACCTATAATCAATCAGACCAGCAGTGGAGTCTGTCGCCACTGACGTTTCCTCATCCGCTGGTTCGCGTGTTGTTGATTGAGCAGATATACCGAGCGTATTCTCTGACAATTAATCACCCATATCATCGAGCCTGAATTTTTTACCATAAGACACATCTGCGGATGGCATCAGGTGTGGCAGATTGTAATGGAACACCCAGCACCATGAACAACGAACTTATTCTGGCCTCTGCATCACCTCGCCGTCTGGAACTGCTGAATCAAATAGGCTTGCACCCGCAGGTTCAGGTGCCAGCGGTTGATGAGTCGCCAAAACTGGGTGAAACGGGAGTGGCGTTAGCCGCCCGCCTGGCCCGCGCCAAGTGTGAAGCCATCGAGTCCAAAAAACCTGTATTGGCAGCTGATACGGTCGTTGTGCAAGGCACTCGTGTTTATGGCAAACCGGAAAGCCGGGCCCACGCAATCGATATGTTGCTCTCACTTTCAGGCAGTGTTCACAAAGTTGTGACAGCCATTTGCCTGCGCGCCGAGGAACAGTTTCATGCCAGCACAGTCCAAACCAGTGTCACATTTGCATACATTGATGAGCCTCTGGCTGTGCGATATTGGGACACGGGTGAGCCTGCCGGAAAAGCGGGCAGTTACGCGATTCAGGGAAAAGGTGCCGTGTTTATTGAGCACTTGGATGGCAGCTACAGTAACGTCATGGGCTTACCATTATTTGAAACTGCGCAATTGCTGACGAAAATCGGACTCAATTGCCTTTCGGAAAAAACAGTTTAATGAGTGAAGAGTTACTGATTAATGTGACCCCTCAGGAAACTCGGGTAGCGACGGTCGAAAACGGCATGCTCACCGAGGTGTGGATTGAGCGTGCACAAAAGGTTGGTTTGGTTGGATCGGTGTTTAAGGGCACGGTGCGAAGAGTGCTGCCTGGTATGGAAGCAGCCTTCGTTGATATTGGTTTGGAAAAAGCGGCGTTTTTACACGTATCCGATATTGCCGGTTCAACCGAGGTCAATGCCGATGGCGAGAAAGTCGCCAAGTCCATTAACCGCATGCTGCACGAAGGTGAAAAAATCGCCGTTCAGGTGGTCAAGGACCCATTGGGTACAAAAGGCGCGCGCGTTACATCAAACCTGACAGCGCCATCGCGTTACCTGGTTATGATGCCGTTTGAAAACAGCATTGGCGTGTCAGTCAAAATTGAAGCCGAAGAAGAACGCGATAGACTCCGCGACTTGGTGGCCGAGCTTCGCGAAGATGAATCGTGTGGGTATATTGTTAGAACAGCTGCAGAAGGGTGTGATGCTGATGCTCTGGCGGCTGACATGCGCTACCTGGCCAAAGTCTGGAACGGCATTAAAACGCAGCTCAGCAGTGCGCCTTCGGGCCACGTGATCTTTAGGGATTCACCGTTGGTACTGCGCACCTTGCGCGATATACGTGGCCCGTCTATCGAGCGCATCAGAATTGATTCGCGCGAAACATTCAAAAATAGTATTGAGTTTTGCCAGGAGTATGTCCCTGAATTAGCCGAGCGCATAGAACACTATCCGGGTGAGCGCCCCATTTTCGATTTACACGGTATCGAAGACGAAATAGAACGAGCGCTTAATAAAAAGGTGCCACTTAAATCCGGTGGTCACCTGGTTATTGATCAAACCGAATCCATGACCACAATCGATGTCAATACCGGTGCGTTTGTTGGGCGGCACAATCTAGAAGAAACCATTTTCAAGACCAACCTGGAGTCAGCACAGGCAATTGCCAGGCAGCTACGGCTGCGTAATCTGGGTGGTATTGTCATTATCGACTTTATCGATATGCAGGTTGCTGATCATCGTCGTCAGGTGTTACGTGCGCTTGAAAAGGCCCTTGAGAAAGACCACGCCAAAACTCAAGTCTCTGATGTATCCGCGCTTGGTCTGGTTGAGATGACCCGCAAACGAACAAGAGAAAGTCTAGAGCAAGTGTTGTGCACAGAGTGCATGGCTTGTCACGGGCGTGGTATGACTAAAACACTTGAAACAGTGGTGTTTGAAATTACCCGAGAAATTATTCGCCAAGTGCGTCAGTTTGACATTGAGTCGGTGACTGTGCTGGCATCTACCGACATCGTTGAATGGTTTACAGAAGAGCGTTCTGACGATTTAGCCTTGCTCGAAGACTTCGTTGATGTGCCCATTCGCCTGCAGGGCGAGCAAATGTATACCCGCGAACAATACGACGTAGTGCTCAAGTGACCGACACGGCCAAACAAACCAAGTTGCCGAATAAAACCGCCATATCCAATGGCGGAAGTAAAGCGGTGCGCGCGCCACTGGCTGGTGGCAAAGTCGCATCAGCTGCTGGTACGACGGCTCGTTGGTTGTTGGTTGTTTTAGCAATTTGCTTAATTTTGCTGGCACTGTTGCTGGTAATGGCGCGCATCGGTTTGCCTTTTCTTGGCAATTACAAAGGTGAGGTTGAAACCAGACTTAGCGAGCGTCTTAAGAGCCCGGTGGTCATTGATGATTTGAGCGTGCGTTGGGAACAGTTTGGTCCGAAGCTCAGCGCCAGCGGTGTTTCGTTGAGCGAATCAGCTAAGCGGCAAGTCACGCTCGATGAAGTGCTGATCGACATCAACATGTTTAAGTCGATATCGCAGGGCACACCGATTATCGACGAGCTGGTGTTGGTGGGAGCTAAGCTCTCGCTTGAAACATCAGACGATGGCAAGTTTCGTTTGCAGGGTTTGAAAAGCAGCAATACCACAGCGCAGAAACCCAAACAGCAAGTGAATGTATTGTCGTGGTTAATGAACACGCCGCGCGTAGAGTTGCGTGAGGCCACCATATCCTTGCTTGATACAGACCAAAGTGCACCTGTTGTTATCACTGATCTAAATATACTTGCACTGAATGAAAACGAGCTGCATCAGTTGCGCGTTGACGTGCAATTGCCTGATGAATTAGGTGGTCAGGTTGAAATGGGCATGGACTTGATCGGTAACAGTGAAGACATGCGCGCCGCCTCCGCCGACTTTCATTTAAAGGCCTCCGATCTTAAGCCGGATGCCTGGCGAACATTGCAAGCCAGTCGCCTCAAAGGCTTGGCAATCTCTACCACTGGCATAGCCCGACTCGATGCGAACATGAATCTAGAGCTTTGGGGTGCCGTGTCTGATGGCAAGCTACAGAGTGCCAGAGGTCAATTAACAGCCCGTGATTTAGTCGATGTAAAAACCCGGGAGATTGTACTCGATAGTCTCTCCACCGATGTGGTATTCAGCAATCAGCCTATGGGCTGGCAGCTCAGCACTGACTCTCTGACCTTTCAGAAAGGCGATGACCTTGCGTTGGTTAACAGTCTGGCGTATCACTTTAAGCCAGCATCCGATACGGCCTGGAGACTGGATGCCCGGGGCGATGCCTTGAAGCTGGATATGGCCAATAAGCTGGTGCTGTCTCTGTTTGATAAAGACGCTGATTTACCCCGTGCTCAATGGCTGGCCGAAGCCAGGCCCACAGGTGACTTACTGGACTGGGATGCATCCTTTGCACTAATCGATGGTAAGCCTGATTTTTCGATGTTCAGTATTTTTAATAATGTTGAGTTGTTGGCAGCAGCAGGCATACCGGGCAGTAAGAACATCGGCGGTACCATTGATATGCAGCACAATGTTGGCAAAATTATTATGCAGGGCATTGATGCCGAAATTGATGTGCCATCGGCTTATTCGCAAGCACTTAAACTAAAAAAGATCTACGGCGAAATGGATATTGACGTACGCGATCCTCAGCGAACATCACTGCAAGGCGATATTGTTGTCGAAGACGATGGTTTTCAATCCAGCACGCGCATGGAAGTTAAATTGCAGCCCGGTTCATCGCCTCACTTGTATGTGCAGGGCAAGTTTTCACTGGATGATATTGCCCAGACAAAAGACTATTTTCCGGTCAGGTTGTTCAAGCCGGCAACCACTCGTTGGATAAACAGCGCGTTAATTGCGGGCCAGGCTGTTAATGGCGAACTGCTGATGTTTGGTCATACCGGTGACTTTCCTTACAAAGAAAACGAGGGTGTGTTCAGGGTTGGTTTTGATTTGCAAGACGCGACAATCGCCTATCTGCCAACTTGGCCGAACGCCACTAATTTGCAAGGTCGCTTTGATATGCAAGGCGCATCGATGCGAGGCACTGCAAGTGATGGCAGATTGGATAGCATGCGGCTTAGTGGCCTGGATGTGCGCATAGATGACCTGACTAATCCGATTGTTAAGGTGTCCAGTACGGGTTCATCATCACTGGCTGATATGGTTGCGTTTGGCAATACGGGACCGCTAAAGGAGATTTTACGACCAGCATTGCTCGATGTTACTGCATCGGGTCGAGCTCAAATGGATATCAATATGGAAGTCCCGTTGCAACGAGCCGCTAATGTCAATACCGTAGCAACAGCCCAAGCAAGTGCCAATCAGGCAAGCACCAGCAGTGCGCAATTCATACCCGGTTTACGAGTCAATGGCTCGGTTTTTCTCAAAGGCAACGATGTGTCATTAGGTCGTGCCAAGTTGGATTTAACTGATGTTGATGGTGCTATTGGATTCACGCAATCTGGTGTTCGGGTTAACAACTTACAAGCGCTGATGTTTGGTCGTCCGGTTCGTATAGACACCGACACGCGGGGTCAGGGTAAAAACCGGGTCATCGAAATGAAGATGGCAGGCCCCATTGGTGCTGCCAATATCCTGAATAATTACCAAATACCTTTATCACAATTTGTTGAAGGCGAATCTCAATGGAATGTTCGGGTTCTGGTGCCAATGAATGCGGCGCGAAGTGCTCGTGATGGTATACAAATAGCGGCAGTGAGTGGCCTTGTCGGCACCCGAATGAAATTGCCCGAACCTCTGGGCAAGCCCGTGGGGACTTCGGTGCGGATGGCTTTATCCACCAGCATAAAAGCCGACTCGGATAAGTCGGAATGGCTCATCGATTATGGCGATATGATGCGCAGCTTTGTCAAAGTCGATGCGGATGGGCTAAAAGCCATGTCGTTGCGCTTTGGTGGTGCAGCGCCAAACACCAACATAGAAGATGGCATGCGCATAGAGGGTTCTGTTGCTGTATTGGGCATTGATGGTTGGGTTCAAAGTGTGGCTGATTTGATAGACGGTTTAGAACCGTCGGCAAACCCGCAGCCCATCATGCCTATATCGGCCGACATTAATGTAAAGCAGTTTGTGGCGGGCAGGCAGTTTGTGGGTGGTGGTTCGCTGCGTTTCAACACTGATAACACTTATGTTAACGGGGTCATTGAAAGCCCTTGGTTAAGCGGCAGTGCGCGTTATCCCAGAGAACATTGGAACAAGTCGCTGCCGGCAATCGCGCGTATTCGTAGCGTCGATAAGCGATTTATAGATGCCTTGGAAACCGCTCCGCCCTCAGACGACCCCAGCGAGCTTGACCCGCGGTTGCTGCCACCACTTGAAGTACGCGTGGCGCGAATTCGCTGGGACTCGCTTGACCTTAAAGACCTAAGCATACGCACTTCACCGGCGGTGAGTGGCATAAACATCGATGCGTTCGGCTTCGCTTACCAAAGCGCGCAACTAATTGGTGAAGGATACTGGCGACTGCGCGATCCACAAGGTGTTAACGATGCGCTGGCCGATCAACACGTAACCAAACTTGACCTGACGTTGCAGAGTGATAATTTCGGTGCACTATTAAATAACGTCGGCTTTGGCGGCAACCTGGCCGATGGTCAGGGTGTGATAGAAGGCTCATTAATATGGCCAGCTCCTGCATACAAACCATCGCTGGATAACATGGTTGGTGAAATGAGCGTGGATTTAAGCAAAGGGCGTATTTTAAAAGTAGAGCCCGGTGGCGCCAAGCTGGCAGGCCTGTTTGCGTTAGAAGCCATACCGCGTCGACTTGGTCTGGATTTTAAAGACCTGGTGCTTGATGGGCTGGACTATGAAACCATTCGTGGCGATGTGCAATTGGCTAACGGGATTGCACATGCACCGCTTGTACAATTAAATGGCACAGTGGGCGTGGTGGATATTACGGGCGAATCCAATTTAAAAGAGCAGACCTACAATCAGCGCCTCACGGTATTGCCGCGAGTGAGTGCGGCATTGCCAATAATAGGCGTTATAACCGGGGGTGCCACAGCAGGTATTGGTGCCTTGTTTGCTGGCGGTTTACTCAAAGCCATAGGCCTGGATTTTGATCGTATTGGTTTGCGCGAATACACGCTTACCGGAAACTGGGACGAACCAGCATTCGAGGTTGTACCGTTTGATGCGTCCGGCAGGCGCTAAAAGGCCGCGCCTAGTCTGCAGCGGGTAATGCCCATAATGGCGCCGGTCGTTTTTCAGTTGTAAACCAAACCACACCATTGCTGGCTATGGCCAGTGCCTCGGCTTGCGACAGTGAGTGCGTGTGCACGCGGTTTCTAGTTTGCGATAACGTGTCAGCCCAGCTCTGATTGTCTTGACGTGTGTATCGATACACGCTTCGGTAAGTCAGTACATAGGCATGCCGACTATTCGCATCAATATCAAACGCTGTGGGTTGGCTTACATCCACACCACTCAACGATGCAATTAAACTGGCTTCAACCGAAGAGGGTGGAATGGCAAGGCTGCCAATGTATTCAGCCATGATGGTTTCATCCGGACCTGATAGCTGCAACGGTAAACGATAAACTCGGCTAGCTTGTCTTTTGTTATCACGCATGGCCTCTTTGGTCAGTATATAAACCCAGCCATCAGCGACCGATAAGGACTCTGAGTTGTAGTTGCCATCGGGGTACGAGAAACGAATGGTGTGCAGCGAATTTAATGTTGTGCCTGTATTGCCGTCCAACAGTGGCTCGTTGAGCACGTGGATTGAATGCTCGTCTGTTCTTTTATTGTTGTTACCAATGTCAGCAATGAACAAATAAGATTCGCCGTTAATCCAGGCTGATGCCAGGTCTTCCCAGTCGTTGTTGGTTTCATTGACGGGCCAACTGCCAATCGATTCACCTGTGTGCTTCAATGCATACAGTTTGGCGTGGTTGCCGCTGTCGTTAATCGCCCACAAGGTATTCACTACGCGAGTCGATAGCGCCAGCCCGCTGATTTCAGTGAGTTCCGGGTGTCCAACATTTCCGGTGTTTTTTGGCGAAGTTGTTGAGAACAGCGTGCCGGTGTTGTTTGCTATTTCGTTCTGCTCGGTCTCGCTATTGTTTGGTGGCGGTGTGGTGCTTTGATCCGTGCCGGTATTGCTAACGTTGCTTTGCTCGTCGGCAGGACCGTTGCTTGCCGTCGAATCAACTGCCGGAGACGTGTTCGACTGACAGGCGCTAAGGCCCACAATGCACAGCAACGCTGTGGCCGGTAGTGATCTTGTCACCCATGCCCTCATGGTGAATCTGGGGGGATGTAATTGATGACATCTCGAACCGACTTAAACAGCAATCGCGCTGATTTCGGTGGTTTGTTCTCACTTTTTTCTTTGCCGGCACTGCGCTGCAGTTGTCGAAGTTGTTGTCGGTCGGCGTGGGGGTATTTGTCCAGAAAATCGGTTAACGCTTGTTTGGGGTTGGGCTGCTCATCATCGCCCAACAACCGGTCGCGCCACTGTTCCACCAGATGTAATGTTTGTGAATTTAGCCTGGCAGCCTGACGGATGGACTCCAGCGCTGCCTCTACGGGTTCTATGTCAATTTTGCGCAAGCGCTTGGCCAGCCAGCCAAGCTGACGCTTTCTAGCGCCATTTTTGGTGGTTCGGTTTAATTCCTCGATCGCATCCCTAACGTCTTCTGGCAGGGGCACACGAGCAAGCTCCGCGCGACCCAGGGCCGCCAACTCGGCACCAAGGTCTCGAATCGCGTGCGCGTCACGCTTCAGCTGGGATTTACTGGGCCCCTCGTCGAAATGGTCATCTTCGAGGTCCGATTCATGGACTATCATCTAATTAAGCCTAGTTTCGTCAAGAGACTTGTTTCGAAGTGCTTCGTAAGACACTGTTAAAATTAAATAATCGTATGTTGTTTTTTTGCGACATTCGGTATTTAATGGTTTCAGCACCTTGACTGGCGTGTGTGCTGCGGACGGTTTTCAGCGGAAAACCCGAACTGAGCCTGGTCTGTACTGTCATATAGTACTAGCCATTTGTCCTGTTGCTTGTTTGCCCCCTGCAGAGAGATCATAGGGTGTGAGATCAAACGGTCTTAGAAGTTTAGGGTCAGAGTAATCAGTGCCACAGATCTACCAAGGTTATTGGTTCATCAGGGTAGGTGATTATAGGGAAATCACTGCCTCTTTGTTCATTGCATTGTTCATTGAATCGCATTGTTCATTGAATTGCTTGAAAGGAAATTGACGTCTTACATGATTCGTAACTTAGCCATAGCCAGTGTACTAGCGCCTTTTTTGGTGCCGGTGGCTTATGGCCAGTCAAACGGTCAGTCGCAAGGCAGTCAGTTTCAGGGCGACGTGTCATTTGAACTAAACGATTCTGTTGCACGAGGCGATGGTCCGTTCGATTTCGACAGCGCCGATCACGAGACTATCCGCTATTCCCGGGTGCCCGAAGCCGGTCAAGCGCCGCGTTATGCCGATCGCCAAACCGAATTTTCCATCAGCGTCAGACCGGCCAAACCGAAATTCAGTCTTGAGAACGGTTTTGGCCTGAACATGTTTAGCCAGGCGCAACCAGCGCTGGCAGTGGCCAGTGGTCAATTAGGCAAAAACCGACTCATCGAAAGTGTGCCCGACATCCACGAAGGATTTGCCTACTCTGCCGGCGTCAAGGTGGAGCATGAGGACGCCGACATCGACGGTACTGCGTATGTCAGTTCGGGATTGTTAGGCCTCTCTTATGGACGACTTGGACGGCTTTGGTACGGTGGTGTTGATCTGAACGTAGAGCAATTTGTATCAGAGTACGACGGGGCAGAGCAGCACGAAGTGCTCAGTGTGGATTTCACCACCGGTCGACGTTTGGGCTGGACTGGAACTACCAGCGCATCACCATTGTGGATGCTGTCTGTGCACGGCAATCTTGACCTTCAAGACGATGCCAACTTGGAAGACCGCAGCGATTGGTATCTGAACCCCAGCTTGTTTTGGCAGAATCCCGGCTTCACCTTCTCGGCTCAAGTGCAAGTGCCGGTTGATGCGGTTTCATCCGATAGTGCGGTGGAACCTGACTATCGCCTTCGAGCTATCTTCGAAAAGCAGTTCTAGAGCAGCTCTACGAAACGCTGTTTTTAGCCAGCTGTTTAGTGAATACAGTTATCGGGTTATCCAGTTAAGCTCTCGTTTGGCTGAGGTTTTTTTAAGTGCATGGCTACTTCGGCGAGTAAGGTTTAGCGCCACCCTCTTGCGTAATTCTGTTGCTCAGTTTTGTCAGCTTTAAGCGGGCAACCAGCTTGTCGCGTTTGTACTGTTCTATTTTAACTGGCACATAGTCCAGTGCAGGTGCAAACCAGGTGATGGTGTGTCTGGTTGCGCCGCCAGCCGAGTTGCTTTTCACTTTGATAGTGTCAAGTGGCCCCATACGTGTGTCGACTTTCTCAGTGCCTTCGTTGGAAAACAGCATGGTTTTAACGCGGCCGTTGTCAAACACTTGCAGCTGAGCACTGTCGAAGTTGCTTTTTTTAAGCTCGTCCATGACGGTTAAGGTCACTGACAGACGATCAAGAACCGGATCTGAAAATGATTCGGTGAATTCCTCACCGCGGCGTTTGTAGGTCAGCTGATTATCATCCCAGTCGAACCATGCATCAACGCTGCGTCGGGCTTCTTTGTCTTGACGATAAGTGTAGCGTTGCGGTTTAAGTTCCAGCTTGTCGTTGGCGGTGGTAGCACTAAACACGCTGATTTCCTGAATTTTACCTTTGCCAGTGAGCTTGAAAACCCCTGTTGGGGTAGTTTTCAGGCTGTAAACCCATTCATCACCCTGTTTAGCCAGCTGCAGCTTTGCGCTGCCGGCGCTGATCATGTTGTTACCAACTTCGTATTCAACCTCAAATGGGGCAAAGTCGGCTGGCTGGGCGTAGGCAAAAGTGGCTGCCAGGGTTGTTATGCCGCTCAGCAGACACACGCTCATTAATTTGCGCAGCGTTGTTGCTGGTTGATGACTCATTCTGTGAAATCTCATTTTATCGTCCACTCACGATGGTTCACCTTGCTGGTGCCCAGTCGCTGGTATTTTTGTCATGTTGTTACCAAGGGTACATTTTCCATTGGTATAACGGGCGACGCCACTCACACAAAGCTGCAATGCTTGGGTGATTAACTCGTGTTCTGCCTGTAAGACACGGTTGGCGAGGGTTTGTTCTGTATCAGTTGGTAGAACTGGGACCCGCGTCTGCGCAATTGTGGGCCCTGCATCAAGCTCTGGGGTGACGAAATGCGCGGTAGCTCCGTGCTCAGTATCGCCTGCCGCCAGTGCTTTTTTGTGCGTATTCAGACCGGGGTACAGTGGTAATAATGAGGGATGAATGTTGACCATTCGCCCCAGAAAATGGTTTACAAAGTCGGCATTGAGAACGCGCATAAACCCCGCCAGTACCAGCCAATCGGGTTGGTATGAGTCAACCAGCGTCAGCAACTGCGTATCAAATTCATTGCGGTCGCTAAATTGCGTGTGATCAAGAACCGCAGTGTCGATATTCTGCGACTGTGCATAGTCGAGCCCCACAGCTTTGATGGTGTTGCTGATCACAGCAACCACAGAGCCATCGATAATGCCGTTTTGACAAGCTTCAACGATGGCGCGCATGTTGGAACCGCGTCCCGAGATCAAGACGACGATGCGTGTCATGCGTAAGCAACCACCGCGGGTGTGGATGGCTGAGAGCCGGATTCTTTGTCGCCAGCTTCTATGTTGCCAATAAGGCTGGCTGTTTCTCCAGTGGCGTTGAGCTGTTTTATAACCGTGTCGGCGTCACTGGCGTCTACTACCAGGGTAAAACCGATACCGCAGTTAAAGGTGCGCAGCATCTCGTCTGCGGCTATGCCGCCTTGCTCGGCGAGCCAGTCAAATACCGGCGGCGCTTTCCAGGAATCCAGGTTAATGCGGGCCACGGTGTTGTTGGGCAAACTGCGCGGCACATTTTCAGTGATTCCGCCGCCGGTTATGTGTGCCATGGCTTTGATGGGCGTGCTGCCCTTTAGCAGCGACAAAACAGATTTGACGTAAATACGCGTGGGTAACATCAGGGTTTGGCCCAGAGTAAGATCACCGAATGGTGCATTGATATCATGCTGTTCGGCGACTTTTCGTATCAAAGAGTAACCGTTGGAATGCGGGCCGCTGGATGCCACGCCAATAATGGCGTCTCCAGGGGTGACACTGGTGCCATCGATGATTTGATCTTTTTCCACTATGCCAACGGCAAACCCGGCGAGGTCGTAGTCGCCCTGGTGGTACATGCCGGGCATTTCAGCGGTTTCGCCACCCAGCAGGGCCGCGCCGGACTGCACACAACCTTCGGCTATGCCCTCGACTACTCTGGCAGCCTGATTAACATCAAGCTTACTCGTGGCAAAATAGTCCAGAAACCACAGTGGCTCGGCACCACAAACCAGAATATCATTGACACACATTGCAACAAGGTCGATGCCGACGGTGTCTGGCATGTCCAGATCGATGGCCAGACGCAGTTTGGTGCCCACGCCATCGGTGCCGGACACCATGACAGGTTGGCGATATTGGTCGACAGGCAGCTCGAACAGTCCACCGAATCCGCCAATAGCGCCTAGAATTCCTGTACGGTGTGTCCGCGCTACTGAGGGTTTAATTTTTTCGACCAGGGCGTTACCGGCTTCGATATCAACGCCGGCACTGGCGTAGGTCAGCCCACTGGATTGGATGGATTCAGTCGTCATGGCATCGCTTGGTACTTAAAGGCGTAATGATACTCGTAATACTTTACAAAGAGTGTGGAAAAACGAATGAGCAAACAAAACACAGGCAAAAATCGCTTAGGCGTTATCTACCGCATCGCAGTTGTGTTTTTGTTGTGCGCCTGCTCAGGCAGCGCGCTAGCGCAGAACGATGCCTACAGCATTCAGGTTGCCGTGGTTGATCGTTCATCGCCGGAACAACAGAACGCCTATCAGGTTGGCATGCGTTCAGTGTTGCTGGCTAACAGTGGTGACAAAACGTTATTAAACCGCGACGATGTGCGGGCCGGGCTGGGCAAGGCGGATACGTTTGTTGAGTCGTTTCGATACGAGTCGCCAACGGTTGGCACAACCATTTCACGCAACACGCCCATGACCGATGCAGTTAGAAGCAGCGGCAAGGCGACCCAATTGATGTTCATTCAGTTTAATCGCGAACTCATCAATGAACTGATTCGCCCCAGCAGTGCGCCTGAACCCGAAACTCAAGAAGGGTTCGACCCTTTTGCCAATGTATCCATGGCACTGATGTGGATCATAGTCGAAGACGGTAGTCGACAAATGTTGATCGGTGCGGCCGAGGGTCAGAACGTGATGGACCGTGCGCGCGAGATCGCCGGTGGTCTGGGCATGTCTTTGTCATTTCCGGCTGGCGATACAACCGATACGCAGGCGGTTGCCGTTGACGATATTAAAACCGCTAATGTAGATAGGCTCTCGACAGCAGCCTTACGCTATGCGCAGCCGGTGACTTTAGCCGGCCACTTAACGCGCACTCGTACGGGTAGTTGGGAGGGTGTCTGGATGAAAGTGGCTGCGGGGCAAAACCAGAATCAGGCTTATCGAAGTAAAAGTCTTGATGACGCATTGCAACTGGGTATTTCCTGGTTAAGTGCAAAAGACAGCAACAGCGCACAGGTACAACCGAACTTTCAATCGGGCACCAGCTCGGCTTCATCCAGTACAGAAGGCTTGCTGTGGATTAGCCCGTTGCGTACCACAAAAAATTATTCTGAAGTGATGGCATTTCTGAGCTCCATCGACGGTGTCGATGCGGTGTATCCCAAAGAAGTGCTTAGCAGTGGAATGGTGTTTGCGGTGGTGCCACGCAGTGCGTTGTCAACCGTTGGTCGTGCGGCAGGTACGCGGGATTGGTTACGGCAATCAACAACGCCAAGTTCTGCCAGTGAAAGCCGCTTTGCGCAAGGCATCAGTGTTGCGTTCGAATACTTGCGCTAATTGGCAGATAATTCATTTATGTTGCACCCGCAACTGACACTGTCACTGGGCACCGTTCCGTCGTCATCGTTTGAAACCTTTTTGTGCGGTGCTGACAACAGTAACGCGGTGTCTGCGTTAAAAGCGTTTTGCGACGGTGCGCTTAACGAAAAGCAATTGTTTTTCTGGGGCGAACCGTGCAGTGGCAAAACTCACTTGCTTAGCGCGGCCTGTCAACACTTTGCGGCGCGCGGCTTCCAGGTGGCATACCTCACCGGCGAATTAGCCAGTAACAGCGAGGCCTTGTCGGGTATGGAGCAAGCTGATTTGTTGTGCATCGATGATGTGCACTTGTTGCATGCTGGCGCTGAAGAAAGTCTGTTCCATTGCATAAACAGGTGTCGGGATGCAGATACCCGATTGATATTTGCATCAGCTCAACCCATCGATGAGCTCAGTGTTGTGTTACCCGATTTAAAAACACGTTTATCGTGGGGGCTGGTGTTTCAATTACACACATTAAACGACGATGAGCTACCCGACGCGTTGAATCTGCTGATGGGCGCACGCGCCATGGAGGTGGGTGACGAGGTCATTGATTATGTGTTGCGGCGTTATCCTCGCAACATGGCGGCGCTGCATTCGCTGGTTGAACAGCTTGACCAGGCCACGCTCAGTGAACAACGCAAGGTGACTATTCCTCTGGTGAAACGCTTGAGCGAGTCGATGGCGTAAATCGGGCGAAGAACATACTGCCCACAAACAGCAACAAGCTGAATACCACAGTAAGGTAGCCTAACCATGCCTGGCCCTCGCCATGATTGAAGCTCGCATCCACCCCCACGGCAAAATAAAACATCGATAAAAACGTGACCCATTGGTGCGTGTAGCGCCTTGCGTACAACAGGCCTCGTAGCGGAAACAACAGCGGCACAACCAACAATACGATGGGGACGACTCGTGGAATGTTTTTTGGTGGCGCCAGCCAGGTGAACCAGCTCAATAGCAAACCGAGTAATCCGAAGTACCCTATAAGCGCGCACCAGCGAGATAAAAATTGTTTGTCCATCGCGCGATTATCGCGCGAATCAACGGTTGCGGCAGGATTTATTTTTTAGGCGTGCTTTTTTTGATTGCGCTTTCTTGATCGTGCTTTCTTGATTGTGCTTTGGGCGGTTATCGCAGCGCCGCTTACAGCGCTGCGAAACGTGATTCAAGCTCACTAATTTCTCGAACTCCGACCAGGGTGTCCACTTTTTTACCGCTAGAGTCGAATAGCACCAGGGTGACTTTGTCAGCATAGTGTTTGCGTTGAAAGCTGCCTCCGGTGGCGTCGGTCATGTCGGCGACGCGGTAGAGCACATCGGGGTTATTTTTCAAGGCGGCGCGGGTATTTTTCATTAGCTGTCTGCACAGTTGGCAGGACGGGTCGTGGACTTGAACCACCACTGGTTTTCCCTGTCCTATGACGTTGAGCTCGTGCAGGTTTTTATTTTGCACATCGTAGCGGTGAATGGCGGTTCCGGCAACGGCTGCTACAGGCATTGCTATCAGTGCTTTCAAGGCGTTGCGGCGATTCATCCAGGACGGCTTGGGCTTAGCCTCGCCATTGCTTTTGTTTCCCTTGGTATGGGCGCCGGATTGTGCGCTGGTTGCAGCCTTGTTGGCAGGGGCGTTATCTGCGTTGGCTCGATTTGCGGCTTTCTTTTTGTGACGGTTTTTTCGGCTCATGTCTCAATAACGAATGTTTCGCCTGGATGATTGCCTTGATGGCAGCTCTTTTTCATGACTTAAGCTCTATTCATGACTTACCAAGGGTCCAAAGCAGGAAATGGGCCCAATGCAATCATTTTAGGCTGGCACTCGTTGTTGCTCTGACAGCCGGTGATTTACTTGCATTGGCATTCTGACTTAACCAACACGCTTAGCAGGAGACAAAATGAGTAACAACAACCAGGGATTATCGCGACGTCGCTTTATGACCCGAGTAGCTGCCGTGGGCGCGGTGGGGTCGGTATCTTCTTTAGGGGCAATGGTGCCGGTCAGCAATGTTTTGGCGCAAGGTGCTTTGCCCTACGAGACCTTAGAGTCGCCCATGCCAACACGGGATGAGTCACGTGTAGAAGTACTTGAGTTTTTCTGGTTTGGTTGCCCGCATTGCTATGCGTTCGAGCCCGCCATTAATAAGTGGAAAGCAGGTAAACCTGACTATGTGAATTTCGTCAGAGAAGCGCCTCCGCTTAACCCCAGTTGGGAAACGCACTCCCGCACATTTTATGCGGCCGAAGCGCTGGGCATAACTGACGGTATGTTCGACCAATTATTTGATCGTATCCACAAAGAAAGAAAGCCCATGAGAGACCCAAAGAAAGTGGCCAAGTGGATTGCATCGCTTGACTTGGGTGTATCTGCCGATGAATTTTCAAAGGCGATGAAATCCATGGCGGTTGAAACTGCCTTAAAGCGCTCCATGGGGCGAGCCAGACAAGCTGGTATAACCGGCGTACCAAGCATTATTATTAATGGAAAATACCGAACCGGCAATACGTTGGCTGGTGGACACCAGGGCATCATTAACGTGATTAATGAGCGCGCTGCAAACGAGCACGCTAACAGCTAAAGCCCATGTCGATCTCCAGACAACACATTGAATCCTTATTGCACTCAGCCTATCGTTATGCGCACGCGTTATGTGCGCATGCCGAAATGGCTGAGGATCTGGTTCATGAAAGTTGGCTGAAGGTCGTCGAGAAGCATGGACCGTTACCGGATAAAGCATTGTTGTTTCGGGTCATCAGAAATTCGTTTATTGATCAAGTCAGGCATCGAACGCGTTTTCCAAGCGATACGTTTCAAGAGCAACTGATGCCTGATGCTCAATCTGGCGACCCGTCCGACTATGTCAGTGAAGATCGCGTGTTGTCGGCAGGGTTGGCTGCACTGCGCGAAATTGATCGCGAGGTTTTATTTCTTTGGGTGTTCGAAGGGCACACTGCAGCCGAAATTGCTGATTTAACCGAACAGTCTCGTGGCACGGTGCTTAGTCAGATACATCGTGCCAAAGGCAAGCTGAAAAAGCATCTCGATCAGCATACTCAACAGTCTTTCACGGTTGTCGAAACGCCGAGGAAGAAGCAATCATGAATGAACAGGATAAACGAGTACGGGATTATTATTCGAAGGTGTTTATGCCGTCAGAAAAGCTTGACCAGCTCGTGGCAATGGGAGGTCTTGACGACTCTGAAGAACACGCTAAAACACAAGCTGCGGAGCAAGTAGTTGACCGAACAGGCAACGATCAAAATCGCTCTTCCAGCTTCGCTCAAAAATTAGTTGCGGACGACAACACGTCCGATAACAAGACATTGTCTAGCCGGTTTCTGCGGGCTGTAACCGTGCCGTTATGGCACCCAGCGTTAAAAGCGGTTGCCGCAGGTGTATTAGTGATGATGGTGTCGCTTTGGATGCATAACACCGGTACTGAAACGCAGCGTATGCAGCTTACCGTTAAAGAAGTTGCGATGAATCACACCACCAGGCTCGAACCCGAGTACCGGGGTGAGTCCTTAGCCAGTCTTGATAATTCCATGCAGCAACTACCGTTTGCATTGGTATTGCCAGAAACCCTGGCCAACACATACGAATTGGTTGGTTCTCGCTATTGCTCGCTTGGTGGAGCCTTGGCAGCGCATGTCAAATTTAAAGAAAAATCCTCTGGCAGGCCGATGAGTTTGTTTGTCACGGCTAACTCCAATGAGCTTGGAGAAATACCCGCGCAACAAACAACTCACGAAGGCGTTGCGGTAGAGTTCTGGAAAGAGGGTGGGTTATTTTTCGCGATGGCAGAGCGAACCTAATATCGACTTTCTAGTTGCTTCTTCGCTTCCCTTTGCTGCTCTCAACTTTTCGCTCATTGACCTGCTTTTCAATTTAGTTGCTCTTTAACCTTAAGGCCAGGTCGGCTACTCGTTCTCCCAGTAACTTGCAAAGCTCAGATTCTGTGTCGTCTATTGGGGTATTGCCCTGTTCGCCTGCCAGGTGGCTTGCGCCATAGGGTGTACCACCAGAGCGGGTTTTCATTAAGCCCGGATGTGAGTAGGGTAGGCCACTGATAATCATGCCGTGGTGCAACAAGGGGATGAGCATGGTTAACAATGTGGCTTCCTGCCCGCCGTGCAAACTACCCGTTGACGTGAATGCCGCTGCGGGTTTTCCGGCCAGCGTGCCGGCAAGCCACTGCGATGAAGTTTGATCAAAAAAGTGTTTTAACGATGCCGACATGTTGCCAAAGTGCGTCGGACTGCCCACGACTAACCCATCAATTGAATCAAGATCAGCAAGCTGCACAAACGGCGCACCTGATTCTGGAATGGGGCTCTGGCTGGCGCTGAGGTTGTTGCTGACTTTAGGCACACTGCGTATCAATGCTTCGCAGCCTTTTACGCGTTCGACTCCGTGTGCCACGTGCTTTGCCATGGCATAGGTGTTACCGCCGTTAGTGTCGTAAATGATCAGGATCTTACTAGTCATGATTTATTACCCTAATTTATTACCCTATAAGCCAGCATGGCGACTTCTGATGCACCGGCAAAATGTGAAGTCTGTCATATAAAAGCGGCACACTGACGAAATATTCCACTGAATCTGATTTTCGCCGATACAGAATCAGGTGCCTCTTCAGTAGCGAATAACATCCGTGACCAATACAGCTTTGTCCAATACAGCCGACGTTCTCAGCGATCAAGCAAGACGTTTTGTCGACCCTGCTACCGGTAAGCTGGAACTGGGTGCTGTGCTTGAAGGCCTGTTGCAAGAAGGTCTGATAGAAGAGTCTAACTCGCAATTGTTGCTGTCGTTATCGCAAACCAACGATGCTGCTAATACATTAGGCCCATTAGAGCGCATAGCCAATAGTGGGTGGACGCTGCCCGCTGATGAGAATATAAAGATTGATCTTGAGTATTTGTCAAAGTGGCTGGCTGATAAAGTTGGTTTGCCGTGGCTACGAATCGACCCGTTAAAAGTGGATGTACCTGCCGTTACGGCGGTGACGTCATCTGCTTACGCAACCCGTTTTAACGTTATCTGTGTAGAAGTCACACCAGACTACGTGGTGTTCGGAACGGCTGAACCATACTACGATGAATGGCAGGCAGAGCTACAGCGCGTGCTGCAAAAAGAAATCAGACTGGTTGTTTGTAATCCGGATGACATCCGTCGTTTGCTGGTCGAATTTTATTCCTTGTCTAAATCGGTTCTGGGCGCCAACAACGATCACCTGAATACATCCAGCGCAGTTCAAAACCTTGAGCAACTCATGGAGTTGGGTCGCGGTGGCAAGCTGGAAGCCAATGACTCTCACGTTGTGAGTATTGTTGACTGGTTGTTGCAATACGCCTACGAACAGCGCGCCAGTGATATTCACCTTGAGCCGCGCCGTGACGATGGTGGAGTGCGTTTTCGCATTGATGGTGTTATGCAACAGGTATACGACATGCCCGCCGGTGTGATGAGCGCGGTAACCAGTCGCCTTAAAATATTAGGTCGCATGGATGTAGCCGAAAAAAGACGACCACAAGATGGCCGTTTAAAAACCCGTAACGCTGAAGGCAAAGAGGTAGAGCTGCGTATATCCACGATGCCAACCGCCTTCGGTGAAAAAATGGTTATGCGAATATTTAATCCGGATGTGTTGGTCAAGAACCAGACCCAACTTGGGTTTGACGCGCGTGAGGCGGGTATCTGGAATGACATGATCAAACAGCCGAACGGTATTTTACTGGTCACAGGGCCAACCGGCTCGGGTAAAACCACAACGCTGTACAGTAGCCTTAAACTGTTGGCAACGCCAGAAGTAAACCTGTGCACGATTGAAGACCCGATCGAACTCATTGTGCCCGAGTTTAATCAGATGCAAGTACAGCACAACATTGATCTGGATTTTGCTTCCGGTGTTCGCACACTGCTAAGACAAGACCCGGACATTATTATGGTGGGTGAGATACGAGATCTGGAAACCGCGCAAATGGCGGTGCAAGCAGCACTAACAGGCCATTTGGTTATTTCAACACTGCACACAAACGATGCGCCAGCCGCCATTACCCGTATGCTCGAACTTGGTGTGCCGTATTACTTGATTCGCTCAACCTTTATTGGGGTTATTGCGCAACGCCTAATCAGAACCTTCTGCCCGCACTGTGTTGAAACCACAGAGGTCGATGTAGATCAATGGAATGAAATGATGGCGCCGTGGAAGGCAGAACCGCCTAAAGAGCTGAATAAGGCGGTCGGTTGTCTGGAGTGTCGTAACTCGGGTTTCCTTGGCCGCGCTGGTATTTACGAACTACTACAGCTCACACCAGGTGTTAAGGAAATGATTGTGCCCGATGTGCACCTTGAAGACCTGCGCAAGCAGGCCTTCAAAGACGGTATGCGACCCCTTCGCGTTAGCGGGCTGGCTAAAGTGGCGCAGGGTAAAACCAGTTACGAAGAAATTTTAAAAGTCACCCCAGCACCGTTGATCGGCTAAAGCGTTGTGACTGGTCGCCAGCCAGCGTGTTGCCAAAAACGCTGCGGGTGATACCTTTAGCAGCTTAAGCGGTGGTGAACCAGTTCAGCAATCGCCAGGCTTGCCGTTAATCCAGGGGATTCAATACCAAAAAGGTTAACCAAGCCTTTTATATTGTGTGTTTGCTGGGTCTGGATAATAAAGTCATTGTATGGCTTCCCATTGAATTCTATTTTAGGTCTAACACCAGCGTAGTCAGGAACAAGGCTATCGTCCTTTACTGCGGGCCAATAACGTCTAATCGCATTGTAAAAGTGGGCGCTGCGCGTTTCATCAACGTGATAGTTAAGTTCGTCTTGCGGTTGAACATCGGGACCAAAACGACTTTGGCCTGCCATATCAATGGTTATATGCACACCCAAACCGTCAGGCTCAGGCACAGGATAAATTAAGCGACTGACTGGGGTTTTGTCTTGCAGTCGAAAGTAATTCCCTTTGTAAAAACGCGGCGTCGGAATGCAATCGCTGGCTAAGCCAGTTGTTGCTTCGGCCAGAGCGCACGCTCCATGGCCTGCCGCATTAATCAGGTTTTCACAACTGATGTGGGTTGCATCATCATCAATTATTACTCTGACCCCAAACTTTTCCTCGGTGGGGGTGATGGATTGCACGAAGCTGTTATAAGCGATCATGGCACCGTGCTGTTCTGCTTTGCCCAGTAAGCTCAGCATAAAAGCATGGCTATCAACAATGCCGGTGGAAGGGGACAGTAACCCGGCTTTGGCTTTGATGGCCGGCTCCAGTTGTGCAATGTCGGTCTCACTGAGCAGTTGTAAATCATCAACGCCGTTTTGCTGTGCTCGCATGCGAATACCGTGAAGCTCCTCGACTTGTTGCTCAGAACAGGCCACGATGATTTTTTCCAGACGTTTAAAGGGTACGGCGTGTTGTTCGCAATACTGATACAGCAACTTTTTACCGCGCGTGCACAGTTGGGCTTTTAGTGAGTTTTTTTCATAGTAAATGCCGGCGTGGATAACCTCCGAGTTGCGAGCGCTGGTTTCACTGCCAAACAAGTGTTTGCTTTCAATAATCAGTACGTCGTGGCCAGCCTGAGCCAGATTGCTGGCAATGGCCAAGCCTATTACCCCGGCACCAACCACAATTGTTTGAACGTCTGATGACACTCTCGCTTCACTCCTCTTGTTGTGGGCTGCAAAAGTGCCCGTATCCGCGTCAATGCGTCGCATATTCTGAGTATAGCCAGAGTCACGGAGGTGCGGAGCAGCGTATGATAGGGATCCAGACTTTTACTCTGTGAACAGACGGCCTACGCTCATGTCAGATCGACGACTTCAGGTATTCCATACGGTTGCCAGTGTGCTGAGCTTCACGAAAGCAGCCGAGTTGCTGCACATGACTCAGCCTGCGGTAACGCATCAAATCAGGCAGCTGGAAACCGATTTCAACACACGCCTGTTTGATCGTAAGAACAATCGCATCAGCCTGACACGTGCTGGGGAAGAGGTGCTCAAGTATGCCGATCAAATTATTGGTCTGTATGGCGACATGCACGAGTCGGTCAAATCGCTAACCGGTGACACATCAGGATTGGTCACCTTGGGTGCCAGCACAACCATTGCTGAGTACATGTTGCCCGGTCTGCTGGGCGACTTTCAGACAAACTTTCCCGATGTTCAAGTGCGATTAAAAGTTGCTAACACCGATGCCATTGTCAATATGGTGGCCGACAACACCATCGACCTGGGTATTGTTGAAGGCGAAGTTAACAATCAGTACTTATTGGTTGAGGCTTGTCAGGCAGATGAACTTAGGGTGATCGTGCCGCCCAACCACGTGTTGGCGAAACAATCGGTTATCAAGCCTGCCGACCTGGTCGATCACCCTTTTATATTTCGGGAAGATGGTTCTGGTACGCGCAGCGTGATCGCCAGCTTTCTGGCCACGCACGGTTTGCACGAAGACCAGCTTAATCAACCGTTTGAACTGGGCAGCACCGAGGCCATAAAAGGTGCCGTGCAAGCCGGTATGGGTATATCAATAGTGTCGGCAACTGCGTTGGTCAAAGAGGTAAAATTGGGCCAGCTGGTGTCAATTCCTACCGCACCGCCGGTGCTGCGTACCTTTTATTTTGTCAGGCAAAAACAAAAATTCAGCACCTATTTAATGGATGAATTATTTCAATTTGCACAGCATTACTGCTCCTCGCACTCAAGCTGACACGGGCGCTGACCAGCACTGTCAGTGTGTTGTCGCGTCAATAATTGGCCTTAGCATCATTTTTGCAACGGATATCTGATGCGCGTGTTCGTAACGTAAGAGTTATCCGTCGATGTGTGCCTCAATCCTGTTTCAGGTAGTGGCATAATGGACCGGCAATGAAGCCAGCCAACACATCAAAATCAACTAAGGCAACAGGAGTCGCACCGGCCATGCTGGATATCATTCGCGACTGGTACAACCGGAATTTCTCAGACCCTCAGGCCGTTATTCTGGCGCTGATGTTACTGTGTGTGTTCGGGTTGCTGTGGCTATTTGGCGACATACTCGCGCCCGTGGTTGTCGCTTTGGTGCTCGCCTATTTACTAGAAGGCGTGGTCGCCACCACCGAGCGCTGGGGTGTGCCGCGTACCTTGTCTGTCACCATCGTGTTGTTGCTGTTTATTACCTTGTCCTTGCTTGTGCTGTTTGTACTTTTGCCTGTGCTCTCTCAGCAGCTAACGCAAATTGTTAGAGAACTGCCGGGCATGATTGCCAAAGGGCAAGAGCAATTACTGCGTCTACCTGAACTCTACCCGGAAGTGTTTACCGTAGAACAAATCAACGAAATGATTGCCAACTTCGGTAATGAGATGGGTAAAATCGGCCAGTCGGTATTGTCTTTCTCGCTGGCACGTCTTGGCACCATCATTGTCATCACGGTGTATGCCGTCCTGGTGCCGTTTATGGTGTTCTTCACGTTAAAAGACAAAGACAAACTTCTGGCCTGGGCCAGTAACTTTGTCCCAAAAAGAAGCGAACTGTCTTTTCAGGTATGGCGCGAAGTCGATCAGAAAATCGCCAATTACATTCGTGGCAAGTTTGTCGAAATCGTGATTGTGTGGGTAGCGTCCTACCTCGTGTTTGCCGTCATGGACTTACGTTATTCACTGTTGCTGAGCTTTCTGGTTGGTCTGTCGGTAATTATTCCTTATGTTGGGGCGGTTGCTGTGACCGTGCCGATTGCCCTGATTGCCTTTTTTCAATGGGGATTTACGGCCAAGCTTGGGTATTTGTTGCTGGTTTATCAGCTGGTACAGGTACTTGATGGCAATGTGCTGGTACCGCTGCTGTTTTCTGAAGTGGTCAATTTACATCCGCTGGCGATTATTGTTGCAGTGTTGTTTTTTGGTGGTCTGTTCGGGCTTTGGGGGGTTTTCTTTGCGATTCCGCTGGCCACGTTGATTCAGGCTGTGCTCAATGCCTGGCCACGGGTCGAAAACCGCCGCGAAAAATCCAGATCCACCGCACCCGCACGATAAGTCCGTCTGCCGCAAACGCTGCGGGTCATATACAATGTGCGCAGACGAGGCGTACCTTTGACGCGCTGTGGGTGTGAGGAAAAACATGTATCAAGGCAGTATGGTGGCATTGGCAACGCCAATGCTGGATGACGGAGCGGTCGATCAGGCGGCTCTGGATGGTTTGGTTGATTTTCATCTGGATGCGGGAACCGATGTCATTGTGGCTGTCGGAACCAGCGGTGAGTCCTCAACGTTGAGTGTGCCAGAGCACGCGGACGTCATAAAACGCGTGGTTAAACAGGTGAACCAGCGAGTGCCGGTTGTTGCAGGCACTGGTGCTAATTCTACCGCTGAGGCCATCGAATTAACTAAACATGCAGCCTTGGCTGGGGCAGATGCTTGCTTACTGGTCACACCTTATTACAACAAACCCACTCAGGAAGGGCTATACCAACATTTTAAAGCCATTGCTGAAGCGGTATCGATACCGCAGATTTTGTATAACGTGCCGGGTCGCACTTCATTGGACATGCAAGTTGCAACCACCGCACGCTTGGCTAAGATCAACAATATCATTGGCATTAAAGAAGCCTTTGGCACCGTTGCGCGGATAAAAGAATTAGTCGCTGCCTGTCCCGACGATTTCATGATTTTGACCGGTGATGATGGTACGGCACGGGAAAGTATTTTGGCTGGCGCTAAAGGCAACATATCGGTAACGGCCAATGTTGCGCCTAAATTGATGCACGATATGTGTATGGCAGCACTGGCTGGGGATAAAGCCACGGCCGAAGCGCTCGATGCGAAAATGGCAGATTTGCACTCTGGGTTGTTTTTGGAGTCAAACCCGATTCCGGTGAAATGGGCTTTATCGCAAATGGGCAAAATGGGCACTGGTATTCGTTTGCCGTTAACACCGTTAGCAGAAGAATTTCATGAGCCCGTACGAGCCGCCTTGCACAAAGCGGGTGCTATAACATCAACCTAACTCGATTGCTCTTTCAACGATGACACGTTCAAGCAAGATGACACGCTCAAGAAAAACAGTTTTCGCGTTACCAGTATCAATGTTCGCACTGATGCTCAGTGGGTGTGGTTTTAATAATCCGCAAAGCAGCCCAGATGTGGTTTACAGCACCGGTGCAACCGAAGCCAGATCACTGCAGGTACCACCTGACCTAACCAGTGTCAGCAATGGCGAGCAATTTATTTTGCCAGGTAACGAGCCGGGTTCTCTGACGCGCAACCGGCTATTGCCGACCTTTACCGGTGCGCAGTACGTCAGGCGCGGCGACCAGAACTGGCTTGAGTTGAGCCAATCGGCAGAAACCATCTGGCCCCTGGTGCTTGAATTTGTCCGCAAACAAAAAATGGCAGTAGAGCTCACAGAACCGACAACCGGGCTCATCATGACGCAATGGCGCTCTGATGATGGCAAAAGCGGCGGCTTGTTGAAAAACCTGATCTCTAACGATCAACAGTTTTCACGTTTTATGTTTCGCTTAGAGCGTAATGGCACTGGAACGCGTGTGTTTGCCAGATCAATGATGCGCAGTGGCGATGATATAAACGATGCTGCTAACAATCAGTGGCCAGCATCCAGTCACGATCCAGAGCAAGTGTCTCAGTTGTTGACTCGCCTGTTGGTTTTTATGGGAGCCGAAGAACAAAAAGCACAAGGCATATTGTCCGAGCCGCAAGCCAGTGCCGTGCTCGACGACGCCGTTCTGCAAACCACGGCGTCTGGTAGTCAGCTGCTGGTCAACAAAGGGTTCGTACCGTCCTTTAAAGTGGTCCAGCAGGCGGTAGAGCAGTTGGAATACCAAGTGCTAACAACGGATGCCAGCGTTGGCAGACTGGAAGTGTCTACCGGCACAGACGTGCCGACTATTCTTATATCCATGACCCCTGTGCACGTGAGCGCGGTGCGGGTGTTGCTATCGCAGGTCGGTGGCGAGTCTTTAGAAAAAGAGCTGGAGCGCTCGATACTGTCTGCTATTCGAGAGCAGATTATTTAAGTGTTACAGGTTGCCTCGCTTGGCAGTGGCAGTGCCGGCAATGCACTGCTGGTTCGCTCTGCTAACACGCTGCTGCTGCTCGATTGTGGTTTTACCCTAAAGGAAACCACCGCAAGAATGGCTAAGCTGGGATTGTCCCCGGCTAACATCGATGGTGTGTTGATATCGCACGAACACGGTGACCACATTCGTGGTGTCGGGCCACTATCAAGAAAATTCGCCACCCCCGTCTGGCTGACCCACGGGACTTATCATGCGTTGCGTGATAGTCGTTTTGCTCACAGTCATTTAATCAGTGCGCATCGGGGTTTTCAGATAGGCGATATCAGTATCGAGCCGTTTCCCACACCGCACGATGCGGCCGAGTCTTGCCAATACGTTTTCGCTCATGAATCGGTCAGTTTTGCTTGCGTTACTGACCTTGGTACCAGTACTCCCCACGTTGAAACCATGCTCAAAAATGTCAACGGAATTCTGGTTGAGAGCAACTACGACGAACACATGCTGACTCACGGTCCGTACCCGATCAGTTTGCAGGCCAGAATACGATCAGACTTTGGGCACCTTGGTAATGTGCAGGCCGGCGAATTGATTAAACAGATTGATCACCCGCATTTGCACACTATTTTGCTGGGTCATTTGAGTGAGCAGAACAATACCGATGAGGCCGCTGCTAATACAATGGCAGCCTATGTGCCGGCCAATGACCAACGGGTGAATGTGTTAGCTCAACACAACTGTAGCCAGTGGTTCGACATAAAGAAAACCGAAGTTGGTTCGGCACTCGTGAACCAGGCCGACGAAGCCGCCCCTGTTACTAAAACCCCGTCAAGCGAAACGCTAACCGAATTGGCGTAAAGCCTCTTCAGCTGACACCACCGCCTGTATTTGAGTACGCAAGCCAGCTTCATCTAATTGGCATTGTTCGAGCAGTTCGTTGCGATCACCATGATCAACAAACTCATCGGGTAAGCCAATAATGTGGATAGGTGTCACGTTGTTTTTGGTAGACAGATACTCAGCGACACCAGCGCCGGCACCACCGGCAATGGCGTTTTCTTCAATGGTAATTAACAGCCGGTGATCGTTGCTCAGTTCATCGATGAGCGTTGTATCAAGCGGTTTGACGAAACGCATATTGACCACCGTATAGCCCATTTCTTCGGCTAGTTTTTTCGCTGGCTCTACCATGGTGCCAAACGCCAGCAGTGCAACGTCTTTGCCGGTTGCCAGCGGCAGTGCTTTGCCGATGGTAATGGCTTGCATGTCTTCTTCAACAGGCACGCCAGAGCCCCCACCGCGTGGATACCTAACAGATGCAGGGCCATCGTGTTTATAACCGGTGTACAACATTTGTCGACATTCGTTTTCGTCGGCCGGTGCCATGATGACCATGTTGGGTAAGCAGCGCATAAAGCTGTAATCAAAACTGCCTGCGTGCGTCGGACCATCAGGACCTACCAGGCCGGCCCTGTCTATGGCAAACAGCACTGGTAAGTTCTGGATGGCAACGTCATGTACCAGCTGATCGTAAGCGCGCTGTAAAAATGTCGAATAAATAGCCACCACCGGTTTTTTACCACCACAGGCCAGGCCTGCGGCCAACGTGACCGCGTGTTGTTCTGCTATACCGACATCAAAATATTGCTCAGGAAATTGTTGTTCAAATTCAACCATGCCCGAGCCTTCGCGCATGGCAGGGGTAATGCCCACCACGTTTTTATCGAGCGCGGCAATGTCGCACAACCACTGACCAAATACTTGTGTGTAAGTGGGTGAATTGGATTTACTGCTTTTTAAACTTTTACCAGTGATGGGATCAAACGGCGTCATGGCGTGCATGGCCAGTGGGTCTTCTTCGGCGTACTTGTAGCCGTGACCTTTCTTGGTGACCACATGCAAAAACAAAGGGCCTTTAAGCTCACGCATGTTGCTGAGCACATCGGCAAGTGATTCGACATCATGCCCATCGACCGGACCAAAATAGTTAAAGCCGAGTTCTTCAAATAAAGAACAAGGCACAACCATGCCTTTAACGTGTTCTTCGGTGCGCCGTGCCAGCTCAAGCATGGTGGGTACTTTGCTTAACACCCGTTTACTGCCCTCGCGGGCACCGGATACAAACTTGCCGGTGAGCAAGCGTGCCAGATATTTGTTCATGGCACCTACATTGGGTGAGATCGACATGTCGTTGTCATTTAACACGACTATCATGTCGGCTTTTACACCACCAGCATGATTCAGTGCTTCGTAAGCCAGGCCCGCAGTGAGTGCGCCGTCACCGATAACGGCCACGGCCTTTTGTTGATCTTTGGGTTCTTTGTCTTGGTTATCTTGTTGCGCAGCCAAGGCCATACCAAGGGCCGCACTGACCGAGGTGCTGGAATGCCCGACACCGAAGGTGTCGTAGTGTGATTCTTCGCGGTTGGGAAACCCGGCCAAGCCACCACGCTTGCGCATGCTGTGCATTTGGTCGCGTCGACCGGTGATGATTTTATGTCCGTACGTTTGATGCCCGACATCCCAAACCAGCTTGTCGTCTGGTGTGTTAAACACATAGTGCAATGCCACCGTGAGTTCGATGGTGCCCAGGCTGGCACCCAAGTGCCCGCCGGTAACGGCAACTGAATTGATCACGTATTGACGCAGCTCATCACAGAACTGTGGCAATTGGGTCTCGTCTAGTTCGCGTAGGTCGGCAGGGGAATTGACGGCACAGAGCAGTGGAAACGATTCGTGGCTTATCATGTAAACGGGTATCTCATTGATCCGTGATTATGACGGCTATAGCCAGCTAATGACAAGCCATAGGCTCACTGATTGAGCCGCTGAGGCAAGCCTAGTTCGTTCTTTTTACGATATATTCCGATAGTGACCGTAATTCATCAAACTCGTGCCCCAAGCCACTTAAACTGTCGAGGGCGGTGCGATGCATTTTTTGAGCGTAGTCCTTAGCTCCGTCCAGTCCCAGTAAAGCCGGGTAGGTGGGTTTATTGAGCGCAACATCAGCGCCCTGGGTTTTACCCAGCGTCTCGGTGTCGCCGGTAATATCCAGAATGTCATCGACAATTTGAAAGGACAGGCCTATTGCTCCGGCGTAGGCGTCAATTTTGTCGCACAAGTCGGTGTTGTCCTGACCGGCCACAATGATCGCCAGTCGGGCACTGGCACGAATCAAAGCACCGGTTTTGTGTCGATGCATGTCTTCTATTTGTTCCAGCGTCAGTGATTTTCCAACCGATGCTAAATCTATTGCCTGGCCTGCAGCCATACCGTTGGCGCCACTGGCTTCACCCAGCACAGCGATCATTTGTAAACGCGCCGCTGGTGAAAGTGTCGTGTCGGGGTTGGTTGCCAGCACCGTGAATGCTAATGCCTGCAAGGCATCACCGGCTAAAATGGCCGTTGCTTCGTCAAATTGCCGGTGTAATGTGGGCATGCCGCGGCGTAAGTCGTCGTCGTCCATGGCCGGTAGATCGTCGTGTACCAATGAATAGGCATGCATCATTTCTACTGAGCTGGCAGCCAAGTCGAGCTTTTCCAATGGCAGCCCAAGTGCAGCCCCGGTGGCATAAGCCAGCACTGGCCGAACGCGTTTACCGCCGTTGGTAATGGCGTAACGCATGGCCTCTTGCAGTTTTGTGTCGGTACCGGATTCGTTTGGAGCGGGTAAGTGGTGATCGAGTGCGGTGTCAACGCGCAATTTGTACTCGGATAAACGGGAACTGAAGTCACTCACTGTCGGCATCAAACTCTTCCAGGATTTCTTCTCCATCCTCGTTGGTGAGCAGTTTGACTTTTTGTTCGGCCGCCGCAAGGCTTTGTTGGCAAAATCGCGCCAGTGCGACGCCTCGTTCAAACTGACCCAGAGATGCGTCCAGCGGTTGATCGCCAGCTTCGAGTGTTTTGACGATGGTTTCAAGTTCGCCGAGCGCGTCTTCAAACCGTGTGGATTTGGCGATTTTTACCGCTTTATTTACCGCTTTGGTGGCCAACTGAATTTCCCGTTCAACGTAGGACTAAAGGCTGACTAGTCTAGCAAATCAAGCGCTTCATGAAGCCGATGAATACCATCAACCTTGAAACCCTTGATGGCGGTTTTGGGTTTGTTGGCCTGCGGCACAATAGCCCGCTTGAATCCGTGTTTGGCAGCTTCCTGCAGTCGCTCTTCGCCATTGGCGACAGGCCGGACTTCACCAGCGAGGCCAATTTCCCCAAAAACCACCAGATCAGACGGCAGAGGTCGGTTTTTAAACGAAGATAATGCCGCCAGCAGAATAGGCAGATCAGCGGCCGTTTCTGATATGCGCACACCGCCCACCACGTTGACATAGACATCCTGATCAAACATGGCAATGCCCGCATGGCGATGCATTACCGCCAGTAACATCGCCAGACGATTTTGTTCCAGCCCCAATGCAACGCGTCTTGGGTTGCCTGCGTGACTGGTATCAACCAGTGCCTGAGCTTCAACCAGCAGCGGTCGTGTGCCTTCTCGCGTTACCAGAATAACGCTGCCACTGACGGGTTCGGGGTGTTTGGATAAAAAAATCGCCGAAGGGTTTTTTACCACTTGCAACCCTTTTTCGCCCATCGCGAAAACGCCTAATTCGTTTACCGCACCAAAACGATTTTTAACCGCGCGAATAACGCGATAGCGACTGCCGGATTCACCTTCGAAATACAACACCGTGTCGACCATATGTTCAAGTACGCGGGGTCCTGCCAGCGCACCTTCTTTAGTGACGTGACCAACCAGAAACACAGCGGTGCCGGTTTGTTTGGCGTACCGCACTAAACGCGCAGCACTTTCTCTGACTTGCGCGACCGCCCCTGGTGCCGAATTGAGTAACTCGGTGTACACCGTTTGTATCGAGTCGATAACCATGAAGTCGGGTTTTTCTTTGTCGGCATGCGCCAATATGGCTTCAACGCGAGTCTCAGCCAGTAGCTTTAAATTTTCTTGTGGGAGTTCAAGTCGTTTGGCACGCATGGCCACTTGCTGCAATGATTCTTCACCGGTGATGTACAAGGTATTGTGGGATGTGGATAAATTAGCCAGGCATTGCACTAACAAAGTTGACTTGCCAATGCCCGGATCGCCGCCAAGCAACGTGACCGAGCCATTAACCAAACCACCACCAAGCACCCGGTCAAGTTCACTTAAACCAGTGCCCACTCGAGCTTCGGCTGTTAACGAGACTTTGGCGGCTGATGTAATTTGGCTATTCCCGGCATAACCTTCAAAACGCGGGTTGGCCGCTTTTGCGTTGGTGCTCGTCAATGCTTCTTCAAGGGTATTCCAGGCACCACAGTCTGCGCATTGACCATTCCATTTGTTGGCTATAGCACCACAGTCAGTGCACTGGTATTGCGTTTTAGTTTTGGACACGTTCAGTTGACGTTGTGAGCTGCCATTGGTGGTTCGTCATCGTTACCGTTTTCGGTTTCGTTGTCGTCCTGGTTGAGCGCGGCATCGATACGAACCTGCATAACGCGGTTGTCTTCTACTTCCATGATCGTCATTGGGTGATCATTAAAGTGGAACGTTGCACCGGCTTCGGGGAAATTTTCGAAGTGCTCAAGCACAATGCCGTTTAGCGTTTTGGGTCCGTCGGATGGCAGGTTCCAATTAAGTGCTTTATTCAGGTTACGAATTTGCGCTGTGCCATCGATAATAAAACCACCGTCGGGCTGTGGGCGAATTTCCTGCGGGGTTATTTGTGGGTCGGTATCAAACTCACCAACAATTTCTTCGAGTATGTCTTCCAGCGTTAACAAGCCTTGAATATCACCGTATTCATCAACAACCAAACCGACGCGTCTTTTTTCGCGTTGAAAATTGAGCAACTGTACCGTTAGCGTTGTGCCTTCTGGTATGAAGTACGGGTCGCGCAGTACAGATTCAAGATAACTTTGCGTCAGATTGCCTGCACGCAAGCCATCAAGCATTTTGCGCAGATAAACAAAACCAACAACAGCATCCACGTTTTCTCTGAACACTAAAAGTCGGCTGTGCGGGCTGTTGGTGATTTGGTGAAGAATGTCGTCCCAGGGGTCTTCTAAGTCGATGCCGATAATATCGTTTCGCGGCACCATGATGTCGTTAACCGAAATGGATCCTAAATCCAGTATGTTGAGTAACATATCGCGGTGCCGGGCTGGAATCATCCCTTTGGTTTCGTTAACCACTGTGCGTAATTCTTCGCTGCTGAGTCGTTCGTTCTCAGCCATGCGTTCATTGACGTTAAACGCGTTGAGTATGCGTGTGCTTATCCAGTTAACTGCCAACACCAAGGGGTAGGTGACAACCAGCAACGGTCCGTAAACAGCTGAAGCAACAAACGCGACTTGTTCCGCGCGTCGAGTGGCAAAGGTTTTTGGTGTGACTTCGGCAAACACCAGAATAACCAGCGTGAGTAAGCCGGTGGCCACGGCGATGCCCGGTTCTCCCATAATGCGCAGGGCAATAACGGTGGCAATGGCCGAGGCAAGTATGTTGACAAAGTTGTTGCCCAGCAGAATCAGGCTGATTAAACGTTCGGGTTGTTCCAGTAATTTGGCCGTTCGCAGTGCGGCTTTGTTGCCGTTGTTCGCCTGATGCCTAAGACGATAGCGATTTAACGACATAAGCGCCGTTTCGGAGCCGGAAAAAAATCCGGATATAAGCACCAGTAGCATCAGAATGAAAAACAGTGCACCGGTTGGGATGGCGTTCAAGTAAGGTGGGCCCTCATGTGGCTCGTCGATGGTGTCATGATAGCAGCAACATCGTAGATTCAGCGTTGCAGAATCAGCTCCAACACCAATTTACTACCGAAATAGGCGATCAGTAAGGCGCCGAATCCGCCCAGCACCCAGCCAACCAGGCGTTTGCCTCGCCACCCAAAACGCCACATGCCGAACTGCAGTACGGCAAAAATGAGCCAGGCCACGCACGAGAGCACCGTTTTGTGCACCAGGTGCTGCGCAAACATGTCTTCAAGGAACACAAAGCCACTTGCCAGAGACAAGGTCAGCAATACGAATCCTACCCGCAGCAGCAAAAACAACAGCGACTCGGTGCTGGTCAGGGGCGGAAGTGCGCGCATGAATCCGCCGGGTTTGTGCCGGTTTAAATAGCGCCGTTGTACCAATACCAGAATGGCCTGAGACGCAGCCAGCGCCAAAACCGCATAGGCAGTGATGGACAACAACACGTGGATTTGCAGTGCGGGTGTGACTATTTTGTTGTCGGATTCAAAAAAGCCGCTTGCCAGCACAGCCAGAGCCGCCAAAGGGTATATGGCCAGACCCAGATAATCGGCCGGGTGTTTAACGCACATCAGTAACTGAATAACCACAATAACCAGCAAGGTCACAGACAGCGCGGTGAAAAATGGCAGATTGACAGCATCAGGCAGGCCAGAGCGAACAAAATCGATCATGACATGGGCAATAGCCGCCAGGCTGGCAAGCCACAGAGCCGGTCGTTTGTTCGAGCGAGCGCCGTCGCTAAGGCTTGCTGGTTTGCGCAGGCTGTTGAATAGCAGATAACTTGCTGCCAAATACAGGCAGGCTACGACTAAAGCAGGTAAATAGTTAGTCATCGTGCAGGCTTAGACAGGTGCAGATCGTTATACTGGGCCAGACGAGAGCAGAATCACCCAGGGTAAGCACTAAACATGTTTGATTCATTAAGTGAGCGACTTGGCCGCACGGTAAAGCAGTTACGCGGACAGGGGCGCCTCAGCGAAGACAATATCAAGGATACCATGCGCGAGGTTCGTATGGCCTTGCTCGAAGCCGATGTGGCCTTGCCGGTGGTTAAAACCTTCGTCGAGCGCGTTCGCGAAAAGGCCCTTGGCCAGGAAGTACTCGGCAGCTTGTCCCCAGGGCAGGCGCTTATCAAGGTGGTTAACGATGAGCTGGTTGAGGTCATGGGTGCACAAACCGAGCACCTGAATCTGGCCACTCAGCCACCGGCCGTGGTGTTAATGGCGGGCCTGCAGGGCGCTGGTAAAACCACCACCGTGGGTAAGCTGGCACGTCGACTAAAAGAACAAGACCGTAAAAAAGTCATGGTGGTCAGTTGTGACGTATACCGACCAGCGGCCATCAAGCAGCTACAAACGCTGGCTGAATCCATTGACGTGACCTTCTTTGAAAGCAGCGACAGCCAATCACCAAACGACATTGCCACAGCAGCGCTAGCCGAGGCCAAAAAGACCTTCGCCGATGTGCTGCTGGTTGATACCGCTGGTCGCCTGGCGATTGATGCCGACATGATGAGCGAGATCAGCTCGCTGCACAGCACACTAAATCCAATAGAAACCCTGTTTGTGGTGGATGCCATGACCGGCCAGGACGCGGCCAACACCGCCAAGGCTTTTGGCGAAACACTGCCGCTGACGGGTGTCGTGCTAACCAAAACCGACGGTGATGCCCGTGGCGGTGCGGCTTTATCGGTACGCATGGTCACTGGCAAGCCAATCAAATTCATTGGTTCTGGTGAAAAAACCGATGCACTGGAGTTATTCCACCCCGACCGCATTGCCTCGCGGATTCTGGGCATGGGCGACGTGGTGTCGCTGGTCGAGGAAGTCACTGCCAAGGTTGATCACGTCAAGGCAGAGAAATTTGCCAAGAAAATGAAAAAGGGCAAGAACTTTGACCTTGAAGACATGCGCGATCAGCTGGAACAAATGGCCAACATGGGTGGGATGGCGGCCATGCTCGAAAAATTGCCCGGTGCCGCAGACTTGCCCGATGCGGTGAAAAAACAGGCAAACGACAAAGATTTCACCAAAATGATTGCCCTGATTAATTCCATGACGCCACAAGAGCGTCGTTTTCCGGCGGTTATTAAAGGTTCCAGAAAGAAGCGAATCGCCGCTGGTGCGGGCTTAAATGTTCAGGACATCAACAAGTTGATGAAGCAACACATGCAAATGAGCCGCATGATGAAAAAAATGTCCAAGGGTGGCATGGCCAAGATGATGCGCGGCATGCAAGGAAAACTACCCCCCGGGTTTGGCATGTAGCTCCGCATCAGGTACAATTGGGGGTTACCCCTGATGGAAGTGTTGGGTGATTTTTAGACACTTTCATGGCATGGGCTTGGGCCTTTTTGAGCTAGCACGCCGCATTGGTTACTAATTTAGTAACAAAACTGGTTTCAAAGCCAGTTGCGAGGCTGCGTGTTGGCTGGATTGTTTTGCTGAAACGTTTTGCTGGAATATTTGAAACATGGTTACCATCCGTTTGTCCCGCGGCGGCGCTAAAAAGCAGCCGTTCTACCACATTGTTGCTACTGATAGCCGCTCACGTCGTGACGGCCGTTACATCGAGCGCCTGGGTTACTACAATCCTGTTGCCCGTGGCGATGCCACTTCGGTTCTGATTGACCTGGAACGGGTTGATTACTGGACCAGCGTCGGCGCTCAAATGAGCGAGCGCGTCAGCAAGGTTGTTAAGGGTTATCGCAAGGAAAACGCAGCCGCGTAAGTTGTGGGTGGCTCTGCTACCAGTGACGCTACCCCGAGTGACTTCGTCATTCTCGGGAAAATCATCGGGTTTTTCGGTGTTAAGGGCTGGATAAAAGTCCATTCCGATACCGACCCACGAGAAAACATCGTTTCTTACTCACAGTGGTGGCTAAGAGACAGCAGAAAAAAAGGCGAATGGCAGCGCGTCAAGCTTAGTAACGGCAAGCGCTCGGGCAAGAACGTCATTGCCAAGCTCGATGGCGTTGACACACGCGAGCAAGCCGAACTGTATTTAGGTAAGGAGGTTGCCGTCAAGCGATCGGAATTACCCAGCCTTGGTCAGGATGAATTTTACTGGACCGACTTGATTGGCTGCAATGTTGAAACGCTGCAAGGTGTAAAAATCGGACCGGTCACGCGCTTGTTTGAAACCGGTGCAAATGAAGTCATGGTTGTTAAGGATGCCAGAGAGAAAACCAGTGGCAACAATGATTCGGGCGAGGTGTTGATTCCCTGGATACGGCCTTCGGTTATTACTGGCATCGACTTGGATGCAAAGAAGATCACGGTCGACTGGGACCCTGACTTTTAATGGGACTCTGATTTTTCGGGACTCTAAATTTTTTGGGACTGTAAATTTTTAAAGAGAGCTTGAGTTTTAGTTGAATGAAGTTTGCGCTGATAACTTTATTCCCGGAACTGCTCGACGCTTTTTTGGCTGCTGGTGTTATCGGCCGAGCCATTAAAGACAAAAAAATAAGTGCGCGGATATATAACCCACGCGACTACACCAGCGACGTGCATCGCACGGTAGATGACAGACCCTTTGGTGGTGGCCCGGGGATGGTCATGAAGGCCGAGCCACTAATGGCGGCCATAGAGCAAGCGAAGCTCGAGCTGCCAGGTGCCATAACAGTGTATTTGTCGCCGCAGGGAGTGCCACTTAAGCAAGCAATGCTGCGACAGTGGGCTGATGCTGGGCAAGCTGAGGCTGAAGCACAAGAGCATGAAGCTTCGGGGGCGAACGCGTCCGGTGTGAATGCATCGAATCGCAGTTCGAACGGCATCATACTGATAGCCGGTCGATACGAAGGAATAGATGAACGCGTTATTAGTAGCGTCATCGATGAAGAAATCTCCATTGGGGATTACGTAGTCAGTGGTGGTGAAGTGGCCGCCATGGTGGTGGTAGATGCATTGAGTCGTCTGGTTCCCGGTGTGCTGGGTCACCCAATGTCTGCTGCAGAAGATTCGTTTGGTGAAGATGGCCTGCTTGATCATCCTCATTACACACGTCCGGAAAATCTGGACGGAATAGCAGTACCAGCTGTGCTAAAAAGTGGTGACCATAAAGCAATTGCTCAATGGCGCCGTCGCATGGCAGTAACAAGAACTTGGGCACGTCGCCCCGATCTGTTGGCTAAAGCCAACCTAACGGATGACGACCGGTTGGTTTTGAAACAATTGAATGACGCTTCTGGCACTGAAAAGCCAGAGTCGTGAAAAAGCAGCGAAAAGCGCTTAAATGGCAAGTGGCGCCAATTATTATTAGTAGTGCCAATTATTTAGTAGTACCAATTATTTAGTATTGCCAATTTTAAAGAGTAGAGACATGAGCAAGATAATCGATCAAATTAACGCCGAGCAGATGGAAAAAACCATCCCGGAATTTTCAGCGGGTGACACGGTCGTTGTGCAGGTGCGCGTTAAAGAAGGTGATCGCGAACGGCTGCAGGCATTTGAAGGTGTGGTGATAGCCAAACGCAATCGTGGCTTGAATTCGGCGTTTACCGTACGCAAAATCTCCCACGGTGAAGGTGTCGAACGTGTCTTCCAGACCTACAGTCCGCTGGTTGCAGAAATCGATGTTAAGCGTCGGGGTTCGGTTCGTCGCGCCAAGCTGTATTACCTGCGCGGGCTGACGGGTCGTGCAGCACGTATCAAAGAAAAGCTTTAAAAACACACGATCGGGCGGATGCCACTGGCCGGATGTCACATCCGCGGTGGCGTGCTCCAATGGGCTTGTCGTGGCCTTGGCGACAAGCCTTTTTAGTGCTTGAAAAACGGTTGAAAGTCCTCACATCTGTGTTGGGCGAGTCATTAGCTATTTATTGGTCAACTAATTGTTAGTCAGTGAATTGTTGGTCAATGAATTGTTGGTCAATGAATAGCAAGTCCCGTCAATTATCAAAAACTTAACGTGAAAATCCGCTTTTGGTCAGCGATTGATATGAACAGCGATTGATTGCGATCAGCGCTCGGCCCAAAGCGTCAGCACTTACGGAATTAGCATTATGAGCGATACCACCAAAACAGAATCTACCGCAGAACAAATGTCTTTTGAGGCAGAAGTGTCTCAGCTCATGCAGCTGATGATTCACTCGCTGTACAGCAACCAGGAGATATTTTTAAGGGAGCTCATTTCCAATGGCTCTGATGCTTGCGACAAATTACGTTTTGAAGCGCTGGCCAACGCCGATTTATACGGTGGTGACAGCGAGCTGAAGTTGCAGGTGTCGTTTGACGAAGAAGCCAGCACCATTACTGTGAGTGATAATGGTATTGGTATGAACCGAGAAGACGTAGTCGCCAATATCGGCACCATCGCCAAATCGGGTACCAAGCAGTTTTTAGAATCATTAACCGGTGATCAAAAAACCGACTCGCAGCTGATTGGTCAATTTGGTGTTGGGTTTTATTCGGCCTTTGTGGTTGCTGAAAAAGTGGTTTTAACCACACGCAAAGCCGGTGATGCGGAAAACAGCGCTGTGCAATGGACATCGGATGGCAGTGGTGGTTATACCCTGGCAGAGGTCGAAAAGCCGAGCCGTGGCACCGACGTGGTTTTACACCTGAAAGATGATTGCAAAGAGTTTGCGAACAATTGGCGTTTGCGCAGTATCATTAAAAAGTACTCCGACCACATAACCTTCCCGATCATGATGCTCGAAGAGGTTGCCCCGCCAGCCGAAGACTCTGAAGAGCCACCAGCGACACCGCAACTAGAGCAAATCAACGCAGCTTCTGCTTTATGGACACGCCCCAAGTCACAAATAAAAGCCGAAGAGTACGAAGAGTTTTACCAGCAGGTTTGCCACGACTATGAAGCGCCAATGGCGTGGACGCACAACAAAGTCGAAGGCACACAGGAATACACATCATTGTTGTACATTCCCAGTAAAGCTCCGTTCGATTTATACGATGCCACCAATCAGCGCAACGGCATCAAGTTGTTTGTACAGCGCGTGTTTATCATGGACGAAGCCGAGAAACTGATGCCACGGTACTTGCGTTTTGTTCGCGGTCTGGTTGACAGTAATGATCTGCCGTTAAATGTATCGCGTGAGATTTTGCAGGACAGCAAAGTCATTGACAGCATCAGACGTGCATCAGTGCAAAAAATTCTCGGCATGCTGGAGAAAATGGCCGAAAAAGAACCAGAAAAATACACCAAGTTTTGGAGCGAATTCGGGCAGTGCTTAAAAGAAGCGCCGGGTGAAGATTTTGCTAACAAGGAACAAGTTGCCAAGTTGTACCGGTTTGACACAACCAAGTCGGGCGGCAAGGCCGGCGAGAATCAGGTTTCTTTGGATGAGTACATTGCCCGGATGCAGCTCTCGCAAGACAAAATTTACTACATCACCGCCGACAGCTACAACGCAGCCAGCAACAGCCCGCATTTAGAGATCTTTCGCGACAAAGACATCGAAGTGCTGGTGATGCACGACCGGGTTGACGAGTGGATGATGAATTACCTGAACGAGTACGATTCAAAATCTTTTGTGTCGGTTGCCAAGGGTGACCTGGACTTATCCGGTATTGGCCTCACAGACGATGAGCAGGCTGCTGAAAAGAAAGCCAAAGAAGAAAAAGCCGCCGATGCCGAACCACTAATCAAGCGAATCAAAGCCGTTCTGGAGAATGAAACCAGTGACGTGCGCGCATCCAGCCGCTTAACCAGTTCACCTGCTTGTGTGGTGCTGGGTGAACATGAGATGGCGCTGCACATGCAACAGCTGATGAAGCAGGCCGGGCACGAAGTGCCCTCGTCCAAGCCAGTTCTGGAGGTCAACCCTGAGCACCCGATATTGGCCTTACTGGACAATGAGCAGGATGAGGACCAATTTGCCAGCTGGTCGCGATTGCTGCTCGACCAGGCACTGCTTGCTGAGGGTGGTCAGCTGGAAGACAGTGCGGGTTTCGTGAAGCGAATGAACGAGATGTTTATGGCTTTGCACCAGCGTTAGGCTTGCGCTGGTAAACTAGGCTTCTCCGGTGGCACGCCAGGTGTCCAGAGGCTAGACTAAACAGTATTCGATATGGGCATAAGTTTAATCATGAACCTTAATTTTAAAGCTCTACGGCGACTTTGCTTGCCAGCACTGCGACGTAAAGTATCTGTTGCCATGTTCTGTGTGGTTGCGTTAAGTGGTGCAATGTTGGGCATTTCGTCCTCAGCACAGGCTGATGCTGCTGCTGGTGAGAAAAAGGCGTACACCTGCCTTGGTTGCCATGGGGTGCTGCATTACGTCAACACTTACCCCACGTACCATGTGCCGCGAATCGGTGGCCAGCACAAAGACTACATTGTGGCTGCCCTCAAAGCCTATCGCTCCAAGCAGCGGGCACACCCGACCATGCAGGCCAATGCCAATCTTCTAACCGACGAAGACATCAACGACATTGCCGAATACTTTGCCAGTCAGGGTAAGAAATAGGGTGCAGACAATGACAATCAAAAACATAAAATTCAATGTTGCGGCAGCTGGTGTCTTTTTGGCTGGTAGTCTGTTTAGTGGTGCAGCGCTTGCTGGTGGCGATGCCGAGGCCGGTAAAGCAGCCTCCGCCACCTGTGCGGCTTGCCATGGCGCTGACGGTAACTCAACTATTCCAACTAACCCCAAATTAGCCGGGCAGTACGAGAGTTATCTGGTGCACGCGCTTAAAGCTTATCGGTCGGGCGATCGTCAAAATGCCATTATGAGCGGTTTTGCCGCGGGCCTTAGCGACCAGCAAATTGCTGATCTGGCGGCTTACTTTTCTTCACAGGAAAGCGACTTGCAGACGGTAGAGCCCAAATAGAACGTTTGCAGCCATCGGTTCGGCACGCTACTTTTTTGGCCGTATGCCTTGTTTGGACGCCAGTGCCAGCAAGGCCTCAACGTCGCTCGTACTCTGTACGTAAAAACCGCTGTTTTCAAGCGACTCACGTACTTCGTTTATATCCGCATTCGATAATCGCTGTTTGGTGCTCAAATCAAATTCGAGTGCGACCTCAGGCTCGCCCAATTGTTTCAGCACTGGCGCTGGCAAACCGGCAAGCTCGGTGCCTGGAGCCACGTAGACATATAAGCCGTCTTTTTTCGAACTTCTGTAAACCGTTATTTGCATACCTGAATCTGCTTTTAGAAAAAGTGGACACAAAAGAATGCCCAAGTTTACCGTGCTGGCGAGCTAATTAATGTCAGACGCACCGATAAACTCAATCAGTCGCTTAAGAATTGACAAATGGTTGTGGGCGGCCCGGTTTTTTAAAACCCGCAGTGTGGCATCAGATGCCATAGCCAAGAATCGAGTTCGGGTTGATGGTCAGCGAATCAAGCCTTCACGCACTATTCAGGTTGGTGACACCGTCCAAATTGAAAAGACCCCGTATGTATTTGATGTCACCGTGCTGGGTCTGAACGATAAAAGGCGACCAGCCTCTGAAGCCGCTTTGCTGTATCAGGAATCCGAGCAAAGCATCGCGGCACGCGAGGCGCAATCAGCCACGTCGCGTCTGGATTATCAAACCAGAGTCGGGCTTGCCGGTAGCGGTCGACCCTCGAAAAAACAACGCCGGCAAATAATCCGTTTTCAGAATCAGAACGACTCAGCGCCTACGGACATGGTGCCTGATGATGAAGACTCAAACGTGGGTGATAACCCGTAATGCACACACAGGGAGGATAAGGTGCTTAAACGAATTGGTGGCTTATCAAAGTCAATGATCGATAAAACCCGATCGATGTTATCCAGTAATAATCAAACACCCACCGCCGTCATAGTCGCGCGCGAAGATCACTGCGTGTCTCGCAAGTCTATTAGCGCAAACGCACTGAAAGTGCTGAACCGACTGCATGAAGGAGGCTTTGCGGCCTATCTTGTTGGTGGTGGTGTGCGTGACGTGTTGGTTGGTTTGCAACCCAAAGACTTTGACGTTGCAACCGACGCAAGCCCCGAGGACGTGCGCGCCTTATTTCGCAATTCACGCATTATTGGCCGTCGGTTTCGATTGGTGCATGTGGTGTATGGTCGCGACATTATCGAAGTGGCTACTTTTCGCGCCTCCCACGATAAAGGCACCGGTGGTGAAGTTGGCGAGGCCGGACGTATTGTTCGCGATAACGTGTTCGGCACAATCGAAGAAGACGCCATACGCCGTGATTTTTCGGTAAACGCTTTGTACTACAACATCGCTGATCACAGTGTGGTTGATTATGTTGGCGGCTTACACGATCTAAATCAGAAGCTGTTCCGGCTCATTGGTGACCCGGTAACGCGTTGCGAAGAAGACCCTGTACGGGTGTTAAGAGCCGTACGATTGGCAGCCAAACTGGAATTTGATATTGCGCCAGACACATTAAGCGCAATGCAGCAAACAGCGCCCTTGCTGGCCAATCAATCGCCTGCGCGCATGTTTGACGAAGTGCTCAAATTATTTCAAGGCGGTTACTCCAAACGCAGCTTTGCTGCGGTGCGCAAACACGACCTGCTGGAATACCTGTTCCCCATGCTAGCCAAACGCCTGGCAGAAAACGCATCCCCTGAGCTAGAAAAAATGCTCAATGCGGCACTGGTGAATACGGATAAACGGGTTAGTCAGGGTAAGCCGATAACGCCGGCGTATTTATTGGCTTTCATGTTGTGGCCTGATGTAGAGGCCGAAACCAAACAATATATAAGTGATGGCAAGAAGGTGTCGGAGGCGTTAATGCTGGCATCCGAAGATGTGCTTAAACGGCAGCTGGCTGTTATCAGCATTCCAAAACGGTTTTCTGGCCCAATGCGAGAAATCTGGCAGCTACAGCCTCGTCTTGAGCAATGGCGTGGTAAGCGTGCGCTTAAGTTAATGGAAGGCCGACGATTTCGAGCCGCTTATGATTTTTTATGTTTACGCTCAACCATTGAGCCCGAGCTAGTCGAGGTGGCTGCCTGGTGGACAGAAGTGCAAGAAGTGCCGTTTCATGATCGCGTGGATTACACCTCTCGTAAAAAAGCGGTGTACGGTTTATGGGGTGAACCCAAACCTGACACCCCATCGAAAAAGAAGCGTCGTCGTCGCCGTTCTGGAAAAGCCAAACCCACCAATGCCCAACCTAATGGCAAGCCCAGCAAAGACTAGTCATGGAGGAGCCTCTCGAGTCCATGTGGCTTTGGGATGCAACCTTGGGTCGCGACATAAGAACCTGTCCAGCGCAGTCAGTGCGCTTGAAAGTCACCAGCAAATTAGCGATCTGGCTTGTTCTTCTGTCTACGAAACCTCGCCAATGGGGCCTCAGGATCAACCCGACTACCTGAACGCGGTGGTCAGGTTTCAAACCGATCTGGCTGCACTTGCGCTGCTGGGTGTTTTACAGGACATCGAAACCCATCATGGCCGAGTGCGTACCGGTGAGCGATGGGGGCCACGCACGCTTGATTTGGATTTGCTGCTATACGGTGAACAAATAATAGACACACCAAGTTTAACCGTACCGCACCCCGGTATCGCTGATCGCTCGTTTGTGCTGTTACCGCTGGCCGAACTGACACCCGACCTGACTATCCCTGCGCTTGGTGCGCTAAGCGATCTTGTTAGCCAATGTCAGCAATTTGATATTCGCAGACTAAACTCTAGTTTATGAAGCATCAATTTATTGCGATCGAAGGGCCTATAGGCGTAGGCAAATCAACGTTGGCTAAAATACTTGCACAAGAGTTCGGCGCTGAACTGGTTCAGGACACCGAAACCCACAACCCGTATCTGAAACAGTTTTACAAAGACCCCAAACCCGTGGCGTTGCACACGCAATTACATTTTTTGCTGTCGCGTTTAGAGGTGCTTAACAGTCCGGCCGTGGCGCGGCCAACGACGCCAATGATCGCGGACTTTTTACTGGACAAAGATAAACTCTTTGCAGAGCTAACACTCAGCGAAGATGAATGGTGGATGTACACACGTTTGTTTGATCGCATGAGTGCAGATTGTGTGCGGCCTGATTTGGTTATTTACCTGCAAGCGCCACTGGAAAAATTAATTCAGCGTATCGAGAGACGAGGTCTGCGCCACGAGCAACGCATTGACTCTCATTACTTGCAACAGCTCATCAGTAGTTATGAGCGTTACTTCCATGAGTACGCCGAATCCTCGCTGCTGATCGTTAACGCCAGCGATATCAATCTGGCTGATGATCAGCAGGATGTGTCTCTGTTGGTCGATCGAATCCGCGATTTAGAGGGTGGCAGGCATTATTTCAACCCTGTTGCCAGTACTTCTTTGTAGTTTTTCCTAACATCACAGTGTTCGCGGCAGTTTTACGTCACGCTGTCTAAGTGGCTGAAAAAAAACAACTTTAATTTGATGAGGGCTTGATTGCCTGGCCAATTCAACGCTACTATATGGCCTGTTTGCGTGGCGGGGGTTGCAAGTTTGGTTATTTTGTTTCCGTAGCGGGGCGAAACAGGGCAAAATAGCGAGCTAATTGTTGCTTAAGCACGTATGAGCGCGAAGGGAGTTGGACAGGTGTCTGTTCATAGATTCGCGTACTCGCTCATCGGAGGAATACAAAGATATGGCAGAGCGTCAGAAACTGCGCATCGCTTTACTCGAAGACAACGCTGAACAAGCAGCTCGAGTCAGTGGATGGATTGAAGGTAAAGAATATCACTGCGGCGTTTTCAACACCGCTGAGGACTTTCAGCGCGCGTTCAGAAAATCCAGTTACGATGTGGTGGTGCTTGACTGGACATTGGAAACCGGCAGCTCCGGATTGGAAGTGCTGCATTGGATTCGAAAAACACTGACCAGTGATATCCCCATTATTTTTGTAACGGCAAGGCAGGCCGAAGAGGACATCGTTACAGCATTGCAAGCCGGTGCAGACGACTACCTGGCAAAGCCAGTCCGGCAGCACGAATTATTAGCGCGGCTGTATGCGCTTGCGCGTCGGGCTCAACCTGAAACCGAAATGCTGGAATGTCCTCCTTATACGTTTGATACGTCCAATCGACAGGTGCGTCTCGACGATGAAGTGATCAAGCTCACCGAAAAAGAATACGAGCTTGCTTTGTTCTTGTTCCGTAATCGTGGCAGAGTATTATCGCGCCAGCATCTGCTCACCTCGGTATGGGGTACCTCTGCTGAGCTCAATACTAGAACGGTCGATACCCACGCGAGTCGCTTGCGCAAGAAGCTCAGGCTGCTGGCATCCGAGCGCTGGAAACTAACATCGATCTATCAACACGGTTATCGGCTCGAGGAGCATACGAGTAACGACTAGCCTATGGCGAACTCGCCGGCACCAAAACGCAGAGGCATAACCATCCTGTCGATGGTTGTGTTCTTTTGTCTGTTGCTGCTGCTTACCTGGCTGCTAATCTGGAGCCAGGCAACTCAGAAAATCGATAACCTGTTGCATGACAACTGGGTTCGTTTTTCTCAAAGCACACCACCAGAAGAAGTCGTTATCGCGGCTATCGACTCCCCCAGTTTATCGGCCCTTGGCCGTTGGCCCTGGTCTCGCGAACTACAAACAGTTTTATTTCAGCAGCTTGCCAACTACAAGGTCAGAGCAGCGGTTATCGATGTGCTGTTTATCGAAAAATCGACCGAGCAGGGTATCGATCAAGCATTGGCCGATGCGGTTGGGCGAATTGATACTGTTGTGCTGCCGGTGCTCACAGAAGGCCGTGTTGGTGCGCAGGAGAAGTTTCCCATGCCACTGGTGCTACGGCAAGCGGATGATCTTGGGCATATTATTTTGCCCATTGATAACGATGGACTGGTGCGCAGGGTTTTTTTAAAGGCCGGTATAGAGCGTGCGCATTGGTCTGCTTTAGCACTGTCTGCGTTTGCAAAGCTTGAACACCCTGATGGACTGGAAGACGATGATCTGCCGGGTAAGCGATGGGAGGCTGGTGAAGTTGCAAACAGCTGGGTGCAAGACCTCGAAGTGCTTATCCCATTTTACGGTCCGCGAGGCACCATGCCCAGCGTTTCCGCCGAAGCCATTGTCAATGGTACAGCGCCAAAAGAAGCCTTAGCAGACAAAGTGGTTTTTGTCGGGCTAACCAGCACGGGTCTGGGCGATGTGGTGCCAACGCCAGTATCGGCCCTTGATCAATTGATGCCAGGCGTCGAAATACACGCCAATATTTATTCAAGCTTGCTCGACGGGCGATTGAAATCGCGCTTGAATTCACACCTGAACATTCTTGTGGCCATTGTGTTGTTGCCACTTATGTTGTTGGTGTACTCACGGGCGCGACCGCAGTGGGGTTTGCTGATTGCTTTGATCGGTTCGGTGCTGCCTATTGCCGTCAGCTTTGTGCTTTACAGATTCGCTAACAGTTGGTATGCCCCATTGGCTGCCAGTATTCCCATTTTTGTCAGTTATATCTTGTGGAGTTGGAATCGCCTTAACTACCTGAACCGCTTTTTAGAATCTGAAACGGCATTGCTGGAACCGCTGTCTCAGCTCGACAGTAGCGAGAACGAATTACTCGCCGATTTTTTTAAAAATGCAGAGCTGCACTTGCCAGTGCAGGGATGGCGATTCAGCGCCAAAGGACAGCAGTTCAGTGGCGGAGCGCCAATAACTAAAACCCACGATCTGACACCCATGAATCGTTGGTCCAAGTCTAATGGTGTTTATTCGAAGCGTTACCCCACGCCTGGGCGACTTGAAATATCTCTGGCCATCGACGACCCATCGGTCGCGCAGCAACTAACGGGCTACATAGACACGTTGGCCCGCGTTCAGTCACGCAATAAACCCGCTCGAATGTCAGGTTCTATAGAGCGGCTGCAAATTAACACGTTAAAGCTGAGTGATCAGGTGGCGTGGCTGCGCAACCTGAGCGCGTTCAGCGATTCCATTCTGGAAGGCAGCCCGGCAGGTTTAATTGTCTGGAACGCGGCTGGCGAAATGGTGCGTGGTAACGAGCAGGTGTATCAGCTGCTCCCTGAAATTGAACACAATGTGTTGCTGGTTAATTTTATTAACACGATTACTCACGCAGAAGAAGAAAGCGTCGAGATTCGTCAACGCATGCGAGAGCTGATTTTAAATGCTAAATCGTGGCAAATTGCGTTCGCTGATGGCGAAAGAGAGCTGGTGGTTAACTTTAATACCGTCGGTGATGAGCTTACTGACAGGCTAATCTGCGCTACCGTCATTGATGTATCGGAAATCCGCAGTGCAGAACGTGCAAGGTCAGAAATGGTTGACTACTTATCACACGATTTGCGCTCTCCGCTGATATCGGCGCTGTACCTGCTGGAAGGTGAAAACGAAGATATCGACAGTGAGATCAATAGACGTACTCAAGCCAACATTAATCGTAGTTTGCGCATGATGGACGATCTGCTTCATGTGTCGCGTGCTGATTCCTTGTCAGCAGATTCCTTTGAAGAGGTACTGTTTAATGCCGTGGTTGATAATTCTCTTGATCAGCTGTTGCCACAAGCAATCAGTCGTGAGATCAGCTTTGACATTGAAACCACTGACGACGACTTATGGATGACCGGTGATGCCGCGTCGCTTGAACGAGCAGTCGCCAATGTGGTGGGCAATGCGATCAAGTACTCCAATGAAGGCGGGCGAGTGACCATTAAAACAGAGCGCGTAGACAACCATGTTGTGCTTGAGGTCAGCGACGAGGGTGTTGGCATTGATCCGGCAATGATGGGCAGTTTGTTCACTCGCTTTAAGCGCGACGCCAAGGTGGCCAAAACGTTTAAGGGTATTGGTCTGGGTTTAGCGCTGGTTGCTCGCGTTGTATCCCAGCATGGCGGCGAAGTCAGTGCTGTGAGCCCCGGCTCAGGCACCACTATTCGCATGCGACTGCCATTGTCTGGCGAAGATAGCCTGAATGCGGCAGCTCTCGGATAGCACTCGGATAGCTGCTGGATAGCGCAGGATAACGAGAGACAGCTGCGCTATTGAGCAGTACGCTCCTCAACCCGGCCATCGGTGTAACCCACTAACAAGGTGTCTGCCGGTCGCGCTGCAAACAACCCCACCGTGACAACGCCGCTGATATTATTAATGATGTTTTCTGTTTCTTCGGGGTTGTCGATGTGCATGCCAACGCAATCCAGAATCTGATTGCCGTTATCAGTACGCGGTGCTTCTCGGAATTCCGGGTCTGCGCCCAGCGTGACTATTTCGCGGGCGACGTAGCTTCGGGCCATGGGAATCACCTCGACTGGTAGAGGGAATTCGCCGAGCACATCGACCACTTTAGAGTCATCGACAATGCACACGAACTGCGCACTGGCTGCTGCGATAATTTTTTCCCGCGTTAGTGCAGCACCGCCACCTTTAATCAGTTGTAACTGATGGTTGGCCTCGTCGGCTCCATCAATGTATAAGTCGAGAGAGCCGGTCATGTTTAAATCGAGTACTTCATAGCCGTGTTGTTGTAATAACGCAGCGGTGCTTTCCGAACTGGCGACGGCGCCTTCGAGCCGTACGCCGGCTTTGGCTAGCTCTTCTATGAATATGTTGACGGTTGAACCGGTGCCAATACCCAGAATTGAGTCTGGCTTAACCATCTGGATAGCAGCCAGTGCTGCAGCCTGTTTACCTTTGTGCATTGTTACCTTAGTATGCCAAGTCCGAATGAGACCGTTGCGCTAAAATGAGCAGCTTTCACCAACAGTATATCAAACGCATACTCTCTGCCCGTGTCTATGATGTGGCAAAAGAGACGCGTTTGCACGAAGTCCCGTTGCTTTCGCAGCGTCTCGACAACACGGTTTTGCTAAAGCGCGAAGATGAACAACCGATTTTTTCGTTTAAGTGTCGTGGTGCCTTTAACCGCATATACCAGCTTTCTCAGGAACGCAAAATCCAGGGCGTCATTGCAGCCAGCGCTGGAAACCACGCGCAAGGTGTGGCTTTAGCAGCTCGTCACCTTGGTTTGCCGGCTTGTATTGTTATGCCGCAAACCACGCCCAGTATAAAAGTTGATGCAGTTCGCGAATTGGGTGCCGAGGCCGTTCTGGTGGGTGATGATTTTAACGCGGCACTTAGCCACGCATTAGCACTGGCAGAAGAAAAGCAATATTCGTTTATTCACCCATTTGATGCCGCCGATACCATCGCCGGGCAGGGTACGGTGGGCGTTGAGTTGTGCCAACAACACCCCGGTAAGCTTGACGCCGTGTTTATTCCTATTGGTGGTGGGGGGCTTGCCGCCGGTGTCTCTGCTTACATGAAGTATCTTCGCCCAGAGGTTCGCATTATCGGTGTAGAGCCGGTAGATGCCGCCTGCATGCACGCGGCTATGGCCGCTGGAAAGTGTGTGGACCTGGAGCATGTTGGGCTGTTTGCTGATGGCGTCGCAGTTAAGCGTGCCGGTGAAGAAACCTTTAAGGTGTGTCGCGAATTTGTAGACGAAATTGTTTTGGTGACCGTGGATGAAATGTCGACCGCTATCAAAGATATTTTCACTGACACCCGAACCTTGACCGAACCTGCAGGTGCACTGGCTTTGGCTGGCATGAGGCGTTACATTAAAGACCAGGGTGTTTCGGGTAAAACCTTTATTTGTATCAGCAGTGGCGCAAATTTAAATTTTGATCGTTTGCGACACATTGCTGAGCGGGCAGAAATAGGCGTCAGTCGTGAGGCTTTACTGGCGGTAAGCATGCCCGAAAAACCAGGCAGCTTTCTTGGCTTTTGTGAAGCATTGGGTAAACGTAGCGTCACTGAATTCAATTACCGTTATGCCGATAAAGAACGAGCTTATGTGTTTGCTGGCGTCGAGCTCGCTGGTGGTTATCAGGAGCGTATGGCGCTAATAGGGTCACTGGAACAAAAAGGCTACTCGGTGCTCGACATGACCAATAACGATACCGCAAAGTTACATGTCAGGCACATGATTGGTGGACATGCATCGCTTGGTGACGAACGCATCTATCGATTCCGTTTCCCGGAACGCCCCGGTGCCTTGTATGATTTTTTATCGCATGTGGGTAAAAACTGGAATATATCGTTATTTCATTATCGCAACCATGGCGCTGCGTACGGACGAGTATTGGTTGGGCTGCAATTACTCGATGCCAACGAAAAAGAGTTACAACAATTCGTTACCAAGCTTGGTTTTATTGCCGAAGAAGAATCTTCTAATGATGCGATCAAACTTTTTTTGCAGTAATGATTTTTTTGTCGGTAATGATGCCATCGAGTGCCACGTCCCAAGGCTGGGGCAGCACATCTTCAACTTGCTGTAGTTGATGCGCAACGCCTATTAGCGTTGGCGGCGTTTTTTTGTTTTTTCTGAATTCGAAACTACGGTCATAAAACCCACCGCCCATGCCAATGCGGTTGCAGGTGTTATCAAAAGCCACTAGCGGCACCAGCACCAGGTTGAGCTGATCGGGTGATAACCATTCGCTTTGTGGCGTGTCGGGTTCTTTTATACCGTATTGCTTAACAGTAAATGTGCTTGCTGCAGTAAAGGGTGCAAACATCAAAGACTGGCCACGCATAATGGGCAGCAGTGTCATGATGTTGTGTTGATGGCAATGTTCAAACACTGGGTCGAGGTTCATTTCCCCTTGCATTGATTGGTAGCCAGCAACACTGCTAACGTTTTCAAGGGAAGGTATACAGTTCTGTAGTAACAGTTTGGCTGCTGTTTGTAAGGCTTGCAGGCTTAGTTCGTTTCTTTTTTTTCTGATGTTTAAGCGAATGTCATCACGCTGTTTTTTTTCTGAGGTTATTTTGGTTTTTTCCGGATCCATGTGTGATGATATGAGTGGCTTGAGCGTGATAGTGTACCAACCACGAGTGCCGTTTCTGGTGTGCTACCTTGAACCAATCGGTTCAGGTGGGGACGATCGGAACCGTATCAGGCTTTCCGCCGTAGCGGACGTGCACAACAACAGTGACCGAAAGTTCCCGGGGTGTGAAATTAGGCTCAAGGGATATACCCAGCCAGATAACAAGCACCGCAGAAGGTACGACTAAAGAGTAGCACGATAACCATGAGTCTGTTGATGATTGTTAGCGCTCGAAGTGACGGTTTGAGCTAACGCTTTGAGCTAATATTTTAAAAAGGCGATGAGTTAACGCTCGGGTTCGTTAAGCAGCGCTTCAAGCTCTGAATTAATTTTTGCCGCCTTGTCACTAAGCGCGCTATCTCTTGATGAAGAATCGTTAACTTGAATTGAACGCGATTGTAGTAAAGCATTAGCCGTGTTAATGGCGGTGACGATGGCGATTTTCTCTATGTTAGACGACGCGTTTTTTAAACGTAATTCACGCATGGATTTATCAACGTGTGCGGCAGCTTTTGCCAGATCGTTTTCCTCACCCGCCTTGCAAGCGATTTGCACTTCCTTGTCGAGAATACGCAGCTTGACCGCTTTGGTCTCTGACGCAGTATCCGGTATGGTTTTACTCATTGACTCGCTTCCATCGACTTCAGGCGGCTGATCATTTGCTCGACCTTGGCACGTGCCATTTCGTTTTTTTCTATCAGCTTTGATCGCTCCTCGACCAGGTCGTTTTGCTGCTCTAACAAAGCCTTGTTTTCCTGACGCAGTCGCTCACACAGCTTCGCCACATCCTGCACCCGGGATTGCATCAGTGCGAACTCTTTGTCGAGGGTACTTCTACTCATTTTCCGGCCTGCGTTTAGATAGAGTGCATTGTATACTTGACCGGTCCCTATCAGGCAAGTATTCGCGTGTCACGAAACACACAATTTGACGATCTGTCGGCCTTATTGGGCCGATTGGCGGTACCAGTGGGCGCTTCAGAGACTCATGGGCTTTTGTGTGGCTTGCTCAGCGCCCAACCCTCGTCCACGGCCAAAAAGCTGTGGCTGGCAGAATTACTCGATGCGGCCGAACTGGAGCCCGGTTCACTGGCTAGTCGGGTCGAAGAAATCAAGACCCTGGATGCCTGGTTTTCAAAGGTACACGAATCATTGAATGACAGCGATTTCGGGTTTAACCCACTGCTCCCGGAAGATCATGTCGCCATCACCGAGCGTCTTAGGGCATTGGGCGATTTTTGTGCAGGATTTTGTTACGGTCTGGGACTGGCCACTGCAGGGCGCGCTAATTCAAAGCTGCCTGCCGACACCGCTGAAATTATCAAAGACTTTAACGAAATAGACTCTACCGCAACCACAAGCCTCAATGAAATAGATGAGGAAACACTGAGCGAGCTCAGTGAATATGTGCGGGTTGGGGTGTTACTTATTACCGAAGAATTACAACCGGTTGCGGTTCACGACAACCAAGTTCACTAGCATTATGACAACAATCAGCAAGGCGCATGCAGCAGAACTAAAACGTCGCAGGCGGGCCATCATGCGCGCCATGGGAGATAACTCCATCGCGTTAATACCGGCGGCCAACGAAGTGGTCCGCTCGCGCGATACCGAATACCCTTATAGGCAAGACAGTAACTTCAGTTATCTTTGTGGTTTCAACGAACCTGAAAGTTTGATGGTGTTGGTACCAGGTCGCAAAGCAGGCCAGTTTTTAATGTTTTGTCGCGACCGCGACCCACAGAAAGAAACCTGGCATGGCAGACGTCTTGGTGTTGAACGAGCACCGTCTGCTTTAGGTGCTGACGATGCGTTCCCTATTGGAGACATTGATGAAATTTTGCCAGGCTTGCTTGAAGGCAGGCAATATGTGTATCACACCTTGGGTAAAGACCAACAGTTTGATGCACGCTTATTAGGTTGGCTAAAGCGTGCACGCTCAAGTCGTCGCAGTGGTTCCGACCCCGACGCGTTTATATCGCTCGACTACCACCTACACGAAATGCGTGTACAGAAAAGTCGTTACGAGCTGGGCTTGTTGAAGAAGGCGGCCAAAATCAGTGCCGATGCCCACAAGCGTGCCATGCAGGTGTGTCAACCTGGCATGCACGAATACCAACTCGAAGCATCACTCATTCATACCTATAGAAGCCATAATGCCTGTCATGCGTTTTCACCGATTGTTGGTGGTGGAGAGAACGGTTGCATATTGCACTACACGGAAAACGCCGATGTACTCGAAGATGGCTCCCTGGTATTAATTGACTCGGGTGCAGAGTACGAGGGTTATGCTGGAGACATTACCCGCACTTTTCCGGTAAATGGCCGGTTTAGTAAAGATCAAAAAACCGTGTATGAAATTGTGTTGGCATCTCAATTAGCAGCCATAAAAGCTGTCAAGCCTGGCAATCATTGGAATGACCCACACGATGCTGCCGTTAAAGTGCTCACCGCCGGTTTGCGCGACATAGGTATTCTGAAAGGTTCACTATCCAGCCTAATAAAAGACCAGGCGTATAAGCCTTATTACATGCACACAACCGGGCATTGGCTTGGGCACGATGTGCACGATGTTGGTGAATACAAAATCGATGGCAACTTTCGATTGCTGGAACCGGGCATGGTGCTAACCATTGAACCGGGACTGTACTTAAATAACTCTCGCAAAATCCCCAAAAAATACCGCAACATGGGTATTCGCATAGAAGACGATGTGATTGTCACAAAAGATGGTCACGAGGTTATTTCCTCAGACGTGCCAAAGTCTGTTGAAAAAATTGAGAGTGTGATGAATCCAGCGTGAGTGAGTCGTCCCGGGTTGATATAGCAGTAGTGGGTGGCGGTCTGGTTGGCACACCCGTGGCCATCATGCTTGCGCGCTTGGGTTGGTCGGTTGCCTTACTGGAACAACATAATAAACAAACGTCAAACAATAACGGTGCAAACGCGCAGGGTCGTGGTAAAGGGTTTACGGCACTTTCTGCCGCGACTGTAGACGCCTTGCAAACGCATCAATTGTGGGACAAGGCATCGGTGGATGCCTGTGCCATTCGCCAAGTGCATGTCAGTCATAAGGGCTATTTTGGCAGCACCGTTATCGACAGCGAGTCATACTCACTACAGGCTTTGGGTCAGGTCGTCGATAACGCAGCGTTTCTGGCCTCTTTCGAAACGGCACTACAAAGCAGCTCAGTTATTCGGTTCGACGGCGCATCTGTTAACCAGGTTCACTATCATCAAGATGTTGCTGACGTGCACTATCAGCGTGATAATCAAAGCCGTAGCCTGCAATGTCGTTTAGTGATTGCAGTTGACGGTGTTAGCTCATCGCTGCGCGAAGCTGCCGGTATCACAACCAGGCACACAGACTATGATCAGGTAGGTGTACTCGGCGTGGTTAAACTGAGTCAGGCTCACGAGGAAGTTGCCTATGAGCGCTTCACCCCAAGTGGGCCGCTGGCTTTGCTGCCACGACCCAACAATCAGGCTAGCTTTGTTTATTGCATTGGTCCCGATCAGCGCGAAGCAATGGCCGCAATGAACCATGTTGACTTTTTAGCCGAACTGCAACGTGCTTTTGGCTACCGGCTTGGGCAATTTTTATCGGTGGGTCCTCGATTTTTTACCCCACTGGTGCGCATTGAAGCAACACGACAGGTGGGTCCAAGGTTGCTGCTAATGGGAAATGCCATGCGCTTATTACACCCGGTGGCAGGTCAGGGCTATAACCTGGCTGTACGTGATGTGGTTGGCTTACTGAACACGTTAAAAGACACGCAAAGCGACCCGGGAGACGCAAACGCATTAAGTGCATTTGCGCAATCTCGTCAAGCCGATCACAAAGCCGTCGTCAGAATGACCGATGCACTGGCGCGAACGTTTCGGGGAAGTGCTGCACCCATCGCGCACTTGCGTGCTTTAGGTTTATTAGGATTAGACAGAATTCCGGTTTTAAAAAAGCAGTTTGCCCGGCATAGCATGGGGCATCGTTAATGAACCTGCCAGCGTTATTACAATCGCCGCTGGGTAATCGGGTTCTGTTTTTTTTCTTTGCTGCCATTATTGGTGGGGTGGTTGGACTTGCCACGCTGGGTTTAATTCATCTTATTTTATTGGTACAGCTGATCGGCTTTGGCGATGCATCCGAACTTCGCTTTTCCAGCATTGCGCAAAGCCTGCCTGCGTGGCGTGTCATTCTGGTGCCAACGGTTGGGGGTTTGTTGGTCGGCTTGTTAATGGAATGGTTGCCGGGTAAGCGTTACCACGGTATTGCCGATGTGATGGAAGCTTGCGCCTTAAACAGTGCGCGCATGTCAGCCCGTTCTGGTATCGGTGCGGCCATCGCCGCGGCCTTGTCGATTGGCGTTGGCGCGCCCTTGGGCCGAGAGGGCCCAGCCGTGCACATAGGTGCCTCACTGAGTGCATGGATTGCCGAGAAGCTAGGACTCGACAGGCGTCAATCTCTGGCCATGCTGGGTTGTGGTGCAGCTGCGGCAGTGACCGTTTCTTTTGCAACGCCAATAGCGGCGGTTATTTTTGCGCTCGAAGTTATTGTGGGTTATTACACCCTGCGCGTATTTGCGCCCATTGTTATTGCCGTCATGGTTGCTGTGGTGGTTCGAGATGTTTTTATTGGTGGCGAGCCATTGTTTTATCTGCCTGAGTACTCGTTGTCTTCGTATTGGGAGCTGCTGGCGTTTGCCCTGTTGGGTATTTTAGGTGCTGGTGTGTCGTGGCTTGTTATTCAGTTAGTGTCGCTGTGTCAAAAAAGCTGGGCTTATACCCGGGTGCCGAGATGGCTGCGTCCCGCCATGGCTGGTTGCCTCATTGGCATGATCGCTGTTGAGCTGCCACTGATACTCAGTGTGGGAACCGAGGCTATTGCACTTGCATTGCGTGGTGAGCTGGCACTTAACTTATTACTCTCGTTGCTGATATTTAAAATACTGTGTGTCGGTCTGGCCATAGGCAGTGGGTTCGCTGGTGGCGTGTTCAGTCCGGCGGTTTATATCGGCGCGCTGCTTGGTGGTGGGTTTTGGGTGTTAGTGTCGATCATTGGACTACCGATAGCCGACCAAGGTGTTTATGCTGTGGTGGGTACGGCGGCTGTCGCATCAGCCATGTTAGGCGCACCTATATCAACCATTCTTATCGTCTTTGAATTGACCCGTAATTACGATATCACCCTGGGCATTATGACGGCCGCCGCTTTTGCCAGCACAACGATGTCGTTAACCGGACATGGTTCGTTTTTTCGCTGGCAGTTATCGCAGCGCTCTGTCAACATCGCATCCGGGCGTGATATCTCCTTGTTAATGACGCATCGTATTGAGCATCTGCTTAACCAGCGCTACACCACCGCAAGCCCTGAAAGCACAGTTGGTGAACTCGAATCAAAAATGGGTGCACAGCGTCAGCGCCTGGTTATGATTGTTGATGATGAGGGCGCCTATGTTGGCAGCGCTACTCTGCAAATGGTTGTAGCCCATGCCATCGAAGAAGGGCTTGATCACCCGGCCACGGCCGCTACGTTCGATGCCGAGTTTTCTGCCGGTGCCAGTACCAACATTGTCACCGCGCTACAGCGCATGGCTGAGCAACAAGTTGAGTATTTACCGGTGGTTGACGATGCCGATAATGAAAATCCCGTTTTGTTGGGTGTTGTGACTAAATCCGACCTGTTAACAGAACACTATGACGTTGTTAAGCGTGAACGTGAAGCCGAGTTTGGTATAACCTGATTGCCAGGCCCCACAGTATTAACCAAGGAAAAACAATGAGTGCACCAAAGAATCTGGGTTTCGATACGCTGGCTTTGCACGCCGGGCAAAGACCTGACAGCGAAACGGGTGCTCGTGCCACACCCATTTATCAAAGCACATCGTTTGTGTTTGATGATGCCGACAAAGCATCATCATTATTTGATATTGCCCGAGCAGGTCATGTGTACTCGCGTATTTCCAACCCTACTGTGGGTGTGTTGGAAGAACGAGTGGCAGCGCTTGAAGGCGGCGTGGGTGCGGTTTGCACAGCCAGTGGCATGGCGGCCATTCATCTTGGACTAACCACGGTGGCTGGCGCGGGTGATCATATTGTTGCATCTCATTCTTTGTATGGCGGTACGCATAATCTGCTTACTTATACATTGCCGCGCTTTGGTGTTGAAACCACCTTTGTTGACCCAAGTGACCCACAGGCATTTGCTGACGCCATTCAACCTAACACCAAGTTATTGTTTGCCGAAACGGTGGCCAATCCACGTTGCGAAGTGGTCGATATTCCAAAGGTATCGGCTATCGCACATGAACAAGGCTTGCCACTGATGGTTGATGCAACCCTAACAACGCCGTACCTTATGCAACCGTTTAAACATGGTGCCGATATCATCATGCATTCATTAACCAAATTTATGGGTGGTCACGGTGTGGCGGTTGGCGGGGTGTTGGTGGACAGTGGCCGTTTTCGCTGGGAAAAGTCAGGGCGCTTTCCCGAACTGGCCGAACCCTATGCGGGTTTTCATGGCATGAATTTCGTTGAAGATTTTGGTCCCTATGCCTACATTATGCGAGCCCGTAAAGAAGGCTTGCGCGACTTCGGTGCCAGTCTATCTCCGCATAATGCTTTTCATTTATTGCAAGGGTTGGAAACCTTGCCTATGCGTATGGACCGGCATGTCAGCAACACCAAAGCCATCGTAGATTTTCTTGCGCAACACGAAGCCGTTGCCAATGTGTTTCATCCATCGCAAGCAAATCACCCTGATCACGACATAGCCAAAGAACTGTTGCCTAAAGGGTACGGTGCCGTGTTTGGGTTTGAATTAGCCGGCGGGCGTCCTGCTGGCAGTGCGTTCATAGAATCACTGCAACTGTTTTCTCACTTGGCTAACGTGGGTGATGCAAAATCGTTGGTCATTCATCCGGCCAGTACCACGCATTCGCGTATGGATGACAGTGATCTTGAAAAAGCCGGTGTGTTGCCAGGCTTGGTCAGACTCTCGGTTGGTCTGGAAGATGTCGATGATCTGCTGGCAGATTTATCAACCGCATTGCGACGTGCGCACAAGGTAAGCCAATGAATATCAGTTACAACAAACAATCCATCTTTGTCAGTTCGGGTGGTGTGCAATGGCAATCAGGTTTGCCCACCCTGTTAATGCAGCACGGTGCCGGGCTCGACAGAACCGTTTGGGTTTTGCTGGCCCGCTATTTTGCCCGGCACGGATTCAATGTGGTTGCGCTCGACTTACCCGGACACGGCGCAAGTGATGGTCAGCCGTTTTCCAGCATTGAACAAAACGCGCAGTGGCTTAATGATTTTGTTGCCCATTTAACCAGCACAACAGAGCTGGCGGCTGACAAACTGATTTATTGCGGGCACAGCATGGGCTCACTGGTGGTACTGGAAGCCGCTGCTATGCAAATAGAAAAAATGGACAAGCTGCTGTTGCTGGGCAGTGCTGTGCCCATGGTAGTTGGTGATCCATTGCTGAATGCAGCGCGTGAAAATGATCATGCTGCTATCGATATGATCAATATGTTTGGGCATAGCTATGGTTCGCGCATTGGTAACAATAAAATTTCTGGTATCAATGTTTACAACACCATGGAAGTTTTACTAGAGCGCGCCGAACCCGGCGTGTTGTACGCCGATTTAAATGCATGTAACGAATACAAGAATGGCGAGCTTGCCGCCAGTGCTTTGGCAGGTAAGGTTAATGCCACGGTAATCTCAGGCGATGCCGATCGTATGACCCCAACCAAGCTGGGTAAAAAACTGGCAAATACCCTGGGTGGTACCTTTAGCTTATTACCTGATTGCGGTCATATGATGATGTCTGAAAAACCCGAGGATACTTTGCAGGCAATGAAGCGGGCGTTATCCGTGTCGGTGTAGATGCCTGAGATGCACAAACAAAGTCGGTTACGTATAACTGCTATGGCGAACCCAATAATTGCCACGATTCATCCAGAGCACTATGACTCCGCAGACCCGACCGCATTGCCACCACCATCATTGATACTGATGGAAGCGTAGGGTCCAGCCGAATAACCTCTCCACGTTTAATCGCATCGTTTGCAAGAGATAACGGCACCCATGCCAGTCCAACGCCGATGATGGCTGCTTGCAGTGCGGCGGTGGTTAAGGCCGTTTCGGTAATCCACTGCATGCTTATGTTGGTATCGAGCTGTGGTTGTATTGAATGACTCAACACACCACCGAGAAAAACACCTGGTGGATAAGCGATGGCTCTTATTACTCCCTGTTCAAACTCCTTGTTAAATCGTGTCTGTTGGTGTTGTGCGATAACGGGCACCAAAGGCTCACTACTAAGCTGCACGGTATCGACAAACTGTGCAGATTCGACAGGCTGTTCGTCTTCCGTCTGGTAAAACAACCCAATGTCTGCTTGTCCTGAAAACAGCAAGGAATAACATTCTTCTCGGTTGGCTGAGCGCAGCCGCACGCGCACATTGTGATGGTTGGTGATTTCTTTTATTAATTTTGGGGCAATGGCTGTGCTAATGGCATGTTGACTGACGACGACCAGTTCGCTCTGTTGCTGATCGATGCGGTGTAAATCGTGTTTGAGTGCATGCATGATTCGAGACGCCTCTCTAAGGCGTGGCTCCAACTCCATCACCGATGGCTTGAGACGCACCGGCTTGCGCTCTCGGTCAATC
>CALHOI010000100.1 GCA_938035525.1 uncultured Granulosicoccaceae bacterium
TGCTCGCCGTGTAATCGCATCTTGTAGCAACGCATCAATGAGTCTGACTACAGGAGCATGTTCCAGAGTATCGTTGTTGGGCGCGACGGAGCGACGGGTTGCGTGTTGCTCAAGCTCAGACAATATTCCCTGCAAGGAATGACATACGCCATAACACTTATCCAGCGCACGATGAATATCAGCCAAATGAGCACGACGAAACTCCAGACCAACATGTGGACCAAGCGCACGCGTAATGCGATCACGCACAACGATGTTATCTGGGTCTTCGACTGCCAGCACCAGTACATTGCTGGATAAATCGTAGGTTACGGGTAATGCGCGGTGCTCACGCGCCTTGGCTTCACTCAGCAAGTCTATGGCGTTGCTATCCGGTACAAATTCTTCTGTATCAAGTGCGATACTCAGCGGACCTGATTGATATGATTCCAGCGTTGCCAGCGACGCAAACTCTGTTTCCAGTAAGACATCTCGCACCGACTTGCCAGATAACGCTGTTTCCATAACAACAACGCGTACCTGATCGACACTCACGACTTGATCGTCTTGCAACTTTTTTAGCAGCTCTTCCATAAGCTTGATGAAATTTAATTATGTGGATTAGTTGTGCTTGGCCCGATGGCCGGACTCTGTTGTCGTCCCAGCCGGTAACTCAGTCGGTAACTCAGCCGGTAACACCGTTGGTTTTAAAACAATAAGCAACTCACTTTGTTCTCTCGTTTTTCGCTGCTGCCGAAATAAGGCACCAATTAGCGGTATACGCGACAAACCCGGTAGCGCTCTGTCACTGTCGTCCTGCGTTTCTTGCATAAGGCCCCCAATAATAGCGACCTGCCCACTTTGCACGCGTAACATGGATTCCATTTCGCGCACTTGAATCTCTGGCACGCTGTTTCGAACATCAGCAGACACCAACTCCGGATTTGGATCATCAACAAAACCCAGTATTCTGGACAGCGTTGGCCTGACGTTTAGCATAACCTCCCCGCCTTTATCGATATGCGGTGTCACGTTCATGACCAGTCCAACGGGCACAGTATGAATTTCGGTTTCAGTAATAATTTCATCTTTGGTTTCAGACCGTTGCCTTTCAACATTTACGGTGAAGTACACACGGTTATCCACCACTTTTAATACCGAGGTTTGATTATTCAGAGCAATGATTCTGGGCTTGGACAATATGCGTACATCACCGAATTGTTCAAGCAAATTCAAGGTGCCAGTGATGGTGCCTACGTCAGTTTTTTGCACCAGACTTAACAATCCATTTGGCGCAGGTATACGTGACACACTCTCGACATTAACCGTTGGCGACCCGCTTAGAATTTGAGCTGCGCTAACACCGTTAACCGATTCTGACATTAACTGCCAATCAACGCCTGCCTGAAAATTTTCAGACAAGGCGACTTCGACAACCGTTGCCTCAATGAGCACCTGACGTTGCGCATTGGCATTGAGCATGTGCAAATAGTTTTTCAGGTTTTGATGCAAAGACGCGGGCGCATTCAAGGTGACCATACCGGCATCACGATTAATCGTGTAGCGCGCCTGAGCCGCAATGGCAGACTGGCCAATCAAACTATCGAGATCGATTGCCAGGCTACCCCAGAAGTGATGATCTGCACTGTTTTCCAGCGCTGTTTGAGAACTGTTGGACGAACCCATACCACTGGACTCCAAGCTTGCATTGATGGTACCCACCTGGGTCGCCAAACCAACACGGCTACGAGTAGAACGATCCATATTCAGGTAATCAACTGCATAGCTTTCTACATACGGCTTGTCACCCCACAAGTGCAACATGCCTTTATCAATTTGCCAGTGCAATGGTATTTGCATAGCCAGCTGCGTTAATACTGTTGCCAAGGTTTGGCTCTGAGCAAGCACAGTGACTGTGCCTTCAATGGCTTGATGCAATGCCAGCGAGAGTCCGGCATCGTGCGCAAGATCATGCAGGACTTGTCCAACGGGCGCGTCTATTAGCTGCATGCTTATCAGACTAGAAGGCGCTTCTTTATCATTGGCATGATCGGGCCGGCTTGACGACGTTTCGGTAGTCTTTATTTTATTTGCGGCGTTTTGACCTGTGGCAATCGGTTGCTGAACCCGCTGCCAATCGATTAACTCGTGATGCAGCGAAATGCGAGAAACCTCAGTGCCTGACGAAACAACAGAGCGCGATGCAGCTGGCGGAGAATCAATCCGTGCAGATTTGCCCGCAGGAAAGTCAAGGATATTGGCAAAGGCGGCACAGCCTACCAGGACAGGTGAAAAACTGAACGCAAGCACACAGCCGCGAAAAGCCCGTACTCGTTTTGAGCAATATCGTTTTGAGCAATATCGTTTTAAGCGGGGGTGTGCAAACATGCCCATCAACAAGTTCCATTTGTTGCAAAGGTGCTTTTTAAGCTAATGCTAAGCAAGCTAATGCTAAACAAGCAAATAAGGGCACTCAAAAAAGTGGCCAAAACCTTCGAGAAGAGGCAGCTCCTGCCGCCTGACATCAGTCTACACTGATGAAATGATGACTTACAATGGGGATTTTTCTATACAGCTATCTTAGCCACGCAATGGCAAGCGCCATACCCAGCAATACGCCACAACCTAACAGGCCCACAACGGTACTGCGATGTCGCCAAAGAAAGCCGTGTGTATCCTCTATGGTACTTGGTGCTGGCAAACCGGCGGCCAGCAAATGCGACATCGACACATGTTCGGCGTCTTCAAGGCTTGCCACCATAAAGGCATTTCGGGCAAGCGTATTAATAGAACGAAAAACACCTTCAGATCGATCAGCAATAAAATAAGCCATTTCACGTGTAAACACATCGCGCTGATTAAAATCAAACAACATCATGTGGTGACGCAGGTACTCACTGATTTCAGCCAGAGTCAGTCGCCTTAGCCAGTAGTGATCTTCCGCCGGGTTAGTCGAGCCATCATTAGCCAGCGACGCATTAACCTTACCAGGATGTTCGTTAATCTCAGTACGCTTAAACAAAACCACTTGAATCGCCGGGCTGGTGCTCGGCCGAGTTGCAACAAGATCGTCAATCAACTGTTTGCAATCAACGCTTAACTCGGCCTGCGTATCTATAGTCAGCAAATAAGGTTTATCGCCTGGTGTTTCGCCATGCAGCGCTGACGCCAGAAAACTCATTCCCTGATTAATTAATTCTCTGGATACGCCGTCAGTGGCTTGATCTGCGGTAATCAGATCGGCATGTTGAGGGCAAATTTCTATTAACAAGTGGCGCAGCATCAAGGCGGTTGATACATGCGGTAAATCGAAGCGGATAATGTTGTAGCGGTGTTTCAGCCTGTCAGCCAGAACCAGACTCATCATTGTCTTGCCACTGCCACGCTCTCCGCAGACGGTAAGCAAAGTATCACCCAGCCGAAGCGAACGAATCATGGTCTCGACCATATCCGCCCGTTCGCCACCACCAAAGAACATCAATATGTTATTGGCGTTGTGGAAAGGCCCTTGTGATGAAGAGTAGTAATGCCGTTTTTCGGCACTGACGCTCTGTTCATTGATACTCATATCCAACAATTCCCGCTTATTTACCAACCCGTTGGTATTAGTAAATTCAGCAATGAGAATGCCACTTACTTCCGGCAGCTATAATAAAGGTAGTTCGCATGCCGCCTATCGGCAAGTGCTGTGATACGCACCTCTTAAAATTAAGGATGTACATCGTTCAGACTCGCCTCAGCGAGCTGGTTCCGCCACCCTAAGTGACAATTTACTGCCACATGTTCCATATTGTGCTTTACGAGCCGGAAATACCACCCAACACGGGCAATCTGATTCGACTGTGTGCCAACACCGGATTCAGCCTGCATTTGGTCGAACCACTGGGTTTTTCGGTATCAGAAAAGGCTTTCAGGCGCGCCGGCCTTGACTATCATGAGGCAGCATCGATGCAAATTCACCCCAATTTGGAGGCTTGTCTGGGGGTAATTTTACCCACAACGGGTCGAATCTTTGCCTGCACCACCAAGGGCTCAAGCAATTACGCTGAGCAACATTTCCAACCTGAGGACGTGTTGCTTTTCGGCCCTGAGACCAGAGGGCTGCCTGATGAGGTTCTACAGGATGCACGGGTGAGCCATCGTCTGCGAATCCCAATGAAAGCGGGCAGCCGCAGTTTGAACTTGTCAAACGCAGTAGCTATTGTTGCCTTTGAAGCCTGGCGTCAAAACGACTTTAAATAAGAAAACACTTACTGGCTTGATTTGCAATCGTTCGCCCGAGCCTCAGGCCCGAGCGTTAGGTCGGCGCCCTATGCGTATGCCGCGACAGCAGGTTTGGCGGTGGACGCCGTGTTAACTTCTGCATTGAGCACTTGAAACATCAACTGTTCTGCGCGACTTTGCTGCTTCTCCATAATGGCTTCGGCTACTTCTGCGTATGCCAGCGTATCCGAACGACTGTGAGGCACAACAATAGAACCCGTTGAGTAAGAGAATTTGGAAATGGCGTTTAAAAACCCACGGAACTGACGCAACATCATGCTACCTGAGGCGTCGAGTATGGTTGCGTGGAAGGCAAAGTCGGCAGCCATTCGATCATCGCTCAAGGTTTTCTCCAGTGCGATGGCTTCAGCTGACATTTTTAACAACTCACATTGAGTGCGATCAGCGTTAGATGCTGCCAGTCTGGCCGCTCTTGGCTCAATGAGTAATCGAAACTGAGTGGCATCAGCAAAGATGCGCTGCGCCATTGGGGATGCGGGTTCGTGCCAGCTGATAACGTCCGGGTCGAGTAGGTTCCATTCGTCAACATCACAAACATGCGTGCCATAGCGTCGTGCTGTTCGCACCAGGCCTTTTCCGGATAACACTTTTATGGCTTCTCTGACCACCGTGCGCGACACCCCGTGCTCGGCGACCAGCTCTGGCTCCATGGGCATGTTTTCGCCCACGGCATAGTCGCCATTGGCAATCCGAGCGCCTAACTTGTTAACCAGTTGTTTGACCGCACCGGTGGGCAAAGAGGAGAGTTGAAAATCAGGGAATACAAATCCGTTTTTGTCGTGAAGAATCATTACTTAGGCCTATTGTCGAACGTAGTTATGAAATACATATTCCACAACTGGCACCAACAACCGCCAGTCAATCGATGTGCTAGCCCATCCGAACTCACTGTGTTTGTACTGTGTCTGTGCTGCTTCTGTAAATACAACAAAGACACGTTGAGGGCGGATGTCTTGCTCAGGATTAAACCAACTCCAAATTCAAACCTAGCACAGATGGTCGCACTGTATACATTAAACTGATCTATCCAAATAGGTTATTGCACCCGAGCAATTTCTCGCTCCGCCGCTTAAATAAAGGCTCTTGGCACAGTTTGCGTCTGTCGTGATTCCGGTCATAAAGTCGCAGTGACTGATTTTTTCTTTCGAAAGCGACATTGAATCGGTGTTCAGCCCGAGGCTTCAGCGTCCGATATCTTGTGCTAACGCACAGTTTGCGGACAGACACGATGAAAGCTTTTTTAAATCGCGAGCTATTACTTTGGCTTGCTATAGGGGTGCTGCTATTGCAGCCATGGATGACGCCTACTTTTGCGGCTACGGTCTCGCAACCCACTTTGGCCTATCGAGCCATAGAAATAGACATCAACGGCCCACAGGCGAACGAAACAGACGACAACCCAAATCCATTTCTGGATTTTCGATACGAGCTGAGCTTAACCGCACCCTCAGGACTGCAGATTCTGGTGCCGGGGTTTTTCGCGGGAGATGGCCAGGGCGGTGGCAGTGGCAATGTCTGGCGCGCTCGATTCAGTGCTGATGAAACAGGTACATGGCAATACAGCGCTCAACTTTACGCAGGTGAGAACGCCGCCGTTAAAGATCAAACCACTGATTTACAGGCCTTGTTAAACGAGCAAACGGGCTCATTCGATGTTGTGCTTAGCGAAAACGCGCAAGGCTTTGAACGCTATGGCAGGCTTTCTTATGTTGGGGAACACTACCTAAAATTTACTAACGGCCCGTATTGGATTAAAGGCGGTGTGGATAGCCCGGAAAATTTTTTCGCTTACAGCGGATTTGACAACACGGTGAACCAACCCGGCGGTGTTGGTGAAGCATTTATGCCGCTGGGCTTGCACCACTACACCGAACACGTTTCAGACTGGGCACCGGGCGACCCTTTATTCAGTTCTGATACTACAGGTAAAGACAGCAAAGGCATTATCGGTGCCGTTAACTACCTGGCCAGCCAGGGTGTTAACTCTATGTATTTTTTGCTGATGAACTTAGGCGGTGATGGTCGCGACACCTACCCGTTTCTTGGAGCAACCGGCAGTCATTTTGACAACACTCACTACGATGTATCAAAACTTCGCCAGTGGAACATGGTATTGCAACACATGCAACGTAAAGGCATCGCTGCACACTTTGTACTGGCAGAACAAGAAGCCGAAAATCAGGCGTGGCTTGACGATGGCGAACTGGGTATTGAACGAAAGCTGTTTTATCGCGAAATGGTTGCCCGATTTACATATTTAAATGCGGTTAAATGGAACATCAGCGAAGAAAGCCGCTATGGCGATCAGAAACACATTGCATTCGCTGAATCCATTGCCAGTGTTGATTGGGCCAGGCACCCAATCGCGGTGCATTCATTTGTTGATGGACCAGAGAAAGCGTACAAGAACTTAATTGGTAACGAACTTTTTACTGCGTCATCCATTCAGTTTCATGCCGAAAACGCCGACGAATTTACCGAACATTGGCGCGAGCGATCTGCCGCAACCGGATTGCCCTGGGTTATTGACATGGACGAGGTCGGGCCCGGTAACACCGGTTTAACTGTGGACAATGCCGAGCAAATGCGCCGCGATGTGCTGTATCCCGTGTACTTCAGCGGTGGCAATATCGAATGGTATTTTGGCTTTCAGGGCGCGGATATTCGTACTGAAAATTTTCGAGTACACGAACCCATGTTTCGCTACATGCGCTTTGCACGCGAGCTTATGGAGCAAAGACTGCCCTATTGGGAAATGCAACCACTAGACCAGGCATTAACAGGTGCAGACGCCAACGATCAGGTGTTTGCCAAAGCCGGCGAAATCTATGCCGTGTATTTAAACCAGGGCAATGTTGAGCCCACGTTAAACACAACTGCAGGGCAATACAATATTGAGTGGTTTAACCCTCGTACCGGCGAGTTCGATAATCAAATTAACAACGCTGAAGGACCACAAATAAATGTAGGCTCATCACCATCTGATGGTCAGCAAGACTGGGTTGTGATTGTTTCTCGACAGCAAACCGAAGCGTCGCCAGCAACGGATAGCGACACCGCCACAGACACGGCTGAGGTTCAAATCGACAATCAACCCGCACTCGGTGCTGCCAATTCGGCAGGCGGTTCTGGCGCGCTTAGCCTTGGTTTTTTACTACTGTTGTGTTTCCGGGGCGGGCGCGTTCTGGCGACTTTGCTCAACGTGCTGCGCGTAAAGCGCATCAAAGTTAACCGGGTCTAACAGCAATTGCGGGAAGCCACCTTTTTGCACCAATGAGCCAATGGCTTCACGGGCAAACGGAAACAGCAAGTTGGGGCAAAAACTGCCCAACATGGGGCCCATACGATCATCCGGGAATCCTTTTATAAGAAACAGTCCGGCCTGCTTAACTTCGGTTAAGTAGGCTGTGTCTTCTCCTAACTTAACCGTGGCTGTTACGGTTAAAACACTCTCGTATAAATCGTTTTCGAGCTTGGTGCTTTCAGTGTTTAAATGCAAGGATACCTGCGGCTGCCAGTTGGTGTTGCTGACAAACACAGCTGGCGTTTGCGGCGACTCATAAGACACGTCTTTAAGATAGACGCGCTGAATCTTGAACAGCTGCCCTTCTGTTTGCGCAACTGCCGCTTCTTTGTTTGTTTCGTTCTCGTTGTCAGCCATTCGAACCGGTATCCGTTTTAATTAATTTAAATTGTATACGACGACTTATGTATAACGGCCCGTGTATGACCACTTAAGACTCATACAATTTATCGAGATCGCCGCTTTGTTCCAACTCGGCAAGATCATCAAATCCACCAACATGGGTGTCGCCAATAAAAATTTGCGGAACCGATGTGCGGCCGCTGAGCCTTTGGGACTCTGCACGCAGCTCGGCATTTCCATCGACCGAACGTGTTTCGTATTCCCAGCCTTTATTGTCCAGCAGCCGTTTGGCTGCGCGGCAGTAACCGCACAAACCGGACGCATACATGATAATTTCCTTCGCCATTAACCTGGCTCCTGTGCTTCTTGAAAAAACGCAACGACATTGAACAAACCTGACAGACCGATGCTACTTGTCTGCAAAACCTACTTTATAACCAGCGGAAGGTTGGCCTTTTCCCAACTGGCCAGGCCACCAGCAATCGTGCTGAGTTTGGAGAATCCTTGTTTTTTTAGTTTTCCGGTAACCCTTGATGCGCGCATACCAGATTCGCAATACACAACAACATCTTTGTCTTTGTACTTCTCAATTTCATGTATGTGCTTATCGAGCTGGTTAACCGGGATACATCGAGCGCCCTTAATATGGCCCGTTTTAAATTCCTTTTCCTCTCGCACATCCACAAACACTGCCTCGTTATCGTTCAGCAGTTGGGTTGCAGCATAGGGAGATAAGTTGGGGATACCCGAGAAGAATCGCAAGTACTCTGTGTAAACAAGCATGCCCAGGACGGCAAAGAATGCCATTACAAGCAATACATGGTTTCCAGTGAATTCGATTAATTGCTGCATAGAACAGATACCACGTTGGCTTACCACGTTGGCTAAATATTGATCAAAAAAGGCTTAAACACGACGAAACCGATTGTTATCGCCTAACCACCTAATGCAACATTGAAGCTGGCACTGAGCCAGCTCTAGCCAAAGTCTATTTTTGTCAAATTGTTATGAGCTTAAAGCCCGGTTAAGTGCTTAACGGCTCGCTCGATTTCTTCGTCTGAGTAGGTACTGCCGCCGCGAGGAGGCATAGAGCCTTTGCCGTTGACAACACTGGCAACCAGCGCCTCCAGGCCCAGCTCGTTACGGGAAGCCCAGGCTTCGGTATCACCCAGTTTTGGCGCATTTGCCACACCAGCCGCGTGACAAGCTGCGCAGCCACCGTTGTAAAGCTCTTCACCACTGAGATCAGCCACAACAACGGGCTCGGCCGCCGCACCGCCAGACGCTTCGACCATGGCCGCGGTCCGGATTTTACCAACAGGTGCAATGCGCTCTATTAGCGCATTACGCATTACCGTGTCAGTTGGATCGACTCCCTGAGAGCCCAGAATGCGGGCCATGAGCATGCACGTGATCGTGAATACTGTCAGCGCCAACATGACGTAACCCATCATTTTAAATAAGCCGCGATCGTCGGTTTCGGTCGAACTCATTACTGTCTTCTCCTACTGGCGCTCGAGCGCCTTAGATCTAAATACTTAAAGCCTTAACAAGGCTAATTCAACTGCCCATTGTATCAGTGTGGAGGCCTGCTTCCCCACATTTGACGCAAGGTGGCGTCTTTTTTATAGACATGGTGCGCTAGTGCTGCCACGACATGCAGCAGAATCAGCGCCAACAACAGCCATTCTCCCCACTCGTGCCAGTGAGCCACCGAATGCAACCCAACGTAATAGTGCAACATACCGGTTATGGGCATGAACAACAGCAGAGCATAGAACGACCAATGCACTCCCTGCGCCAACCGTTGCCAAGCCCCTCGCAGGGTCCCAGCGCCCACAGGCACAGGCCTTTTTACGCGCAAGTACAAACGATAGACCATGATCGCCCCTACCGCCGCACCACCCCAGGTATGAATGGTAATGACCAGAAATTCGATCGCACCTAAATCCAGCCCATCGTGCTCGTGTGACATGGCCGATTTCACTGGCCGCTGCAGCAGATACTGCAAGGCTACCAGCGCCACCACCGCCCAGTGCAATTTCTGTTGCAGGCGCGTATATCGGGTTATATTGTTCATTTCACCTCTTGCGTGCCTTTGTTGCGAATAATGCCATGACCTCCGATGTTCACGACCCCATCCGCCGCACAGCCGAACTGATCTGCGCAGAATCACCAGATGAGCTAGAGCTGAGACTCAAAAAAGACATTTTTACCAGCATTGGCCGAGTGAAACCGGCTGTCACCGAAAACGTCGATTTTAATGCAGAAGTCATGAGCGGTACGTTCTTTACAAACCTGATTGCGCCCCTGCAAGGAATTGCCATTGCTCGATGCGAAGGCGCGTTGGCCTTTTACCAGCGGGTTGGCTGGCACGAGCACTATTTAACAACAGAATTGCAGTCTTGCGTTCCTCCCGAGGGTATCGAGCCCTTAACTGAGCGATACCATGCCAGGCACCTGCATGACCTGGCTTATGTCCACCCAAAACATTTTGAAAAAATATTGGGTAAACCAGGGGCTGCATCCCTTTGGGAAACATTAAAGCGTTTCAGTCAGAACGCCACAGGGCAATCCAATCAGGCGTGAATACCACCCCAGCCCGCAACTCAGACAATGACTTTGCCAAGCAGTTAGCACCCGCCGTTGTCGTTGAGAATCTCAGCCACGCCTACAACCGTAAAACCCGGCCACGCCACATTATTGAATCGCTTTCGCTGACTGTGGCCCACAAAGAGGCGGTGGCCATCGTTGGTCGAAGCGGTTCAGGTAAATCCACACTGTTAAACATTATCGGTGGTCTGGAGCCAGTGCAGGACGGTGTCGTGCAGGTGCTGGGGCTACAACTGAATAAGCTCAATGACTCACAACTCACCAACTTGCGGCGAGCCAACATTGGGTTTATTTATCAGGCGTTCAATTTAATACCCACCTTGAACGTTGCCGACAATATCACTCTGCCATTGGCCTTAGCTGGGGTTAACACCAAAGACCGGGCCGAACAACTGGCACCACTACTGGATGCTGTGGGTCTGGATGGTCGCGGCGAAGACTACCCGGATGTGCTCTCTGGAGGAGAACAACAACGCGTGGCTATTGCACGCGCGCTTATACATAAACCGGCATTGGTGCTCGCCGATGAACCCACCGGTAATTTGGACGCAAAAAGCGGTCGCGTCATTTTGGGTCTGCTGCAATCATTAATCTCAGAGCAAGGCTCTTCACTGGTGCTGGTCACTCACAGCCTTGAAGTTGCCGGCATTGCCGACCGTTCGTTCATCATGACAGGTGGCCAGTTGGCACCAGCCCAAGACTCTCACATCAATGGCAGCCTCGCGTGGTAGCCAGGATATTACTGCGATCAAGTCTGCGCTTCTACAAGCAGCACCCGCTGCAGCTGTTACTGGCCATTGTTGGTATTGTGCTGGGCGTTTGCATAGTGACGGCTGTGTTTATTACCAACAATAGCTCGAAGCGTGCATTTGCACTGTCAACCGAAGCACTGTACGGACGCACCAGCCATCATATTGTTGGGGCGCAAGGTATTGACCAGCAGTTCTATGCACAATTTCGCTCGGATTTTCCGCAACTGCAAGCAACCCCGATTATCGAGGGTCACGTACTGCTGGGTAACGATGTCTTTTCACTGATTGGTATTGACCCGTTTGCAGAGCTGCCATTTGCACGACTCGGCATTAATAACAATGCTGGCGATAACGGTTTTTTGAGCAGCCTGCTTAGCCTTGATGAGCCCAGCACTGAGTTACCCGCCACTGACTTTTCAAACGCAAACGCACAATCCGATGCTCTGCTGCCGTCAGCCGGACTATTAATGAGTGCAGCATCGGCTACACGACTTGCATTAACGGCTGGCGATAAGCTGCAACTAAGAACCAGTAATCGATTTGTTGAAACTCAATTACTGGGCAATCTGACATCGGACAACCCGGCCGCCAATGAAGGCTTACTGATTGGCGATATCGCTTTGGTTCAATCCTTACTGGAACGCGGAGACATCATAGACCGGATTGACATCATTGCAGACAACCCACTTGCACAACAGATTCGCGACTCACTGCCCAACACCTTAAAGCTCAATAATGCCGCCTCACGAACACAAACCATGTTGGCGATGACGCGCGGCTTTCAAATTAACTTAACCGCAATGAGTTTGCTGTCGTTGTTAGTAGGCGCGTTCCTGATTCACAACACCATGAGCTTTACGGTGTTACAACGACGAGAACTGTTTGCTGTTAAACGCACCATTGGCATCAGCAGCCCACTGCTGTTTGGCTCCATATTGATTGAAGCTGTGCTCATTAGCATTGTGGGCTCAACCATTGGTGTTTTCTTAGGCCTGTTACTCGGTCAACAGTTAATTAAACTCACCACACAAACCATCAACGACTTGTATTTTGTACTGCACGTACAAGAAATCTGGTTCACACCCTGGTTGTTTTTCGGTGGTTTATTACTGGGCATAACATGCAGCGTTATCGCGGCCAGCATCAGCGCGCTTGATGCCGCCAGGACCAACCCGGTTCAGGCACACCAACGCTCCGCCACTGAACAAAAAACCCGTGCGGTGTTACCAGCACTGGCAAGCCTGGGTTTGGTGATCATGTTGTTCGGCCTGGCCTTGGCAACAACACCATCGCAATCGCTGCTACTCGGTTTTATTGCACTCATGCTGCTGATTGTCGGGTATGGCCTGTTACTTCCGTTTATCAGTTTTCATGCATCAAAGTGGTTAAAACAAGTGTTATCGGGCTTGTCTCCAGTAGCGTCAATGGCTGCAGGCAGTGTTGAGCGCAACATCAGCCGAACGGGTCTTGCCATTGCAGCCTTAACCGTTGCCGTGTCTTCAACGTTTGGCGTGGATGTCATGATTGGTAGTTTTCGCGGCTCAGTGGATAACTGGTTAGGCAATACATTGCAAAGCGATGTGTACTTATCGGTGCCCTCAACGGTTGTCACACAAAACGATGGCGCACTGGACGACATCATTCTGCAAACGGTGCAAAAAACCGAAGGTATACGCTCTGTTAGTCGCGGCCTTAAATTTAAAAGCCAAAGCAACATCGGAGAGTTCGACACGCTGGCTTTGGTACCACACAACAATCAACCGATTGGCATCACCCTAATCAGTGGTAACACCGAGCGCGCCTGGCAGCGATTTGTTTACGAGCAGGGCGTGTTAATCAGCGAACCGCTGGCAACCAAATATCAACTAGGCCCGGGAGACAACATAAAACTGTTTACCGAGCTTAAAGGCGATCAAACATTTCACGTTGTTGGCGTTGTGCGCGACTACACATCAAGCCACGGCCAAATGACACTGCATCGCGACACCTACAATGCCTACTGGCGTAATCGCGCAGACTCTACCATTGGCATTATTTACCAGGACAACATTAACAAATCGGAGGCCACAAAAAAACTCCGCAGCCAGTTAACGCAAACCAACCAGGCCCTGCACGTACAGGCCAACAGCGATATTCATGAAAACTCTCTGGCTATATTTGACAGAACATTCGAAGTTACCCGCGTACTGAGATGGCTAACCGTGGGTGTGGCCTTTGTGGGAATATTCAGCGCCCTGCTTGCCTTGAATCTAGAGCGCGCACGAGAGTTTGCCGTGCTACGCGCAACCGGCTCTTCACGCAAACAGCTACTGTCACTGATTACTGCTCAAACACTTTGGATGGGCTTACTTGCTGGCGCACTGGCGGTGCCATTAGGCTGGATGATGGCAAAAATACTTATTCATATTATTAACTTGCGCTCATTCGGCTGGAGTATGGATAGTTTTATTCCAGACGGCACTGTGTCTTCCACGTTTGTTCTTTCATGCACAGCGGCGTTGCTGGCAGGCTTGTATCCAGCGTGGCGACTCAGTCAGTCTAAAATTGCCAGGCAGCTGCGCGATGAGTAATCAAATGGCATTAAGTTGTTATCAGTGATTTGGGTAATTGCGCCACACAGTCATCTAACCAAGGCCACGAATCTCCAACCGATGTATTGACCAATAAATAGCTGTTACGAGAAAACACCGGTGCGTTAAGTTCATAGAGTTGTTTCGATTTAATGTAATCACGCGCAATGCGCTCGGGTAAGTAGGCACTACCGCCTTTTGTTAACAAGTACTCAACCGCCATCTGCGCTGTGTTAAAGCTTATCCTTGCGATACCAGCATCACTGTAAGCCGCGGCGTGTTCACGGCCAAATTCCTCGCCCGCCTCAACATAAACATAACCCGGGTCAAACTTGATCGGGCTATTGACATTGGTTGACACCAAAACCAGACGATCAACAAACGTGGTAACGATTTTTTGGTTTTGTCTCACGCTGGGCCAATATGTTAACGACATGTCGGTTAACCCATCGTTTAACCAAATGGCCAAATCGGATTGGCCGCCGATGGACACGGATAAGGCAACGTTCGAGGCTGAGCTACTGACGTAAGTAAAAATGCGCTCACCCAGGCTGTGCCACAGATCAGTATGACACCCAAGGTTAAACACCGAACTCAATCCATCAGGCAACGCTGTTTCGGCCCGAGCTTGTTGCCACAGCTCAGAAATGGTGGCGGCATAGCGTTGCAGCTTGAGTCCGGCTGCGGTCAGTGTTGCACCGGATTTTTGCCGGTTAATCAGGGTTTGACCCAGCTCGGTTTCCAAAGATTTTAAACGCGCGGTTACCGTAGACTGGGTGACATTGAGCTGTTCAGATGCGCGCACTAGAGAGCCAGTTTCGATAATGGCCAAAAAAGTACGTAATTCAGCTAGCTGCATTCAAGCTGGTCTCTGGGCAAAAACGCTGATTCGAAATATTCGAATAATATATGTAATATTATTTGATATTCAATATTAACAAACAGCGTACTCTCAATCTACCGTGACACCCTTGAGTTTGGGTAGCCACGCCAGACAACCAAAAGGCAAACCATTATGGACACCATTCAAACCTACTCCATGCTGATCGATGGCAACTGGGTCAGCGCATCAGATGGTGGCAGCTTTGATAGCTTCGACCCAGCAACCGGAGAGAAATGGGCAACCGTGCCAGCCGCAACAGAAGATGATGTAAATAGAGCGGTGGCCGCAGCCCGTGCTGCACTGGACGGCGAATGGGGACAAATGACGCCAACCCAACGAGGCAAATGCCTGCACAGGCTCGGCGACCTATTGGCCGAACATTCCGAGCATCTTGGTCGTATTGAAACTCGCGACACCGGCAAGATGTTTAAAGAGACGGCCTGGCAGGCCACGTACATTGCCGAGTACTTACACTTCTTTGGCGGCGCTGCTGACAAAGTCCATGGCGACACACTCCCTATCGATAAACCCGACATGTTTGTGTTTACCGATCGCGAACCCTTGGGCGTTATTGCAGCGGTCGTACCGTGGAATTCTCAAATGTTTCTGGCTGCCACCAAAATTGGCCCGGCACTGGCAGCCGGCAACACGATTGTGCTTAAAGCGTCCGAACATGCTTCAGCGCCCTTACTTGAATTTGGCAAGCTGGTTGAAAAAGCCAACATACCCAAAGGCGTTGTCAACATTATTACCGGACACGGCGACCCTTGTGGACGAGCGTTAACCTCACACCCCGATGTGGCACGCGTGGCATTTACTGGTGGTCCAGAATCTGCCAGACACATCATTAGAAATTCTGCCGAGAATTTTGCCGAAGTCTCGCTGGAACTTGGCGGCAAATCCCCGTTTATTGTTTTTGATGATGCCAACATAGAAAGCGCGGTTAATGGCTCGGTTGCTGGCATCTTTGCAGCGACTGGACAAAGTTGTGTCGCCGGTTCTCGCTTGTACCTACACGAAGACATCGCTGATGACTTTCTTGAGCGTATGGTCAAGATTGCCAAGAACATCAACATCGGTGACCCGCAGGCTGATGAAACTGAAATGGGCCCGCTGTGCACTCAGGGACAGCTCACGCATATAGAAGCACAGGTCGCACTGGCAGAACAGGAAGGCGGGAAAATCTTATGCGGTGGCAAACGGGTAGAAGCAAAAGGGCTTTATTTTGAACCTACTATCGTTGAGTGCCCGTCGCAATCAATGAGTATTGTTGATACCGAATTGTTTGGCCCCGTTTTGTCGGTGCAACGTTTTAAAACCGAAGACGAAGTGGTGGCTTTGGCCAACGATTCAAAACATGGGCTGGCCGCGGGCATCTTCACAAGAGACAGTGCGCGTTCTTTGCGTATGTCAAAGCGCGTTAAGGCAGGCATTATCTGGGTTAACACCTATCGCGTAATTTCCCCTATTGCAGAGTTCGGCGGCATGAAAAACAGTGGCTATGGTCGCGAAGCTGGCATGCAGGCGGTGTACGACTACACCAGACCCAAAACCATCTGGATGAATTTATCTGACGACCCAATCGCCAACCCATTTAATCCCAGATAATAATAGTTGCTGATTAAACGACCAGGCCAAGAATGCATTCCGGAGTACCAACATCATGAAATTTCAAATTGCCATAAACCTTGAGCGCATGGATGACTCGGCTGACATGCTCAGTGTTCGAGACCACACAATAGAGATGATCAAGATGGCTGACGACGCCGGCTTTGATATCGCCTGGGCAGCAGAACACCACGCATTGGAAATGACCATTGCACCCAACCCGTTTCAATTACTGACTTGGTGGGCCGAGAACACCAATAACATTCGGCTCGGTTGTGGTGTTGCTAACGCCGCTTACTGGCACCCCATTAACATTGCTGGTGAAGCCGCAATGCTGGATTTAATTTCCGGTGGCCGACTTGAAATGGGATTAGGCTCAGGTGCGTATCAGCGCGAGTTTGATCGCATGAAACCCGGTTTGGAACAAAAAGATTCCTGGCAATACATGCAGGAAATGCTGCCGCTGGTAAAAGAGCTCTGGAAAGGTGATGTAGAACACAACGGTCAGTTCTGGCAATTCCCCAGCGCAACTTCTTGCCCCAAGCCTTTACAAAAAGAAGTACCGATGTGGGTTGCAGCCCGATCACCCATCACGTTTGACTATGCGGTGGCTAACGATTGCAATATCATGTGCTGGCCTTTAACGCTGCCCATGAGCGAGGCCGAAAAATACCGCGCGCAGTTAGATGAGGCTATTAGCAAAGCCGGTGGCTGGAATCGACAATTTGCGTTAATGCGGCACAGCGCAATTTATGAAACCGATGCCGACAGAGAAGCCAGCATCAAAGCCATTCGCCATGTGCTGGGTAAATTTGGCAACCTGATGATGAAAAAAGGTGATGTCGTTAATGGCTTTCCCGACAGCGTACCGTTGGCAGAACTCGATGGCAATGTGCGCGTTGAACCCAACATGCTGGAAGAAAACTTAATGTTCGGCGACCCCGAAACAGCCATCAGCAAGCTCAAGCAATACCAAGCCCTTGGGGTAGATTCGTTTATCTACTATGCGTCCATGGGTCTGGACCAAGACGTTCAAAAACGATCATTGCAAACGTTCATCAATAAAGTCATGCCCGCATTTGCTTAACAGGATTCTACTTTAATGCCTACTGATATTCGTCGTACTATTTTAAATGTGCAAACCACCATTGAAGAAGGTGGCAAGCGCGTGGATACACCAACCAAACTGATTAGCGCTATTGCCATCATTAAAAACCCCTGGTTTGGCCGAGGTTACGTTGAAGACTTAAGCCCGGAAATAAAAGAAAACGGACCTGTCCTGGGCAAACTACTGACCGAAATGATTCTGGATATTACCGGGGATGCCATCGAAGGTTATGGCAAAGCATCGGTTGTTGGCATGGGTGGTGAAAACGAACACGGACAGGCGTTGACACACACGCTCTGGTTTGGCAACCAGTATCGCGAAGCGGTTGGCGCAAAAACCTACCTGGTGTTTGCCAATACACGCGGTGGCGCTGGAACATCACTGGTTATTCCGCTCATGGATAAACATGATGCAGGCAGACGATCTCACTATCAAACCATTCACTTAAGTGTTCCCGATGCACCGGCAGAAGATGAAATTATTATCGCTCTGGGCGCATCGGTTGGCGGACACCCCAACCATCGAATTGGTGATCGCTATGAGGACTTAAAAGCCATGGGTCATGACGTGGATAATCCGGCAGGTGTCTAACGACATTCTCAACGGTGTTGCGCCCGATGGCACCGCTTACGATGTTGTAGGCCCAAGCGATGCGCCTGTCGTGTCGCTGATACACGGCCTGGGTTTATGCCGTGCACTGTGGCAAGACTTTCTGCCCGAACTTGCGCAACGTTACCGAGTGATCAATTATGACCTGTACGGCCACGGCGATAGCGCGCCACCTTCTGCAAAAGCGACTTTAAGCGTGTACGCCGATCAACTCGCTCAGTTATTAGCGCACTTGTCTGTTGAGCGAACGTCGGTGGTTGGTTTTTCAATCGGCGGGATGATCAACCGACGCTTCGCATTGGATTACCCGCACCGGTTGAGTACGCTGGTTATTCTTAATTCGCCGCATAATCGCGGCGAGCAAGCGCAGAGCCAGGTAGAAGCACGAGCAGCAACAGTACGTGAACAAGGTGCAATGGCTACCATGGACGACGCCCTTAAACGCTGGTTTACACCCGAATTTCTGGACACCGATGCCGCGCCTAAGTTGGTTCGTGAATGGCGCAATCAAGTGGACCCTGAAAGCTATGCGCAGGCTGCCTGGGTATTGGCCAATGGCGTGCGAGAACTGATTAACCCAACACCCGCTATAGACGTTCCCACTCTTGTGATGACCGGTGAGAACGACAGCGGCAGCACACCTGCAATGAGTCACGCCATTGCTGCAGAAATCTCCAATGCTAAAACCATTATTGTGCCCCGCCTGCAACACCTGGGGCTCATGGAAGACACAACGGTTTTTAGCAAACCTGTTGTTCAATTTCTTAACGAGCACTTATCATGAGCAATTATCTTTCGGGCGGCGCAGCCGCTGTTGCTGCACTGGAAGCCGAAGACACCAGCCACGTGTTCGGCTTGATTGGCTCTGCAACCATGGAAATGTTTGACGCCTTATATGACGCCAAAGGCATCCAGTTTATTGGTGTGCACGATGAACGAACCGGCACCCACATGGCCGACGGCTACGCCCGCGCTTGCGGCAAAGCCGGCGTCATCCTGGCCGGTCAAAACGGACCCGGTGCCACTAATCTGGTGACCGGATTATCACAGGCAAAGGCGGCGTTTTCACCGGTGGTATCCATTGCCGGTGCTTTGTCGTCAGGTCACGTTTATCGCGATGCATTTCAGGAAGTCGATCAACAATCTTTGTTCACACCAGTAACCAAAAAAACCTGGACTGCACCATCAGTCGATCGTGTACCAGAATTATTCAGAGAAGCTTTTAGAACGGCTTTGTCGCCACGACAAGGTCCTGTGCAGTTAAATTTGCCCCGCGATGTTTTGTCGGGTCAAGCCGAATTCGACAACTGGCAAAAACCGGCACATTATAGAAATCAGTCACTACCTGCCGGTGCACAACAAGATATAAAACGCGCTGCAGCATTACTCAGTAAAGCAGCGCGCCCCGTCATTATTGCTGGCGGTGGCATCAAAAACACCTGTGCGCACGATGCCGCTTTGCGGTTGGCGCAAACATTAAACTGCCCGGTGGTTACATCCCCAGGGCATGGCGATGCCATCCCATTTGAGCACACATTAAACGCAGGACAAATGGGGCCACGCGGAAACCCTGTGGCTTCACGATTAGTGATCGAAGCCGATGTCATTCTGGCATTAGGCACGCGGCTCGGTTTTAATTCCACGTTTTACACATACGACAATATTAATCGAGACGCTAAAATTATTCAGGTGGAAATTGAACCCACAGCAATCGGGCGATTTTTTCCAGTTGAAGTGGGCATATGGTCAGATGCACCAACGGCGGCCATTCAACTCAGTGAAGCTTTAACCAAGCTTAATCACAGGCAGCTGGCTGACGACTGGACCAACACATTTATGCAAGAGCGCGCAAGCTATCTTGCCAAGCGCGACGAAGAGGCTATAGAAACACACCCAACCCAACCGTCAGGGCTGTTTAAAGCATTGCGCAAGGTATTGCCAAAAGATGCCGCCATTACCATGGATGCTGGCACCTTATGTTTACAGGCAACCGATGCACTGAACTACTGGTCGCCAAAGAGCTTATTTACACCGCTGGACTTCGGTCTGGTTGGTTTCTCTTACGCTTGCGGCCTGGGCATTAAGTGCGCCCTACCCGAACGCCCGGTCGTCAGCTTAATGGGTGATGGCGGGTTCGGCATGACCATGTCTGAGCTCAGCACCGCGGTTGATCACAACATCAACACCGTGACTGTCGTTATGAACAACCAATGCTGGGGCGCAGAAAAAGCTTATCAGCGCGACTTTTTTAACGGCCGCTATATCGGTGCAGATGTGTCTAGCCCCCCGTTTGAAAAAGTCGCTGAGCTTTACGGTGCTAAAGGTTTTCGCGCAGACTCATTAAGCGACGTTATTCCTGCCGTAGAAGCTGCCCTTGCCTGTAACAAACCTGCTGTTGTTAATGTGGCCGTCGACCCCGATGCTTTGTACAGCTTCAGGCGCGACAGCTTCAAGCACCGAGGCGGTTAAGCATGTTAACCAAATACGCGTTTTTTTCTGGGAGCGTGAAAGCTGGTTGTGAAACCAATATGCGCGCCTATGTCGAATCAACACTGAAACCGTTGTGGGAGCAGTTTCAACCATCTGAACGCGTTCAAGTGTTATATGAGCATAGCCAAGACAAAGACGGGCCATCCATTCCTTTGGTTCTGGCAGTGACTTATAGAGATACAGCGGCGATGGAGCAGGCCATGCAAACGGATGCACGATTTGAGGCGCGTGAATTACTACCGGCGTTTTACGAGCAGTTTTTTAACGAGGTGGTGCTGTGGCATTATGTTTTTGAACATTGAACGCGCCACAAACTATCCATAAGGCAGGCACCACTTACCTGCCTTGCCCACCTAATACATCGTGTTCTTATATTCTGCTTCTAGCTCTTCTTCGGCTACCGGCAAGGTTTCGGCGTCAACAGGATTTCCCGAAGACTGCTCCATAACAATGCCAATCATGGATTTCATTTCAGAGCGATCAATCTGCGATTCGACTTGCCATAGTTTTGATCTTCGCAGTGCTTTTGCACAATGCATGAATGCCTCTTCAACCTCAACTACTATTGCCAGCGTGGGCGTGCGCCCTTTAACCGACAATGATTCCAGCATTTGCGGATCGCGATTTAAACTGGCCTGACCATTAACTCGCAGTGTATCTTCAAACCCCGGCACCATAAAAAGCAGACCAACCGATGGGTTTGACAGAATGTTAGTCAAACTATCCAAACGATTATTGCCTGGACGATCAGGTATCACCAGGGTTTTGTCATCCAGCACATAAACAAATCCTGCCGGGTCGCCACGCGGACTCACATCGGCTGAGCCGTTGGCATGCTGGGTGGATAAACACAGAAACGGCGATCGCTCAATAAACTCTCGGCAATACTTATCTATGTGAGGAATGCATTTCTTTACCGCTATTGCATGCGTATCAGAATAGAAACTTCTTAATTGAGCTTCATCATCAATAGAAAATTGCGCGTCTGGTTTATTCATTGAGCGATTCCAAAAAAAACTTCGCTTAGCTGTGCAACTGGGAATATAGCATCAAACCATATTCCAGAGCTAAATCCCATCAACGCACAGCGAATCAAAGTAAATCAATTAATTTCCAGTGCGTAACGCAATTGAGCCAGGAAAGACGGTCTGCGGGTGTCGCGATTATTCAATACACGGGTTGCCGAGTTTGGCAAACTACCCTTTCAGCTACATTGACTAAGGGTTCTCATGATTTTCAAGTACACCATTTTGTATGTAGATAACGTAACTGACAGTATGGATTTTTTCGTCCGGGCATTTGGATTCGAGCAGAGATTTATCCATGAAGCCGGAGACTATGGTGAGCTTTCTACAGGGAACACAACACTGGCTTTTTCATCTACAGAGCTCATGAGGCAGCTTAACAAGAACCCACGGGCGCCATCACCAAACAATCCAACATTCGAAATTGCGTTTGAATCTGACCATGTTGCAGCGGATTTAGCCCGGGCTATCGATGCTGGCGCCACTCTTGTGCAACAAGCTCGCAATGAACCCTGGGGCCAGACCACTGCCTATGTATCAGACCCAAATGGCTACCTGATAGAAATATGCTCCCCCGTCCAGTTGCCCGCACCAAGTTGATTGACTTCTGCCAACAACGTTGTGTCTTGGCGTAGTTTCGCGGGTGTGACGCCAAACCAGCGAGTAAAGTCGCGCGTCATGTGCGACTGATCGCTGTATCCGAATTCAAGGGCTATATCAGCAAGGGGAACCCGGCAAGGTAAAGCGCAGGCGGCAAGCCGCGCTCGAGAAAGCTGGAGCCAATATTCTGGTTTGGGTAAATTGAGTTTTTTAAGTTGGCGCTGCAGGGTTCTTACACTTACTCCTGCTTGTTTAGCTACCGTTTTAATTGTGACACCGGAGATTGTCAGCTCACGAACCAACGCTATTGATTCACTGTTTTTAAACGCCAAATAGTCAATGAAAAGGCTTATCTCATTTTCATCGTTTATTAAACCAGCAAGATCATGACCTTCAACAGACAGCCCAGGGCAAAGCCTGAATCCTGATAAGCACTGCCCCTTTTTTACTTGAACAACTCGCGCGCAATCGTCCCAATCTGTGATTCTGATATTTGATTTAGCGTGGGCATCGTCGACACTCAGACTATTCCGGCTTACCGCATTATCCCGAATTATCAGAATATCCCGGCACCCGTCGGGCATGATAATACAGTCCGAATCTGAGCTTGCACGGTGCTTCCATGACTCATAAAACACGATACGCAATTCACCTAACACACTGAAGTGTGGTTATTACAACCCTGATTTTATCAGCACCTACCGAATAAAAACCAACGGTATTGCATCACTGTTAGCCTGCATTGAATAGACAGGCCGATTTACCCTAACAGAATAATCTTTAAACAGTTCGCCTAGTTCAAGCTGTGTTGCATCGACCCTCGTTGGCTTAATCAACATTTAACATGTCAATTCTAAAATACGGTTCATGGCCTCGCGTTTGCATGTTATCTGGCACAAGTGGCCAGATGAATAAGCTGCAAAAACGCCACGATTAACGTTTCTGTGAACTGGCTGGCACCAGCTTGGTAGCGCAAAATCTGCGAGCGTGGTTTGATGCCATTCCGTCAAGCAAAAGCGCACTGAACGACGGAACAGGATATTAGTTTAAGAGAAAAGATGTAAATCACATGAACAAACCAACCGACTACCCCGCAGAAGCAACGCTGAGCGACGCTAACAAAGAACAGCCCGACGGAAACTACACAATGGCTATGCTTCGAGAGCGTATTGCCGCCAAACAACCAGTAACAGATGAAATGATTCGGGTGGCGCGCGCCAAAATCGACTCAGCCCATCCAACTGCATCAAAGCCCGGTATGACAAGTGCGGGCAAATCCAGGATTGATCGATTTTGCCGGCGCTTTAAATAAGCAAACGTTACAACGCACCAGCCTCTTTCAACATGTCAGCGATGGCTTGCGCCAGCGCCCGGTAACCGTTTCTGTTGAAGTGCACGCTGTCGGATTTCATTTTCGGCTTGCGTAATAGAGACGCGACGATTTCATCTTCTATGGGCAAGCCATGAGATTCTGCTAAATCGTTATAAAATTTTGCCGTGCTGGAAAAAAGCGCTTTACGCGGCAGGCCAACCAAGGCAACTTGAATGCCCCGCTCTTTGGCCATAACTATCATGGCATCCAGATTCGCCTCGGTTTTAGATAAGTCCTGATTGCGCAAAATGTCGTTGCCACCTTCAAACAAAATCAACAACGCTGGGTCTTCTTTATCAAGGACACTGGCAATGCGCTCCAAACCTTCTTGAGTCGTCTCGCCAGAAATCCCGGCATTAACCACTTTCTTTCCGGTAATCTCGCTCAGTACGCTCGGGTAAGCATGTTCCGGTGAAACACCCTTACCTGCGGTCAGGCTGTCGCCGAACGCCACAATAACATCACCTGGACTAAGGGCTTGTAATTGAGTGTCGCCACACCCACTTAACAATAAAGCAACGAGTATTAGCCACATTTTCATGGTTGAACACCTCAAATCGTTATAATGCCTAGGCTGGAAATACCTGCAAATGTCCGTCCACCAGCGACAACCCCACAACTCTGACACTATGAACATTCGAAAAATTCTAGGGTTTGTCCTGCTCGTGTGTGCATACGGCCTGCTGATTCCGGGCTTAACTCAACCCATGCTCAGTGTATCGGGCACAGTGGAGAAGTCTAAATTAGTGAGTGTGGGCCAGGAAATGTTCAGAAACAACAAGGATATACCAGGCCTGTTCAAGGATTTGGTGGACCCACTAATAAACAGCGTTGAGGTGACAGGAACGGTACCAGCATTCAGTAAAACCAACAGCATTCTGGGCACCGCCAAAGAGCTCTATTCCAACAACCATGTACCCGTTGCCATACTAATTCTACTTTTCAGCGTTGGTATACCACTCATCAAAGCGCTGCTACTGATCGCTGCGCATCTACCGTTTCGCGATCTAATCAAACAACGATTTTTGTGGCTCAGTGCGGTAACCAGTAAGTGGTCGATGGCCGACGTATTTGTCGTTGCCATCTTTGTGGCCTTTCTGGCTGCAAATGGTCTCAGGGAAAGTCGCGGCTTGGTCGACTTTGATTCTGTGCTGGGGACGGGCTTTTACTTCTTCCTGGGGTACTGTCTGGTATCTATTGCGGCAAACCAATTACTGGCAGGCTCCATTGGCTGGCACCGTCAGGATCAAGCACGAACCAGAAAGCAGTATTAAAAAACAGTTTAAGGCGTAACGGCAAATACGTTTCGAGTCCACCCAGACCAACCATTCTGGTTTAACGCACGAACTCGCCAGGCATGACCCTCGCCCGCCTGTAAATTCACCGTTCGCGTAAGCCGACAAAGCTCATTGCCTTGACACACTGTTGTCGCTGGTAAATTGACCAGGGAATCAGTCATCTCGGCATTAACCGCGTCAAACAAATGGAAGTCATACCCGGTTGCATCTGGTATTGGACGCCAAACAAATTCAATGAGCGTTCCGGCTTTAATTTCAGTGGCATTGCGCGGCTGTAACGCAACTGGGACCCTTGGAGCGCCGAGATCATTACTGGCATTCCCACCAACCATGCTAAACCTGTATCGCGTCCAGTTGGATAGTCCAACGTAATTACCAGCTCGCACTCGCCAAGCGTGATCTTTCATATTTGGCAAAGCGACATTAAGAGTAATACTGCACTGACCGTTAGAGCAAACTTTGCCTGGAGATAAATTGCGCATGTAGTACTTTTGAATATCACTGGTGCTGCGATCAAAAATATGAAACTCATAGTATTCGGCATCAGCACTTGCTTGCCAAACAAATGTTGTTTCGGTATTTGCAATTATGTTGGCGTCTTCTGCGGGAGCCAGGTTGATCGGAATACTGGGCGGACGCTCGTAAACTGCACCACCTGCACAGCCAGCTAATATAGCCAGTGGAACCAACATGGCAGCATAGCAAAACCGTTTTTTGATAAAGCAAATCATCTTTCTTCTCTTGTTCTCAACACCAACAAAACTTCTCAACACCAGCAAAACTTCTCAACACCAGCTTAAACTTAACGTTTTATTACCACGCAAAGTTATGCTAGCGGCTTTGAAGAAACTCATCCGAAGCAACGGATTCGATTAGACAAGCGCTGAATGAGCCCGTGTAATTTACTACGAGGCGCAAAAAATAACACCGCCAAGAACGCCGACTCTTCCATAACACCCCCGCCAGTGTCCTATTCTGCCACTTCAATCACATATTGTTCTACAAAACCTGTGGCTCGTTACGTAAGTTAACCCCAATTTAATCCGAGTTGATCACAGATCGGCCGATACAGGTAAGGCGATATCGCGGATTGCAGAAGTACTTACAAATTATGCAGGCAAAAAATAAGCAAACCACATTGAAGCTGGGCAGCATTGTTATTTCAACTATACTGCTAGCGTCCTGCGGGGCAGGTGGCGGTGACCAGAACAAAGTGTCAAATCTACCCGAAGTAGCCCAAGCAACACAGGTACCAATATCCAGTGCTACGCCATCTGCACCAGAACAACCGGTTACCACCGACGCCGCCAACACGGCAGCCGGTACACCCCTTACACCAACAACCACGACAGAACCAGAAACACAACAGACTCAGGTTGTTGTACCCGAGGTGAACGTTTTACCTGAATCCCAAATCGAGGTAACGACCGGGGGTAATACAACAACCGACAGTGATTCAAATGGCATGGATCTCATTGACATAGGAATCGGTATTCCGACCGAACCCGAGATCATAATTACTCAACAAGAAATTGTTGAAGAAATAGCAAACGAAACGCCCGAGCAAACTTTTGAAGAAATAAGCACTGAAGTCACGAATGAAACCACGGGCGATACTGCCACAGAAACAGAGCCCGAGCAAACAGAAACAACACCCGAACCCGAACCCGAACCCGAACCCGAACCTGAACCCGAACCTGAACCTGAACCTGAACCTGAACCTGAACCTGAACCTGAACCTGAACCTGAACCTGAACCATTATTGAATGTTGCTTGCACAGC
>CALHOI010000101.1 GCA_938035525.1 uncultured Granulosicoccaceae bacterium
ATATGACAAGCGAGCATGTTGGCCAATCCACCCACTTCTCGACCACCCATGGCGTTGGGTTGTCCTGTTATTGAAAACGGGCCACACCCTTCGCGACCAATCTTGCCGGTTGCAAGATGAACATTAATGATGGCATTGACTGTGTCGGTACCTTTATGCGATTGATTAACGCCCTGGCTGTAGACAGTGACAACCTTTTTATTGTCACGATAAAGTTCATATAAGGTGAGTACTTCGGAAGCAGACAGCCCAGTAAATTGCGCCACCTTAGTTACTGTCCATCCAGCTGCCGCTTCCAGCGCTTGATCGATACCATTGGTGTGTTTCTCAATCCAGCGCTTATCCAACGCGCTCTGCTTCGCCAAAAACCGCAGCAAACCAAGATAAATGACTGCATCTGATTCGCCACCGGCCTTAACCCTGAAATGATGGTCACATAGCTCAGCTGTTGCTGTGCGCCTGGGGTCAAGGACAACCGTCTTCATTTTGGGGTTGTTCTGCTTGGCTTTCTGGATTCGCTGAAACAATACAGGGTGGCACCACGACAGATTGGACCCCACCAATACAACAACATCAGCCTGCTCAAGGTCTTCATAACACCCAGGTACCGTGTCGCTTCCAAAAGCGCGCTTGTGAGCTGCAACGCTGGACGCCATACACAAGCGAGAATTGGTATCGATATTAGCGGTGCCCAGATAACCCTTAACAAATTTGTTGGCAACGTAGTAGTCTTCTGTGAGTAATTGCCCCGATACATAAAATGCTATTGATTCGGGGCCATACTCGCTACGCACTGATTCAAATTCTCGAGCAATACGGGAAATTGCCTGGACCCAGTTGGTTTCAACTCCGTCTATTGACGGTTTTAGCAAGCGGTTTTCATTGCTTAAAGTATCAGCCAGAGCGTATCCCTTTGAACACAGCTTGCCAAAATTTGCGGGATGTTGCGGGTTACCGTCAACAACCACTTGGTTATTTTTTGTCTTTGCCGTGACACCACAGCCAACACCACAATACGGACACGTAGTATTGACTGAGCCTTTTAACTTGCACGGCATGGGGCGACCACTTACGCCGTTACATTGCATTGAGACCCCTCAATGCTAAGCAGTACCACCCCATTTTCCAAAGACACAGGGAAACTTGCCGTGTGCCCTTTATCTGCCCCAAGTGCGTGGCCAGACTCTAATGAGATATCCCAATTGTGCAAGGGGCATGTCACGCAGTTATCATGAACAATACCTGCACTCAGTGGCCCACCTTTATGCGGGCATTTGTCTTCGAGTGCATAGATCGCATCACTTGCTGTTTTGAATATGGCAATTTTCATTGCACCGTGTTGTATGCGAATAGCGCCACGTTTTGGAATCTCTTTTTCAAAACAGGCTCTAATCCAGTTAGCGTTTGGTTTATTCATACGACTTTCTCTAATAAGTTGGTTTGCCGTATGGAAAATTCATGCGCATCTTTGTGCTCATTTGCGCGCTCCGCCCATGGGTCGTGCTGCGCTACAAGCTGTGACTCGGCAAAGCGAGTTGCGTACGCCACTCTCGTATCTGCCTGTTCAAATATTTGCTTTGTGATTTCTTCAACCGTAACTCGCTTAGCCCACTTATAGATGCGCTCAAGGTAATGTCCTTGCTCTCGATACATTTGCATTAGCGCCGCAATGTACTCTTCAACTTCATCGAAAGTATCAACATGACCAAGCAGCACGGTGCCTTTGATGTCCAATCCAGCGGCACCGGCAAAATGAATATCAAAGCCTGACTCAACGCAGATAACACCAATATCTTTGCAGGTAGCTTCCGCGCAGTTACGTGGGCAGCCTGACACCGCCAATTTCACCTTTGCTGGCGTCCATGAACCCCATAAATATTTCTCCAGGCGCACGCCAAGCGCAGTCGAGTCCTGCGTGCCAAATCGACACCACTGCTTACCAACACAGGTTTTCACTGTGCGAAGGCCTTGTGCATAGGCATGTCCAGACACAAACCCAGCCTTACCCAAGTCTTTCCAAACGGCCGGTAACTGTTCTTTTTTGACGCCAAGCATATCAATGCGCTGCCCCCCAGTAACTTTAACCATGGGCACTTCGTACTTATCAACAACATCAGCAATAGCGCGCAGTTCATCTGAACTGGTTACACCTCCCCACATTCTTGGTACCACTGAAAACGTACCGTCTTTTTGAATATTGGCGTGTACTCGTTCGTTAATAAACCTGGATTGGTAATCGTCTGCGTACTCTGCGGGCCATTCACACACCAAATAGTAATTCAAGGCTGGGCGACACTTCGCACAACCACAGGAGCTGCGCCATTCTAGAGCTTGCATGACATCATCAATGTGCTTGAGTTGCTTTGCCTTAATTAAGCGTCTGACATCGGCATGACCCAGTTCTGTACAAGCACACATAGGCGTGATAGCAGATCGTTGATAATTATCACCGAGCGTTAACGTAAGTAATTGCTCTACCAAGCCGCTGCAAGTACCACAAGACGACGACGCTTTAGTCACGCTCTGCACACCCTCGAGTGTGTGACTTCCTTGCTTAATTGCATTGACTACTACCGATTTACATACGCCGTTACAACCACAGATCTCCGCACTATCCGGCAAGGCTGCAACGGCTGCCGTGGGGTCCATACCTGCTCCCCCTTGATAAGCCGCTCCAAACAATATGGTCGAGCGCATGTCTTTAATACAAGTGCCTTGTAATAGCATGTCAAAAAACCAGGCGCTGTCGCTGGTATCTCCATAGAGAACAACGCCAACAATTTTTTCATGCTTTACTACCAATCGACGGTAAACGCCTTTTGCTGCGTCCCTAACAACAATCTCTTCTGCATTAGTATCACCAAGGAATTCGCCAGCAGAGAAAAGATCGATGCCCGACACCTTAAGTTTGGTTGATGTTACCGACCCGGAATAGGCGTCGTCTTTATCGACAAGGCTATTAGCCAGCACTTTAGCCATATCGTACAGGGGTGCCACTAATCCATAGCAAACGCTTTTATGCTCAACACATTCACCCAGTGCGTAAATGGATTGATCGGATGTTTGCATCTGATCGTTTACATCAATGCCACGATTAACAGACAAGCCGGATGATTCTGCCAGCGCGGTGGCTGGCTTAATACCCACCGCCATAACCACAATGTCAGCAGGTATGTGCGTACCATCCTTGAGCGTGACGCCGTTGACGTATACGTCCCCATTAATCTGTGTCGTGTTGGCACTTGTTATGACTTTAATGCCGCGATCATTCATCGCTTTTTCTAGTAGCAAGCCGGCTGGTTTATCCAGTTGCTTTTCCATTAAGTGGGAGGCCAGGTGAATAACCGTCACATTCAAGCCTTGCTCGTTAAGACCGGCCGCAGCTTCAAGTCCCAGTAATCCCCCACCGATAACCACAGCGTTGTCGCACGATTTCGCAGCCGATAACATGCGATCTACATCATCCAGATCGCGATAAACCATCACGCCTGGCAAATCATGCCCAGGCAAAGGAATCATGATGGGTGTTGACCCTGTCGCAATCACGAGTTTATTGAACGGATATCGAGCTCCCGCCTTAGTGGTAACGGTTTTTTCAGTACGATCAATTGCTACTACTGGCGTGCTCTTGTGCAGCTGAATATTATGCTGCGCATACCAATGATCATCGTGTGTAATGATGTCTTCGTACTTTTTTTCACCTGAGAGTACGGGTGATAACATCAAGCGGTTGTAGTTAACTCTGGGCTCGGCGTTAAATATGGTGATGTTATAACGGTTAGAATCAATATCCAGCAAATGCTCGAGCATTCGGCCAGGCGCCATACCATTACCAATAACAACAAGCTCTTCTTTCTCACCACATAGCTTGCCTGGTGTACGCATAAAGTCACTCATGATGTCATCTTTAATTTTATGGTTGGCTCGGCCGATCCAACACTTGCAAGCTTATTTTCGGTCACGGCGACCGACAGGCCATGTTCGTTCTGCCCAAGGCGCGCTTGCCTTTTTTGCGAAATGGCATCCAACACAGCCTGATCAGGATCAGCGCCACCCTCATAGGCTTCCAGAAACTCCATCAGCTCTTCGCGGTAGGCATAGTAGTCAGCATGTGACAGCAATGCTTCCCGAGAGCGAGGACGTTCAAGCTTGACATCCATGATATTGCCAACCTTGGCCATTGGCCCGTTTGACATCATGACTACTCGATCGGCTAATAGAATAGCTTCATCCACGTCATGGGTTACGCAGATCGTGGTGACTTTCGTTCGCTCCCAAACTTCCATTAACACATCTTGTAGCTCCCAACGCGTTACGCTGTCGAGCATGCCAAAGGGCTCGTCAAGCAATAAGAGTTTGGGGGAGAGTGCAAACGCTCTGGCGATACCAACACGCTGCCGCATACCGTTAGATAATTCTGATGCCATGCGATACATTGCATCGCCTAACCCTACTCGCACAAGATAATACTCAATTAAATCTCGTCGCTCAGCTTTGCTGGCGTGTGGGTACACTTTATTAACCCCAAGCGCTACGTTTTGAAACGCTGTAAGCCAAGGCATTAATGACGGCGCTTGAAACACCACGGCACGATCTGGCCCGCTGGTGGTTATATGCGTACCATCCAATACAATCGCACCTTTGCTAATATCATTCAAACCTGCCGTCATAGACAGCACAGTCGATTTACCACAACCCGAATGACCAATTAAGGAAACGAACTCCCCTTTTGGTAACGTTAAGTTGAAATCTTCAACTACGGTTAATGGCCCATCTGGCGTGGGATAGGTTTTTTCGGTTTGACTAAATTCAAGATAACGCTCGGTAACGATAGAGTGCATTGCGTCCTTAACAATTGCTGGTACTTTTTTGGCGCTGGTAATGGGCACGATGGTATGTACGGCCAACGGCTGCTTTTCATCAGCCGCAGAACTGGTGCTCATTGATGTCAGGTTTTTAATGATCGACGTACGCAACTCGATAAAGTCATTATCACTGTTTATGGTTGCGCGATCTCGTGGCCTGGCAAAATCCACTTTGTATTCTGTACTTAACGTTGCACCCGGACCTTGAGTCATGGTGAACACACGATCGGCTAGCAGGATCGCCTCATCAACATCGTTGGTTATTAGAACGATTGTGCATTTTTCCTGCTCGCAAATCTCTGCCAACTCATCTTGTAAACGCGACCGTGTTAAGGCATCCAAGGCAGATAGAGGTTCGTCCAGCAAAAGCACATCGGGCTTGGTTGCCAAGGCACGCGCTAACGCCACTCGTTGACGCATGCCACCAGATAGCTCAGCTGGCTTGCGCTTACGCGCTGGTGTCAATCCAACCATTTCGATGTAGCGATCCAC
>CALHOI010000102.1 GCA_938035525.1 uncultured Granulosicoccaceae bacterium
GTACAGCGCTAGGTAATGGGTGCACATCAGGTCATGGCGTTTGTGGCTTATCACGCTTGTCATACCGATCTGTTATTGCCACCTGCGTATTTTTCCTCACCGCGGTAATCACCGTTTTTGTTGTCCGCCACATTTAAAAAAAGAGCACAAAAATGAAAAATGTATCTGCTTTACTCATTGGATTACTTTTCGGGCTGGGCCTGGTGGTATCGGGTATGGTCAATCCGGAAAAAGTATTGGGCTTTCTGGATTTCTTCGGCGCCTGGGATGCCTCTTTAGGGTTTGTTATGGGCGGCGCGGTGGTTGTCACCTACTTTGGTTTTCGCTGGATTGGACGGGCTGGAAAACCATGGTTTGATATTAAATACCGAATCCCGTCTCGTACAGACATCAATACGCCTCTGGTTGCAGGAGCGGCCCTTTTTGGCGTGGGTTGGGGACTGGTTGGATTGTGTCCCGGCCCTGCACTTGCCGCATTTGTGGTTGAACCTTTTGCACTACTGGTCTTTATTGCCGGTATGCTTGGTGGTATGTTAGTACCAAGAATATTAGGCATAGAGTCTTGAATTATGAAAAGCACTAGTCGGGCAATTAAATCAAATGAGATCGCCACGTTTAAACGTGATGGCGTTGTGTTTATGTCCGGTCTTTTTGATGCCGTTTTCGTTCGTTCAGCGAGGACTAAAGCCCGGCGACAGACCAGGTACTGATCTTTACCCACAAATTTGGTCGCGACAATAAATTCTAGAAATAAGCGCAAGCAATTTATATTAATCAATATATTGGCAAAAACAAACACCCGTCACACTATCAATTCAATAATCATGTCTCTTTCCTGAATGCGCGTTTCAGATGGCTTGTGCTGCAAGCGATACACGCATTGCAACACACATTTAACACGGTACAAGGAGATAGTATTGAGCATTAATCTACAAGGCAAAATTCGAGCAGCCCTTTTTCTGACAACTTTCTCAGTCATCGGATTAACAGGTTGCGCCAGCGTTGGCACTGTCAGCGAGTCCAATCGTGCTGTTTCTGGCCAATATGATGGAACTTGGTTGGTTAACGTACAGAAGTCAGCTGGGCTGCAATATGTCAACGGATGGAACATGCAATGTGGGGATATGACCAATACTTTCCCAGTTAAAGTCGAAGATGGCATGCTGTATTTTGGCAACAGTAAGCAGCAAATAAAAACAGGGGTATCAGAATCAGGTCGATTTAAACTAATTGTCCCACTTGGTGACATAGCTTCCGCCTCCCAGCAGTCCAGCACGTCTATGGCAAACGGTGATGTCAAAGTGATTCTGCGAGGAAGCCTGAACCAAGATAAACAAAAAGGCCACATAACTTATGGTGTTGCCGAAGTGGGTTACGGTGGCTGCACAGCCAAGACGAAATTTAACCGTGCCAAAGATGCAGCCATTTAGGAACAATTAGCGCTTAATACCCAATAGCAACATAATTCCGAATGATAACTTTAATGTGGAGCCTCCTAATATGCGGCTCCACATGCAGCTTCGCGCATCCCAAAGCGAGCACGACCAAGATCAAGAACTGACTTACCTCTTATCATCACCTAAATTTTTTATTTGTGTTGGTCATTCAATTGGCCAATCAAGCGACTCTTCTTTAGCCCTTGCACGCTCATAATCAGAAGCCAACTTTTGTCAGGGATTTGTTGCCCTAACCACTGTTTCTCATAAACAATCTATTCCTAATTAGTACTCGAGTTCTTGTAGCTCTCAACCCTAAATATTTTTGCACAACAAAGGTGCAAATATGAGTTTATGCAGCCTCACATCAGTGCAACCAAAGACGGCATTGACCCACACCCAACACCTAAACAGTTGTTTTTAATATAAATTTCCACATGGCACAGTCGGTGCGCCTTAGATTGGCATCATCAATCCGAAGGAACCACTGCAATGAAGCTCGTTACCGCTGTAATCAAACCATTCAAACTCGATGAGGTGCGTGAAGCACTTTCCCACATTGGCGTGCAAGGCATGACCGTAACTGAAGTCAAGGGCTTTGGCAGACAGAAGGGACATACCGAGCTTTATCGTGGAGCCGAATACGTGATGGATTTTATCGCCAAAACCAAACTCGATATTGGCGTCGACGACAGCCAGCTTGACGCCGTTATAGAGGCCATTACCAAAGCGGCCAGTACCGGCAAAATCGGCGACGGAAAAATCTTTATCACCGATATGGAAAACGCCGTGCGTATTCGCACAGGTGAATCAGGCCCCGGCGCACTTTAAATCACAAACCAAATTCAATTTTAATTACTAAATAAACTGAGGAAAAAACTAATGGAACCCACAATAGAATTGAGTTATGCGCTCGACACATTTTACTTTCTTGTTTGTGGTGCACTGGTGATGTGGATGGCAGCGGGATTCGCCATGCTTGAAGCTGGCATGGTTCGCGCAAAAAACACTGCTGAAATACTGACAAAGAATATTTCGTTGTTTGCTACTGCCTGCATTATGTACATGCTGGTGGGCTATAACCTGATGTACCCCGGTGACAATGTCATCAGTGCATTGATGCCAAACCTCTCGTTCCTGCTTGGTGCTGAAAACACCGCCGATGCTATGTCGGGCGATGATGCACCGTACTATGCAGCACGTTCAGATTTTTTCTTCCAAGTGGTGTTTGTTGCCACGGCCATGTCAATTGTTTCAGGTGCGGTGGCTGAACGAATGAAACTGTGGGCGTTTTTGTTGTTCGCTGTAGTCTTTACTTCCGTGATTTATCCGGTGCAGGGTTATTGGAAATGGGGTGGCGGTTATCTGGACCAAGCAGGTTTTCAAGACTTTGCTGGTTCCGGTGTTGTGCATTTGTGTGGCGCCGTTGCCGCCCTGGCAGGTGTATTACTACTAGGAGCACGCAAAGGCAAATACAGCGCTAATGGTTCTGTTAACCCAATACCTGGCGCAAACATGCCGTTGGCTACACTGGGTACCTTTGTGTTGTGGCTGGGCTGGTTCGGATTTAATGGCGGTTCACAACTAAAAATGGCCAGCTTTGATGACGCCAATGCGGTTGCCGCAATCTTTGTCAACACAAACATGTCTGCAGCCGGTGGTGTAGTAGCTGCACTGCTGACTGTTCGCTTCATGTGGGGCAAAGCTGATTTAACCATGGCACTCAATGGTGCTTTGGCCGGCTTAGTTGCCATTACAGCGGAACCGTTGATGCCATCACCACTGGTTGCCACATTGATAGGTGCTGCCGGCGGTATTTTAGTGGTTATGTCTATTATCACACTCGATAAACTGAAAATTGATGACCCAGTTGGTGCTATTTCAGTGCATGGTATCGTTGGTATCCTGGGTGTTATGGTCGTGCCCCTAACCAATGGTGACGCTACTTTTGGCGCACAGGGATTAGGGCTGGCCATGATCATTGGCTGGACGTTTGTAACCAGCTTGATTCTCTGGGGTTTGATCAAGCTTATTTTTGGTCTGCGTGTATCTGAAGAGGAAGAATACGAGGGCGTGGATATATCAGAGTGTGGTATTGAGGCTTATCCGGAATTCACCAATCGATAAGACAATACAACAGCTGTAACTTTAATAGCGAGGTCCGACTGCATTCCCGGTCGGACCTCGTTTTTTTCTTTGCATAAAAGACAACGCTTTTAGCTACGCAAACGCTCGCCTTTAGGATCAAAAGGCGCATCGCTTAATAACCTTGCATTGTGATCCAGACCCAATATCGCAACATGAAATTCATTGTTGTTTTCCAGCTGAGTCGCCTTGATAAATGCCAGAGCCAAGGACTTATCAACACCAAAGCCGTAAGACCCAGAACTCACACGACCAACTGGCGTACCGTCTTTTAAAAATACCGGCTCGCCACCACTGGCGTCAGCATTATGGGCCACTTCGATCTCCAATAAGACCAGTTTTTCGCGTGGCGGTTTATCTTTTAAAGCAATATAGGCCTCTCGACCCAGAAACTCTGGCTTATCCAGTTTAATCAACCTATCCAAACCCACCTCTTGCGGCCAGTATTCTGGTGAGTACTCGCGACCCCAACTGCCATAGCCCTTTTCAACTCGCAAAGATAACAACGACCGACCGCCCACTGGCACAACGTTAAGTGATTCACCTGCTTCAAATAAGGCATCGTACAAGGCCATCTGTTGCGATTCTTCGACGTATATTTCCCAACCAAGATCACCCGTGAAGGAGACCCGCAGCCCTATTGCATTTATACCGGCAATCGTTATCTGCTTTGATCGCATAAACGGCCAAGCCTCATTTGACAAATCACTGTTTGTCAAACGCGATAATAGCTCGCGCGAATTTGGGCCAGCTACGTTAAAACCACAATGCGATACCGTGTTTGACTCAAATGAAACACTGTCAGGCCTTGGCACCATTTTAAAAAAACGGTGATGATAACGCTCAGCCATGCCCGAGCCAACCATCCAATAATCGTCTTGCGCCAGTTGCGTTATAGTAAAGTCACCGGCTATGCCACCGCGTTTGCCCAACAAAGGTGTTAAACAAGATCGACCGTCAACACGCGGTACCTTGTTTGCAACGACACGGTCTAACCAATCACCAGCACCCTTGCCTTTAATTCGGTATTTACCAAAATTGGATACATCTATAACACCAACGCTATTGCGCAATGCACGACATTCGGCGCCAACCGGTTCAAACCAGTCTTGTCGATCAAACCCATAACTTTCCGTTGGTGATGTGCCAGCACCACCGAACCACAGTGGGTGCTCCCAGCCATAGTTCAAACCAAACACGGCACCTTTGTCTTTTTGTGTTTGGTAAACCGGGCGTGTACGTACCGGTCTGCCAGCGTCGCGTTCCTCATAGGGGAAGTGAATTTTAAATCGGTTTGCATAGCAATCCATCGCACGTTCCATGATGTATGTTTTAGGCGTCCAATCACCGTATCGCGCCATGTCCCACGCAAACATATCGAGTTCGGTTTCTCCTTCTACTATCCACTGAGCCAACTGGCTGCCCAAACCACCGGACTGGCTGTAACCGGGAATGATGCCGTTACAACAATAGTAGTTTTCGAGTTCGGGCACGGGCCCAAACAAAGCTGAACTATCGGGTGACCAGATCATGGGGCCATTAATGACGCGTTTAATACCCGCCTCTCCCAGCACCGGAACACGATTACAGGCGCGTTCCATGTTGTCTTCTATACGCTCCAGATCGTCAGGTAGCAACTCGTGACCAAAATCCATTGGGGTTCCATCAACAGCCCAAAAACGACCATCGCGTTCGTAGGCACCAACCAGTAAACCATTACCTTCTTGACGCAGGTAATACTCGCCGTCGCGATCCGCTACCGAGGGTAACCTTTGCGGCATGGCTTCTACTTCGGGGATGGACTCGGTAACAAAGTATTGATGTTCCATGGTCATCAGGGGTAACTCGAAACCGGCCAGCTTTGCAACTTCCCTACCCCATAAACCAGCCGCGTTAACCACCACGTCAGCCTGTATGTTGCCCTTGGGTGTAATCACATCCCAGCCACCGTCATTGCGTTGATTGGTTTCAATGACAGGTGTGAAGCGATGAATATCGGCACCGCGTGCTCTGGCACCAGCAGCATAAGCCTGGGTAACACCAGATGGGTCGACATTGCCACCATCAGGTTCAAACATAACGCAGCGGATACCACTGTAATCCACTAAGGGATGCAATTTTTTTGCTTCATCGATGGTCACTTCATAAAAGTCCACGCCGAAATAACGCGCTTTAGCGGCTTGCAACCGTAGTTGGTGTTCGCGTTCAACCGTTTGCGCCAGGTATAAAGAGCCAGACTGAAAAATCCCACAACCCTGGCCGGTTTCTTTTTCAAGCTCCTTATATAGATTCATGGTGTAGTACTGCAGCTTGGAGATGTTGTTGTGATCGTGCAAACCGTGAATATTGGCTGCTGCATGCCAAGTAGAACCAGAAGTGAGCTCATCGCGCTCAAGCAGCACGACATCCGTCCAACCAAGTTTGGTCAGGTGATACAAAATGCTGCATCCCACTAAACCACCACCAATAACAACTGCCTGTGCGTGTGTTTTCATATTGGTTGCAATGCTCGTGTTAAACAATTGACTCACAGCGTAACGCAGAATACTGATATCGTACAATGCTGTTACCACACAGGGGTCGCTTCATGAACATCGGTTTTATCGGTCTGGGAAATATGGGTGCGCCGATGGCAAGTAACCTTGCTAAGGCGGGCCATGCAGTAAACGGGTTTGACCTTACAGCGCCCTGCCCTGAAGGCGTCAATCAGGTAGCAGATGCAAGCGTTGCGGTATCAGGTGCTGACATCGTCATTACTATGCTGCCTGATGGATCAACAGTGCGCACTGTGGCTGACTCAATTATTCCGGCAATGTCGGCAGGCGCCGTGTGGGTCGACTGCTCAACTATCGACGTTGAGAGTGCCCGCGCAGTTGCGAGTCAGGCCGTTGATGCCGGCGTGCTGGCTCTGGATGCTCCTGTATCCGGTGGTGTTGTTGGTGCTGCAGCCGGTAGTCTGACGTTTATGACAGGTGGTTCTGTTGACGCGTATCAACGCGCCTTACCTTTGTTGGATATCATGGGGCAAAAATCGGTTCATTGCGGTGACTCAGGCCATGGGCAAGCGGCAAAGATTTGCAATAACATGATTCTGGCCTCTACCATGATCGCCACCTGCGAAGCATTTGTACTGGCGGATAAACTGGGCCTTGATCGACAAGCCATGTTCGACGTAGTGTCAACGTCATCAGGCTACAGTTGGACAATGAACGTGTATTGCCCGGCAACCGGCGTTGGCCCGGAAAGCCCGGCGGACAATAACTTTAAGCCTGGCTTTGCAGCCGACTTGATGCTCAAAGATCTTCGCCTGTCGCAAGATGCCGCTACCAGTGTCAACGCCAATACACCCATGGGTCAACGCGCCGCAGAGTTTTACGAAGAATTTGTTCAATCAGGTGGCTCTGGGAAAGACTTCTCCGCTGTTATCGAAGCGCTATAATTTTATAAGCTAACACCGTCCGCATGGACACTATGGAGTCCAAAAAAGACTCATGCGAAGAACGCCTCTTTGAGGGCGTGTAGTGACAGCGATAATGCGTGCATCAATGATTTCACTTTTTGTCATTCTCCCCTATTAACAACATGAAAGTCATGGCGGCCCAAAGGAACTAAACGGTACTACCAATAAACCCACCCGACTGTCGAGCCCACAGTTTGCTGTACAAGCCATCAGAATTAACCAGCTGCTCGTGTGTTCCCTGCTCGACTATCTGCCCTTTATCCAGTACAACCAGCCTGTCCATTGTGGCTATTGTTGATAACCGATGCGCAATCGCCAATGTGGTTTTATCACGCATTAGCATTTCCAGATTAGCTTGAATCTCGGCCTCGGCTTCTGAATCCAGCGCGGAGGTTGCTTCGTCGAGTAGCAAAATACCAGCGTCTTTAAGTATGACGCGCGCTATGGCAATTCGCTGCCGCTGGCCGCCAGATAACTTGACACCGCGATCGCCAACGTAAGCATCTAACCCCATGCGCCCTTCTTTGTCTTTAAGGTCTTGAATAAAGTCATTGGCTTCAGCCAGATCTGCGGCGCGTTCTACTTGAGCATCAGTCGCGTTGGGTGCCCCGTACTTGATGTTCTCTCTTATTGAACGGTTCAACAGAAAAACATCCTGAGTAACGACACCGATTTCTCGGCGCAGGGATGCCTGCGTTACCTCCCGGACGTTTTGATCATCAACGCTGATGCTTCCTTGGTCAACATCCCGCAGTCTTAACAACAGCGCAATCAACGTGGACTTGCCCGCTCCTGACAATCCTACCAAGCCTACTTTTTCGCGCGGTGCGACTGTCAAGCTAAGGTTATCAATGATGGCTTTATGGCTGTGTTTACTTTCGATGTCAGCATCTTTGCCGTTATCGGATTGACCAGCCGTGTTAGCGTAGGCGTAACTAACATTATCAAACCTGATTTCACCTTGCTTTGGTATAAACACCGGCGCATTAGGCACATCTTGCACGGTTGGTTTTGTCGTTATTACCGGCATGGCATCTTTTATTGTGCCCAGCGCTTGTGAAACCGTTTGGCCCAGCCCAATAAACGCATACGAGGAGTTTAGTAAGCTTCGAGTGATAGTTGCAGCGGCGACAAAATCGCCCACACTGACAATGCCATCAATCATTCCCCAGATACTAACCGCAAATATGGACACCGCTAATGCAGCATTGCTTAATCGCACTGCGAGATTACTGCCGATGTAATAGCGCGTCTCCTGATGCGCGGTTTTAATGGTGTCTTGCATGACCTTACGGATTGCATCACCTTCGCTGGCTTCCGCGCTGAATGCTTTGACCATGGCAATATTGCTGTAAACGTCGGTCATGACACCAGTTGCACGCGAAGTGGCTTCTGCGACTTTCTCTGATTTTTGCATGAATATCGGTATCACTTTCCAGGCAATCACGATGTTCACCACTATCCATACAACAACCGGCACTGCCAGTGGCCACGCTAAAAAAGCCAATAGTCCAACAGAGCCTATAAATTGAATGACAAACTGAGGAATGACTCGAATAGATAATATCAACTGACGCTGAACCGAGCGTGTAACCTGCTGTATTCTAGAGGCAACCTGACCGGCATAGATATCCTCAAAAAAAGCGACGTCCTGATTTTCCACAGATTTGTGTGCTTGCCAAGTCATGGCAGCAGGCAATAGAACTTCTACGGTCTGGCTTAAAAAACAGTCCTCTATAAACGATACCAACGGATCAATTAACAGTATCACCAAGCCAAACAAAAGAATAAGCAACAAACTGCTCGACAGAAAAGCTTGAGCACCATTAGCAACTACACCATCAACGATGTGAGCCAGCATCCACACCACATAAAATCCGATTAAAGAGGAAAGCACGGTGAGCAACCCAACAACAAACAGCGGTTGCCGAAACTTTTTGGCAAAGTGCCAAACAAGTTGAAACGAGCCTGAGTCAGGCAGAGTGGTAATGGGAAGATCGAGCGGTTTTATTAACGTCTCGAACGGGCGAAAGATGCGATCAGCCAAGTTCATTAATGCCGCTCTCCATATAAGCTTAGTAAGGGCTACTTACGGGAGAACTATAAACCACTTCAGCGCTAGTTTTGTTGCTATTGATGAAATACTGCTTAGCAAACTCGCCTACCGAATCTGCTTACCAAATCCGCTCACCAAATCCGCTCACCAAATCTGCTCACCAAATCTGCTCACCAATGAAACCGTTGTTTTTGCGTAGGCCAGGTGTTGCGCGCATCCACGCTAACGGCACGATCAACCTGACCTATTATGCTTTCTATTGGATTAATGTGATCAGCATGACCGCCCATAGCAACATAATCTGACTGGCGTAAAGTGAATTCAATAGGTGCGACGAGCGCCGGCGTCGGCACATACCCAAACGCATTTTTTGGCAGTTGCATAACATCCACCATGACCGTGATACCGCCACCGGGGTAAACATAGGCGGGTGCACCGCCGCAACTGACGTGCGTCAGACAATGCCGAACTGATCTCGTTAAGCCAACTGGATTTTCGGTCACGCCAGCGCGCAAGGAGCCACCAGCCCCGCCCATAAACAAAACTGAACACAAAGAGGGTTCGCAGTTTTCAGCGACGCGCTCGACCGAAGGTTTCAAAGCCTCAGGCAGTTCTACTTCAACAGGCTTTAAATTTTCATCCAGTTGGTAAAACGCGTATTGCTCGCCCGTGGTGGATACCATTAGCATGCGCAGACCTGGTCTGGCATCGGCGGGTTTAAAGTCATCTAGTATGGTTAATGGGTCGTCAATGTCGGTGCCACCCCAGCCCATGCCCGGCTCTGCTACCTGAAAGTAACGGCCCGGTGTGGATTTTCGACCCTTTACTTTTATACCGGTGGGCTGCATACCCAACAATTTGCCCGCCTGATGCTCAGATAAAACCCCAGTAATATGATCATCAACTACAACAACTTCATCGACATGCGGTTCCCATTGTTTTGCGAACATACCAATCGTTGCCGACCCACAACCCACACGCATCAGGCTTTCCTTTATACCGTTGACAATGGGCGCTTCACCCGCCTGCACGACCAACTCCACGCCATCATCTATCTGCAGGGCCACCGGCTCACGATTGCATAGATTCAACAAGGCTTCACAAGTTAATCGGCCTTCTTTTTTACTGCCACCGGTTAAATGATTAACACCACCAAGTGATAACATCTGCGAGCCATACTCTCCGGTTGTAACGTGACCGACCGGCTCCCCTTCTACCCGCACTAAGGACCGCTCCGGACCGATATGTCGATCGGTATCAATTTTTACTTTTGCACCGCAGTAACTGAATATGCCCTCGGTGACGACGGTCACCATATCAACATCGTCACAAGTCTGACTGACAATAAAAGGGGCAGGTTTGTAGTCGGGGTACGTGGTGCCAGAGCCAATTGCCGTGACAAAGGATGACTCTGGGTTAATCAAAGTGCCATCCCACTCGGGTATGTCATCGCCGGGAAGAAACGACACGACTTGTTCGCCTTGATCACGTTTTTTTTCAATAATAGTGAATGCGTCAAGCCTGACCAAAACCCCGCCGTCGTTTGCATAGCGATCGCAAGCGCCCGATCGTCCATCTTTGATGTAACACAATACTGGGCAGGCATCACAGCGAATTTTACCGTTTGCCTCAATGTCTACTTTTTGTCGAATCATTGGTAAGCCCTCGCACGCCGCATCAAATGAGCTGGCTGCTGATTAGTTTTATAGGCTTGGTGTATTGCTTCAAACACTCTATCTGGCGTGGCGGGCAAGTTGGTTATGTGCGCGCCACAAGCATGACGGATTGCATTTAGAATGGATGGTGCCGTGGGAATTAAGACATGCTCTCCTAAACCCTTGGCACCGTAAGGTCCGTGATTATCGTGTACTTCTACAATAATGGATTCAATCGGTGGCACATCGCCGATGGTCGGTATGAGGTAGTCATGCAGATTTTCAGTCACCGCCGGTATATAGTTTTCCATTAAAGCCAAACCAATACCTTGTGCTATCCCACCATGAATTTGACCTTCTATCAAATTCGGGTTAATGGCTTTACCCACATCGTGGGCAGCAATAAATTTATTCAGCTCAACGGTTCCTAACTCAACATCAACTTCCAGATCGACTATATGCGCTGCATAACCATATACAGCATAGGGTTCTCCCTGGCCGTTTTCGTCCAATGGTTTTGTTGGAGGATCGTATGATTCTGCAGCGCAAAGCACATAACCATCCTTGTTGGCCGGCATCGTCGATAAATTAATGTGTTGTTCCGGTGATGAGCCATCGCGTATCACAATGCCATTCTCACTTATATCAATGTGGCTGTCCGCCTGGCAATTGGATAAACGTAAAATTTCGGCTCGTAGTGCTAAACCTGAGAGCCGTGCTGCGTTACCTGAAATAAACGTCTGCCGGGAAGCCGATGTTTTACCGGCATCCGGTGTAATGTCGGTATCCCCACTAATTCGTTCTACTTTAGCCACACTCACACCCAATGCGCTGGCGAACATTTGAGTGATGACTGTATTAGCTCCCTGCCCTATATCTACGGCGCCTTGATGCAAACACACTCGTCCATCAACGCGTATCCCCGCTTTGATACACGACGGATTCGGCAATGACGTATTACCGCAACCGTACCACCCTGAGGCAATACCCAAACCCCGACGTACAGGCGTGCCTTGTTCATTGGCAGCATTGTTGAAGTGGTCAACGTCGATAGACAATTGCTGCCAATGTGACTCCAGGCTTTGTAAACAGGGCTTGATACCAACTGATGCTTCAAACACCTGACCCGTGCCGGTTTGTTGATTGTTATCCAGCGCATTGCTGATTCGAAAAGCCAGCCTGTCGATTTGCAGTTTGTTGGCTAGCTCGTCGAACAAGCACTCTTGTGCTATCGCCGCTTGCGGTACACCAAAGCCACGAAAAGCACCGGCCGGCATGGTATGTGTGTGTACAGCAACCGACTTAGCCTGATAATGCGGAACGTAATACGGCCCGGATGCATGCACCGGCACGCGATTAGCCACCGTCGGTCCCCATGAAGCATAGGCACCGGTGTTAAATTCACCATTAAATTTCAATGCGGTTAACTTACCGTTTTTATCTGCTGCCACGCTCACGTGCATATTAGCCGGATGCCGTTTAGTGGTTGATTGCATGGACTCACGGCGTGTGTAGGTTATGCGCACAGGTTTATTCAACACCCAGGCAGCCAACGCAATAAAAGGTTGATAAGACAGATCAAGTTTGGAACCAAAACCGCCTCCAGTGGAAGTGGGCACAACTCTGACCGCCGCTTGCTCGATACCAAGAATGGCAGCCAAAGATTCCATGTTCATATAGGGCGCTTGTGTGCAACCGTACACTTCTATGCGATCACCCACGCGTTTGGCATAGCCTGCTTCAGGCTCTATGTAGGCATGCTCGATAAATTCTGTGCGGTAGTGACCGTCTACAACAACATGGCTATTGGCTAGTGCTGTATTCGTATCACCTTTATTGACCAGGCCTCGACACATTACATTACCTTGACGATCTTGATGGACAAGATCAGCACCGTCATCGAGTGCTTGCTGAGGAGTCAAAGCCGGTTCAAGTTCTGTCCATTTAATCGGGAAATCCGTTATGCATTCATTTGTCAGTGCAGCTAAGGAACCAACCAGCGCGGCAACCGCTTCGCCTTTAAATCTGGTTTGTTGTTCGGCAAACACCGGTTGGTCCTGAAACGGAGGAATAACGCCGTGCTTGTTCACACCCGGTATATCGCGGGCACTGAGCACGCAGGCTATCCCAGGGTATTTTTTTAGAAATGATTCGGTATCGCCGATGGTGAAATCAGCGTAGTGATGTGGAGACCTAATGATAAAACAATGCAGAGCATCGCTGGGTGCACCATCATCACCGAAGATATCCGTGCCAAGCACTTTCTCTTTGCCGTCTAACCTGACAATAGGAACACCTACTCCGCCATCGGCCTGTTTTGATTGCGGTACCTGAGCTTCGCCTAGTATTCTAAGCAGGCCATCGGACTCGGCCAATGCAACCTCATCGGCGTTCTGCTTAATATCGATTTGAGATGCGCTCATCACCGCGTCGATAATTTTTCGATAACCTGTACAACGGCACAGCACACCACCTAATGCATCGCGCACTTGCTGTTCGCTGGGTTGTGCATGGATGCGTAGCAATGCATAAGCGGATACCAGCATACCGGGTGTACAAATGCCGCACTGCGCCGCACCAAAGCGAAGAAACGATGCTGCCAGCTGTTGAGCCTGAGGTTCTGAATGAATGAGACCTTGCAGCGTGTCCACTTTTTTGTCTTTAACCTGCGCCACCGAGGTTAAACAGGCGCAAACACTTAATCCATCAACCAGTACCGTGCAGGCACCACAATCACCCGCGTTGCAGCCGACCTTAACATCGATCTGTGCCAGCTGATGTCTGCATACGTCAGATAGGCGCATGTGCGTGGCAACTTTAACGCTTACAGGTTTACCGTTTAGTACAAACGGCGTGGTCAGCGCACCAGCGTCAACTGCACTCATGATGCGCTACCGGTAATAATTTTTTGTCGGATATTTTCCAGTTGTCGCTGCAACAATACCGAGAGAGCATGTATGCGGTATTGCGCACTGGCACGCACGTCATCTATAGGCGACAACGCTTTATAATGTTGCGCATCCACGAGCTTATGCCATTGAAGATCGTTACACGTTTGGCCCAGTAACGCATTTTCAAGCGTTGATAATCGCTGTGCCACTGGAGAGCACGCTCCAACCGCAATGGCGGCATCCGTGATGACATTATTACTGTCCACCTGTATTCGGCTAGCGCACATCACAATGGATATAACAAGGTAGTGTCGCGCACCCAATTTAACAAACTCGGAAACATCGTCAGAGAGTGTATCGGGTATAACAATGGCCGTTACGATTTCATTAGCCGACAAATTGATTTTACGCACACCGGTGATAAATTCTGATAATGGGCTAAGCCGGGAACCCGATAAGCAAGTCACTTCAATTTGCGCGTTCAGCGCCAACAGTGCTGGCACGCCATCTGCTGCGGGAGACGCATTGCAAATATTGCCCACCACAGTGGCTGAGTTTTGAATTTGCACCGAGCCTACTTCACGAGCTGCTTGCTTCAGGCAATTAAAGCAAGCCGGTAGAGGTGCACTGATGATGTCACTCCACGTTACCGCTGCGCCAATGCGCCAAAAGCCATTGTGCTTTTCTATATTGCTCAGCCCTTCAACATGACGTAAATCAATAAGCCGCCTGTCTGGACTGGCATCATTTAAAGCTGGATAGTAATCAGTACCACCAGCCAACAGCCGCGAGCCACCACCAGCCAGTTGTGTCAGCGCCTCGTTAAGGCTCAGTTCACCGCAATCCATCTTTTCCTTCAGCTTCCTCGTGTGTTAACCCGCCAACGCGAGGCAAAGGCCGGCCGGAATCAGTAACAGCCACGGCCACCATGATTTCATTAGGTCGTGGTGCATCGTTTATGCGTACTTCCATGCCGTCAAAGTGGGAACGCACATAGGCTGCTTCTTTATGGCCCAGCGGTACGTCGAGCACCTGCCCTGGCGAGCCCATTTTTTTGCTTGACGCCACCAATGCCGCGCCTTTTTCTACAGCGGCACGTAAAGGCTTACCAAGCTTCGGGTGTAAAATGGCGGCAGCATGTTCCAGCTCACCGCTCTCCCCAACCATGGCAGCCTTACCATAGCTTTGCGCATCCTTTGGTTCTATCCCTAACAATTCAACACAACGCTGTCCCAATAGAGCACCCATTTCTTCACCGATATCCATTAAATGACCTAAGTCTTCCTGGTATTTGGTCGCAAATGGATTTTCGATCACGGCAACAGCAGCAGCACGTCGCGTCGCCGGTGAAATGGTCTGCCCCATTTCTTTGTGTGTTTCATCCATAAACATGACTATTTTTCGAATCTTTGCCAGACCCATGCTGTGTGTCTCCAATGGTTTAAGTTATACGACCACAGTTTTTATTAACTATGTTTGCGAAACTTGTTTATTAAATTTGGCTACTGACATTAGTCGCGCTTATTCGTTACCCCTATTCGTCAAGCATATTCGCCAAATCGGCGGTTACGAAACCCGCTGCAAAACTTGTGGTCTGTTTGCTTGCAAAGATTGCCCACCAGCTTCTGGACGGACAACCACGTTCATGCCCTGCAACGACAAGTATGCGCTGTCGATCAAGCCCTCATCACACAATGCTCGTGCACACTGCTCACCGGCAAACAAAGCTTGACGACATTCGGATGGGGTTAAAGTATCAACCGCTACGGTGACTGCCAGAGTACCCAGATCGCTATCGGGCAGCAGCTCATTCGCTGCAACCGACTGTATTTTTGGTGAGTAAGGCAAGGTAATGCGATTGGCAATCAGAGTGGCCGCCACATCGGCTGTGGACGCCGAGTGCGCTAACACCGTCACCGCATCGGCTATGCCCAGACTGTGACTGCGCCCTTGCCAGCCACTGGTTGCAATTCCTCTGACAGCTGAGTGCTTGTCAATACATACACTAGCATCCTGTTCGGCTGTTGTGATATCACTGCAAATGCCAACTGTATAAAACGCATCATCATTGCTCGTACTGTTATTCAAATACAATGCGATATCCCCACCGTTGTTAACGAATGCTCGCGTTAGGTTTCGCTGGCAACACAGCGCGGACAGCACGCATTGGGCGACCGAACCTGCAACCGACGCCATTGGCGTTACAAATGAGCGGGAAAACGGATTAACCGCATCAGCCATACACTGACTAACATCACTTTTGAATGCGTGATTTTGTATGACAGAGGCGGGTGATCGCAACAGCGGCAGCTCGTCAACAATAGATACCAGCACCGTGTCAAAATAAGCAACTGCTTGCTCAAAAGCCGCAGCGCTTTCGTGCTTGTCCCCATCTACTTGTATAAGCAGTTCAATCGGGCCATGCTGTGCCTGCAGCTTTCGCTGTTTAACTATCCAATGATAGCGTGGTCTTGACGGTGAGCTAACGCAAGCCATCGAGACCTTGAATATCCTCGGCTTTTAAACCACCAACACGATCGTGTACGCGAGCACCGGTACTCATGACCAATGCATAAAGTAACTCATTGGCCTTGGGCCCATCATTACAACCAACTTCCATTGCATCGAAATGACCGCGAACATAAGACGCGTTTATGTGGGTAACAGGAATATCCAGACGCGTACCCGTCGCACCCACTTTTTTAGTTGATGGCACTATCGCTTTGGCATCACCGAGCAGTTCGCGCATGGCATATCCACCGGGCACATGCCATAAGGCACCGTGTTCTATTTCACCATTGACGCCAACGATGGCGCCCTTGCCATAACCCTGTATGTTGTCTGCCCCCCCAAGCACATCGATTAAGCGTTGTGCAAGCTGCAAACCCAAAGGTTTAAGTGCTTCCATAAAGTCGGCAATATCTTCAACGTACTGGCCGGCAAACGGATTTTCAATAATGGCGCAAGCTGAGGCTTTTTGCTGCGGCTTATTGGCCACGGGGCCACCCTCGTGCCAGATTTCTTCGGTGCTGACGTGTATTTTTCGCAGGTTAATCGCGGACATGGTGTTTCGAGTATTGGTAACAGCTGATATTTATCCTCCAATCAGGGCCAAGCGTCAAGTGGGCTGGCATTTAAGTGCGTTTTGCTTTAGCGTGTTATCAGACTTTTACGCAAGCGACTGGAGAGAAAGCGCGTGAGCAGCGACACAACCAAACTCGTTATTAAAAATATTGGTCAGATTCTTTCCGGAAAGCTGGAAGCACCACTTATTGACGGGGATTGCGTCGTCTGTGTTAACGGCAAAATAAGCGCCATCGGACAACATAGCGCCATGGACACAGACCAGGCCACGACAACCGTCGATGCGAACGGCGTGTGGCTAAGCCCCGGCCTCATCGACTCGCACGTACATCCCGTTATAGGCGACTACACACCGCGCCAACAACAAATAAGCTGGATAGATTCGTGTCTGCACGGCGGGGTCACTACCATGATCTCTGCCGGCGAAGTTCACCTGCCGGGGCGACCCAAAGACATCGTCGGCTTAAAGGCATTGGCAATTGCCTCACAACGCTGGTACGAAAACTTTCGCCCTTCAGGTGTAAAAATGATTGCTGGCGCTCCTGTGCTGGAAGAGGGCATGGAAGAACATGATTTTAAAGAGCTGGCAGAGGCTGGTGTGAAATTGCTTGGCGAAGTGGGCCTTGGCAGTGTCAAGGCCGGTGAAACTGCAGCACAAATGGTTAAGTGGGCTCGAAAGTACGGTATTCAATCCACCATTCACACTGGTGGTCCGTCGATACCCGGCTCTGGATTAATAGACAAAGATGTCGTACTCGAGGCCGATGCCGATATTATCGGCCACATAAACGGCGGCCATACTGCCCTGCCCGATGATCAGATAATGTGCTTGTGCGAAGGTTGCACTCGCGGTATTGAAATTGTTCACAACGGCAATGAGCGAGCCGGTTTACTGGCCATGCGCACCGCCTTTGAAATCGATCAGTCAGAACGCGTTATTCTGGGTACCGACTCGCCGGCAGGTTCTGGTGTACAACCGCTTGGCATACTGCGCATGATCGCCATGCTTTCGAGCCTGGGCAACGTGCCAGCCGAAATTGCGTTTTGTTTTGCAACCGGCAATACCGCTCGCATGCGCGACCTGGACACCGGCATTGTTGAAGTTGGCAAATCGGCAGATTTTGTCTTGCTGGACCAGGCACAACATTCACCTGGTAAAGATATGCTGGAAAGCATACAGCAAGGCAACTTACCCGGCATTGGTATGACAATAATCGATGGCACGGTTACATCGACGCGCAGTCGTAACACACCACCAGCAACTCGCTTGCCAGCCTTGGTGTAACTAAGCTGATATTATTTTTGAATCCAGCCTTGTTAATAGGCGCTGACTTTAATCAAATTAGCATCCGGGTCTAAAAAGCACACAGACTGTATTGCGCCAGATTGCTCGATATCGGATACCGTCAACACAATATGGTCTATGTGGCTGATCATGTCAGTGCGCTATTGGGGAACAGACAACCGTCTACCGGCATGCGCATCTAACTGCGCGAGGAAGGTTTCATGGCTTGCGTCATCATTTAAACACTGCTGCAAAAGCTCGCTCTGCGGACGTGGCGCCATACCATTAACGGGTGGATCTGAATCCAGGTTGGTTGGAAACGAATAACCCTCCGCAGCAGCGCAAATCACATTATGCAAATGGTGCTCTGACACGCTTGCATTATTCTTTAATTGCAACAGCACCGGGTACAAGTGTTCCAGCATACGGACTCTGTCAATTGTCTCTATGCTACGACCAAACGCTGAACCCACTTGCAGCAAATTGGCCATACGATAAATATCACTGGAGTTGTTATCACCTGCAGCATGCATAACGGCAGGATTAAAAAACACCATGTCGCCTTTTTTTAAAGCCAGCTGCCGTCGATGCTCACTGAAGTATTCCTGATATTCAGACCGCGAAAACGCAATGTAGCCTTCGAGGTGCAACTGCGAGTAAGGCATGTATAAAGTGGGACCCGACTCTATTGGCATATCACAATGTGCAACCGCACCTTGCAAGGTCAGCATCTGACAAAACGAATGTACATGCTCGGGATATTCCAGAATCTCTTCTGGCGACATAAAGCCTAGATGATAGTCCCGGTGCGCGGTTTGCGCGCCACCACCAGGGTTGACCCGATTAACCTGAGCGGTGATCTGATAACCACGCCCAAGCCATGCATGTGAAATCATGGCTATAGCGTCGTTGTTAAAGTAACGCGCAAAGCCTTCCGGGTTTGCTACACAATGCTTTTCAAGCGCGTTCCACACTCGATCGTTGGCACCGGGTTTTGCAAAGTGATCACCGGTATTTGCACCGCTGTCACGCTGCTCATCAATGATTGTGGTAAACACCTCGTTAGCTGCATCGATGGCGTCCATATCGTCCATGGCATTAGTGATGGCAATGATGCCAGGACCAACCGATAAAGCCCTGGCCCATTCGTACATTAACGCCTGTCTCTGTGCGTGATCTGTTGCAGCCTGGCGAACATGTTCTCCAGCATAAACCAATAGATTTTGTTCCACAGAGCTTGCCAGCGGCCAGTCGCTTAACTTGGTTTGTTGTGAGACTTGCGAAATAAAGGTGTCAATACTGCCCGCCTGCACTTGTACCCAGCTTTTTTTCGCACCACTTTCTTGCCGCTCGCTAGGCGTCTTGGATGTTGTCGGTATAGAAGGTGTAGACATAAGAGAATCTCTAAATAGCACTGGTTTGTTTGGGCCGAAAATCAAGCAACGATTTTTTCTGGCTTCCCGCGTGGTCAAAATTACTTTCCCTAAGCCAGTTTTCAAGGCTCGTTTTAAGCGCCGGCCACTCTTTATCTGTTATTGAAAACCAGGCAGTATCACGATTACGCTGTTTATACGTGACGGCTTGGCGGAAAGTACCCTCATACACAAAGCCCAAACGCATGGCTGCTTTTTTTGATGTTTCATTAAGCACATCGCACTTCCATTCGTAGCGTCGGTAGCCTAACTCGTTGAATACGTAGTGCATCATCAAGTACATAGCTTCTGTTGCTACTGGTGTGCGCTGCAACCGTGGCGAGAAATGAATATGACCGACTTCGATCGAACCTGCTGCCGGGTTTATTCGCAGGTAGCTGGCCAGGCCAGCGTCTTGGCCAGTGGATCTGTTGGTTATTACATAAAATAACGGGTCAGATGCAAAGCAGGTTTTTTCGAACCACTGAGTAAAGTCAGCTAACGTGTCAAACGGCCCATAAGGTAAGTAAGTCCAGTTGCTACCGGTAGAGTCAGTAGAATACGCCTTGAATAACGATTCACATACCGCACTACTGTCTACCCTTTTAAGACTGGCGTAGCGACCATCAAGTAACGGGCGAGTCGGCTCACTGGCACCGGACCAATCGGTGACAGGAAATCCTATCGCTTGGCCATGCTCATTCTTATGCATGCGAAACACACCATATAAAACAGTGTCCGCAAGAATTAAGTACGCGATTTTTCAAATGCCGCCCACGCCTTTTCCAGTTTTTCAATGTTAAATCCGGGTTGCCGCGCCGGATCAAGAATGATCGATTCTGTGTCCATCATTTTATGAATAGCATCGAACAAGTCGGGGATGACCTCTTCTGGTATGACCAGCGCCCCATGCTGATCAGCGTGGACCAGATCGCCCTGCTGTACTTCCATGTCCATGACGGTTACTTTGCTGCCCAGTTCACGCACATGAACGTAGCCGTGACTAGGGCCAACAGACCCGGCAATCACGGTAAATTCAGGTTGCATATCTCCCAGGTCACGCATCACACCGTTTGTTACTGCACCACTTAAACCCAGTCCATAGTGAACGGCCGTGTGCACACCGCCCCACCAAGCACCGATACATTCTGGGTAATCGACATCTTCCACAACGGCAATCGCTGGTCTTGGCCCTTCAGCCATGGCATGAAAATACGCCATGCGTCGTTCTCTGATAGTTTCGGCGGACTCAGTTGGTGGATGCAACGCGGCAATTTTTGCCGTGCGTGCATACCCCACAACAGGCGGATTAGACTTGTCCGAAATCAGCATGGTTGAACGAGTGAAATTCGCGAAACCACGTTTCTTTTGCGCAACTTCTATAGCATTGCACACGCTGGGGGTGTCAACACTTTTTAATAGTTCAAGAAGTTCCGGCGATAGCATTTGTTGATTCATAATGACTTGACCCGGGTTTACTAAACAATCGCAACTAATTAAACAATCACGACCAAATTAAACAATCACCACCAAAACAATCACCACCAAAACAATCAATCACGACTTTTTAAACCAACACGATCTCGCTTATATTCATCGACTGCTTGAGTTGTTGTAACTCTGTTTCGCTTGTATCAGGAAATGGCACACAAACGCAGTTGCTTTGCGCCAAGGCCTGCTGATGTTCCGTAATATAGCGATCGGTGTTTTCTGGCAATCCAAGCAGCCCAACCACTTTGGTGTTTCTGTTCATGTACTGACAACGATATTGATTAAGCAATTGCGCGATATCCACTTGACCAGGAGCTACCGGTTCTCCAAAACTGGCGTAGGTTACCGGCGAACCAACACTCAGAGCCAGTATGCGACTGACTGCACCGGCAGCGCCCATCGTAAAACCAATGCGCGCGACTTCCCCTTTACCACCACCAACCCAATTCATCATCGTTGCAGCGTCTGAGAGATTGTCACCGGTTGGAATAATTTTTACAGCCGCTGGAGATTGGCGCTCCATGGCATCGCTGAGTTCGCTAAGCTCAACGTCGCTTAACATGCCATTAAAATTGTGATAACTCAAAATCATAGGCGCGGAATGTTGCAGCAGGTGTGTTGATGCAACAGTGCCGTGCTCTAGATCGATAATATCAGCGCCAGCGTCAAGCGCTTCAGAGCATAGCGCTATACGCAGCTGCTCATCGTCACTAAACTGCCCACCTTGATCAGCATGGCGCAACGTGTACAAGCTAGCCAACCCAGCCGTTTTGGCGTTGATAACGACGTCGATGATTTGTTGATCTGACAGACCACCATGGCGCAATAGATCGGCGCGAATTTCTACGCATCGCAGACCCGCATCAGCTGCCAATTCTATTTGCGACATTGATTGATCGACAATACCGATGACACCACTAAGCGCGAAAGGTGTTGTTGTGCCGTACTGCGTCATGGAACCTGCAACAAGATGTGAACATGAATGCACAATTAGAGCATGATCGCGTGTTTAATGTGCTACATTTTTTAATTGGATTAAGCTATCTGCGACGCAAGCTATGTCAACAACACCAGACACGGTATCTCAGGCCCGCGTCCAGCTGCAACGGTGGCTAACAGCGGTCCCCGACACTGAGTCCGTTGCCCATTTTCAACCCGGACCCGGCATTCAAAAACTACCTATAAAATTTGACATTAACAAGCTTCGTGTAGCCCTTGCGGAAGCGTTGCAGGAAACAGAATTTAAGGGCGCTATAGAAGATGGTTTTGGTGCATTTTCATTGACTCGACGGCCCGGAGCACAAATAGAAACAGCCAACGATCTCTCCGGCTTATTTTACACAAGAGTTGATGATACTTATAGCGAAGTGGCCCGAGAAGAAAAAGTGGATGAATTTGCATTCACAGAGTTCATTCCCGCGTTTAGAAAGACGTATTTTTTAACTGTATGGGAAACACTCAAAGCCATAGCGCCAATAGGTCGTACCAGAGTACTGTCAAAAGGCTTGTATAATTGTAACTCCTGGCATCGCGACCCCGAACCACGCATACACATTCCAATTGTCTCCAACCCGGGTTCGTTGTTTATCGTCAATCATCATGTGACCCATCTGCCTGCTGATGGCTCAGTTTATTTTACCGACACCCGCGGCTATCACACAGCGCTCAATGGTGGTGAAACCAATCGTGTGCACCTGGTTGCCGCTTTGCCACAACCAGAAAACTAGTTTTAAGCTTGTTTAGCAGCGTTTGTTATTGAGGCTGTTTTACGGGCAAGCCGCACCCCAACATAGCCTTGTAACAGCACGGCGCACAACACAACAACTCCGCCAATCAGTGTATTGCGAGCAGGCACTTCGTTGATAGCAAACCAAACCCATAGCGGTGATAAAGCAGTTTCGAGCAATCCCAACAGTGGTACTTGCGCAGCGGGCACGCTTCGCGAACCTGATGTAATTAATATAAACCCAAAACCCACTTGTATTGAGCCCAGGCACATAGCGATAAGCAAATCGTGCATGGAAATCGATAGCAAATTACCCACTGGTAAAACCATAGGTAGGCACATCAAGGCAGCAATGAAACCAGCCAGCGCCGTCGGCGCCATCATGTCCCGTTTGGCACCGAGGTATCTTAAAAGCACAACAAAGCAGGCAAATGACAACACCGCGGCAAACGCATAAGCAATACCCACAATGTCGCCCGTATTAATACCACCCGATACCATCACACAAACACCGGCAAAAGCCATCAACATGGCCACCCACGTTAAAACCAGAATGGCTTCCCCCAAAACAACATAAGCCAATAAACCAGCCGCAATTGGGCCTGTGCTCAAAACCAAAACGGTGTTGGCGACGCTGGTGTTAAACAAACTGAGCAGATAAGCGATAAAACCAAAGGCAAGTAAAAACGACACCAGTAAATCAACAGGCTTAATCGCTGCAAAACGTTTTAAAAATGTGGCGCGACTGCTCAGCAACAAGAACAACAACACGGTAAAACTGAACATCAGCGATCGATAAAACAGGATGATCCAGGGGCTGGCCTGTTCAACAAAACGCACCAGCAAGCCTCCAGTACTGAGAAACACACCACCGAGAATGATGTACAAAACACCTGTTGAGTAAGGTTGATTATTCATGAACCAAGCTTGATGGCATCGCTTGGCGACACAATAGAGGGAAAACAGCGGCAGATTGTACACCCGCAAACTCAAAACGCAATGGCCTGCAGAATCAATCACTTAAGCACTTTATTGCATTTTTTTAATTGATTGGGACGAAAATTGAAATAACCTGAATAGGTGATTCTACCTATTACATGGTAATGTTACGGTGTTAGCACAGGGCGCTTTGAGACGGTTTTCCACTGGCTTACTGATTCGCCGCCAAACCGGCCAGGAAACAGGCTTCCTGGCGTGCCACCGCTCACTAAACACGTGGATACGACATTTCTATGGATTTAAATAGTCAAAAAATCGCGATCGTGATTGAACACCCGAACGACATTCTGCTCGCGCAGCAACTGCTTCGCGGCATCAATCACGATTTAAGCGTCTACAATGCGCAAGATTCGCACGACCAACTGCTGGTGAAAAATCTACAGACCGACATCGTTATTGTGTTTCATCGAGCAATCAGAAACAGCAGCAACAGCACCGTGTCGGACCCTTGCCTGCCCGACTCAAAGCCCAAACGCCTAATAATCTTGTCTGATTGTCATCGCGAAGACGCTGTAGTTCGCACGTTAAACGCTGGCGCGCATCACTACTTTGACATCAACGAAAAAAGCTTTGTACTGAAAGTGAGAGTTGAAGCGGCTCTGCGCACTCATCAGCACGCTGCCATGAACATTCTCGACGTAGCGCCATTCAAGTTCAATGTTGAGCGACGCAAAGTTACCTGTAACGGCAAAGCCATTCATTTAAGCCCAAGAGAATTTTCGTTGGCGTATTTTCTGTTCTCTAACCATGATCGAATTGTGTTCGATTCTGAACTCATGGTCAGTATATGGACTTTGCCTTCCTCAATGGATTCCAGGCGTATCGATACGGCGATATGCCGAATAAGAAAAAAAATGAATTTGTACGAAGGCAGTGCCGAATGGAGTTTACAGCGATTGCGTCAGATCGGTTACCAACTGGTCAACCATGCATCGTATAGAGTTCCACTACAAAACCAACCGAAACCACTACAAAACCAACCGAAACCGCTGCAAAACCAACCACAACCTGCTTTAAAAAAACAACCAGCTGCTGAAGAAGAACAATCGGTCGTGTCTATTTCTCAAACTACGTCAAGCAAACCCACTTACGCAATAGCAGGCTAGTAGCATCAGTTTTGCCAGTCATCAGGCCGGCCTTGATCACGGGGTCGGCCAATCATTAGGTCGGCCAATGATGCCTTGCCGCTATCCGGGTAGTACTTGACTTAGCGATTTCGCCAACGTGGCAGCCATGGCCTCAAGTTCCTTATCACTGCTAATAAAAGGCGGTGCCAGCAGCACATGATCGCCTCGCTTACCATCAATGGTCCCGCCCATGGGATAGATCATCAGGCCGTTAGCAAACGCCTGTTTTTTCAATCTTGCATGCGTTTTTAAGTCAGCGCTCAACGGCTCTTTTGTCTGCTTGTTAGCAACCAGCTCCACACCTGCAAAAAAACCGCGACCGCGTATATTGCCCACATTGGCATGCGGTGCCAGATGTTCGTTCAACAAAGACATGAGCACTGAGCTTTTGCTGGCAACACGATCAACCAGGTTATTGGTTTGTATTTCTTCAAGCACAGCAAGCGCTGTTGCGCAGGCAATCGGGTGCCCCAGATAAGTATGACCGTGCTGGAAAAAACCTGTACCCGTTGCAATGGCGGTATAGATTTCACCGCTACACAGCATAGCGCCTATGGGTTGATACCCAGCACCCAGACCTTTTGCAATGCAAACAATATCTGGCACGATCGCCTCTTGCTCACTGGCAAACCAGCTACCCGTTCGGCCCATGCCACACATGACTTCATCAAGCAGCAATAACACACCATATTTGTCACAGATTTGCCGAATCCGCTTGAAATAACCCTCCACTGCAGGCACGGCGCCCAGCGTTGCACCGACTACAGGCTCTGCTAAAAAGGCACATACGCTGGACTCTCCGAGCTCGATGATTTTTTCTTCAAGCTGGTTGGCCATACGCTGACCGTACTCATATGCCGATTCGCCATCGCGGCCAAAACGCCAATAGTGACAGGCATCGATATGATGCATGGCATCGGCCAACAACGGTTGAAACTGGCTCCTGCGCCATTGATTACCACCGGCCGCCAAAGCGCCCAAGGTGTTGCCGTGATAGCTTTGCTTTCTGGAAATAATGTGTTTTCTTTGTGGTTGCCCGGTTTCCAAAAAATATTGTCGAGCCAGCTTAATTCCAGCTTCAACGGCCTCAGACCCACCTGAAACAAGGTAGACGTGTTTGATGCCCTCAGGCGCTATAGAAATGAGCTTTTGCGCCAAAGATTCAGCCGCATTGGATGTAAAAAAGCTGGTGTGGGCATAGGCAATATTTTGACTTTGTTCGGCTATGGCGGCTTTAACACGTGCATTGCTGTGCCCCAAACAAGAAACGGCTGCGCCACCACACGCATCAAGATACTGCCGCCCTTGAGTATCGGTCAAATAAACTCCGTCACCCGAGGCAATTACAGGCAACTCGTAACTGGTGTGGCGCGGAAAAACATGACTCATGGAAAATGACTGCCGTTGTGTGATTGGACATTATGCTTATATCACGCAAGCCCATTAAATATTGTTATTAATTTTGTGTTTAGTAATCAATAAATGAGAAAATGCTCACCTTCGCCCAACACGAGTAAAGCGCATGGAAATCCTGGACTACTGGCAACAATTTCGAGACTACCCGCAGTCGGATGCCGTGCTCATTGGTGTTGGCGGCATTATGTTGATATTCGGCGTCCTTAAAATTGTTAAAAGCAGCCTGGTGATGCTGTTTTGGGTGGCTTTATCTGGACTCGGGCTCAGTAGTATTGCGGTTGCGCTTGATCAAAATCCAATACAATTTGCAACCGCAAACAAGGACCGGGTTGACGGTTACCTTGATGCTGGCAAAGAGCTTTCTGCCGATGCGCTACAAGTGCTTTGCAGGAAACTCGACGAGAACGCTGGCATTTTGGAAGATCAAAGCGTTAACTAAGCCCAGCACAAGTAGCGCTCGACCAAGTCGCACATTTCAATTTTTTAGTGTAATGCCCGATAACTTGAAATCGTTGAAATCGCTTCATTAATGGAAACGTGAACTGTTCCATCAAGCTGGGGCATCGAAGGTCGCTCAACCGCTTCAAGTAGACCATTTAACAAATGGCAATTAAACAGCTCGTAGAAACTGTACTTGGAGAACCAAATGCTAACTTTTCTTTTCGCCCTATTTGCAATATGGACCCTGTTCTGGTTTGTTATGCTAATGCTCGATTGGGGCGATCGCACCCCATTCACAAACTCAAAAGTGTTATGCGCCACTTGCGCTGCTGCTAACGGCGGCGTAACCAAAAGCAACTCTGCGGTAACCGCAAGGGTCAGTAACGCTGACAAGGCCAAGGCAAGTACCAAAGCAACAGCCAGCGCTCCAGCCAGCAAGCCAAACGCGGCTAAAAGCCCAGAGGTCGGTGCGGCACCGACCAACACTGGCAACAAGTCATCTGTTACACCTTTGTTCAAAGCCCCAAAAGAAAAAGATGACTTGAAAATCATCAAAGGCATTGGGGTCGTTATGGAAAAAACATTGAACGACCTGGGCATCACCACTTTTGCACAGCTGGCAGGCTTTACTAAAAGTGATGTTGACATGGTCTCAGAACGCTTATCCGAATCCAACTCAGGATTTGGCGATCGTATTACTCGCGACGAATGGGTAAGCCAGGCAAAGGTTCTGGCAAAAAAAGCAGCTTGATTGTAGCCTGACCTTGTAGGTAAAACCTACACATCAAGTCAAATCAACACCGGGTGCGCAAGTGATCACGAAATCGCTTGCGCACCTTTGCAGCTTTTGCTTTTCTACCTAATAATCAATACCAGCTTTCCGGAATTTCCGATTTTCGTTTAGCGACAAAATCGCTTAGCTCATCCACCAGACTTTCATCTATTGCCGGCGATTCGTAGTCCTCCAGCAATTGCTTCCAACGCTTATTGGCACGAACACGCATGTCCTGTGAGCCCTGTTCCTCCCAGCTTTCAACATTCTCGCTGTCCGACAGTGCAGGCTCGTAAAACGCGTCGGTGTAATTGGCCATGGTATGTGCAGAACCCAAAAAGTGGCCGCCCGGCGCAACCTCTCGATACGCGTCACGCGCAAAAGCATCGTCCTGCAAGTCCAACGATTGCACCAGCACTTTCTGATACCCACCAAGCCGGTCAGCATCCATAACCAACTTTTCAAAGCCTGTGCAAAGCCCACCCTCCAGCCAACCCGCGGCGTGCAACACATAGTTTGCTCCGGCCAGCATTGTGGAGTGCATGCTGTCCGCACTTTCATAGGCGGCTTGAGCATCTTCAATTTTTGATGCTGTTAGTGATCCTCCACACCGCAATGGTAAGCCTGCACGCCTGGCCAGTTGCCCAATAACGTAGTTGGACAACACAGGCTCTGGCATCCCAAACGTGGGCGCGCCTGACTTTAACGACATAGACGACAAGAAATTACCCAGCACAAAAGGCGCTCCGGGCTTCACTAACTGTGTAAAAGCACCCACCATTAACGCTTCGGCCATCGCCTGCGTTACCGATGCAGTGGTACTGACTGGCCCCATAGCGCCCGAGAGAATAAAGGGTACAACGACAATGCCCTGTCCTCGACCACAATAAGCCCGGACGGCCTCGGTGACTACTTTGTCCACCAATAAAGGCGAATTGGTGTTGACGTTGCCCATAATCACGCAGTGCTTATCCATGACGTCTTTGCCAAAAACAATTTGGGCCATATCCAGACTGTCTATCGCGCGGGACATTTCAGTAATCGCCCCCAGATGAGGTTTGTTGCTTAAGGTCATATGGGCAAATAACATGTCCAGATGCCGATGACTGACTGCAACATCACATGGCTCGCAGGTCACGAAACCACCATGATGTAAATTTGGATGCTGATAGGTCAGCTTAACCAGCTTTTTAAAGCTGTCCATATCACCATAACGCCGCCCTGCATCCATATCCCGAACAAAAGGTGCACCATAGATAGGTGCAAATACCTGATGTTGACCACCAATCGTCACTGAGCGATTTGGATCGCGCGCAACTTGGGTAAATGTGGCCGGAGCTTTCGCACACAGATTGCGAATCAGATCAGCTGGCGCACGAACAATATCACCCTCAATTTTCACTCCAGCATCACGCCAGATATTCAGTGCTATTGGGTCATCACGAAACGCGATTCCAACATCCTCAATTATCCAATCTATTTGCGCTTCAAGTAATACCAGCGCTGCTTCGTCGAACGGATCATAAAAAGCCAGCTGCCGTTTTATATGAGGAGACGGCGGCGAGCCTTTAACGGCAGTACGCGAACGCTTCTTTCGTCTGGAACGTTTTCTGGGCTGGTCGGGCATAAGTGCCATCGGATTGTTGCAACAGGCTGAGTATAAAGGCCGCATGCACTACCTTGCTGTTCAGGAATGCCTTTCGGGTGTCGCTTAAAGACAATTCATACTGACTGAACTGGATTGGCTGTATACGACGGGCTATTCGAAGACAGCAGCGCGTTTTTGCAGATTGGCGGTCGCCGCTTCAATTTGATTAGGACTACCAACAAGCTCGGTTTGTAATTGTGCTTCCAGCGCTAAGGCGTCAGCGGCATTCAGATGCGCGCTTTGTCTCATTAATTGCTTGCCGAGGCGAATGGCGTCTGGAGATTTAGATGCAATCAGTGTTGCCATTTGGCTGGCAGCTTCTAGCGGGTTATCAACCACTCGGGTGACTAAACCGATATTTTCAGCTTCTGAGGCTTCAACAACTCGGCCCGTTAATACAAGCTCGGTGGCTATGTCAGCCCGAACCAACCTGGGTAGAGTTTGCGTTATGCCCATATCAGGAATGAGCCCCCAATGGATTTCAAACAATGACAGGCGGGCGGTTTTTGACGCAATGCGCACATCGGCAGCCAAGGCCACTTGCAAGCCCGCACCATAGGTTACCCCCTGCACGCAGGCGATAACCGGTATGTCCATGCAATGCCACGCGAGAGCCGGTTTTTGAAACTCGTTGCTCATCTCATTAGCGACCAGCGCTTTGGCACGCTTTGCAAACTCGGCTTTATCGGACACAGCACCCTGCAGAAAGGATTTATCAGCACCGGCACAAAAATGCTCGCCTTCGGCGCGTAGTATCACCACGCGCACATCGGTTGCCTGATTGATTTCATCAGCAGCCGCACTGAGCTGATCAAAGCCAGCTTGATCAAGCGCGTTCATTTTATCTGCACGATCTAAAACTACTTCGGCGATGTGATTTTTTATACTGACTTTAACGCGATCACTCATTATCCAGTTTACCCAACAACCAAACGACACCGCACTCTAACAGCCTGCGCACTAACCGACCAGCTCCACGGTTCCCCTGGCTCCGTCTACGTTCACCTGAGCGCCATCACCCAGGGTCTGCATTGCACCTCTAGCCGCAACCACGGCCGGTATGCCAATTTCACGCGCCGTGACAGCCCCATGACTTAATGGCCCGCCACTTTCAGTGACGACTGCACTGGCAGCATAAAACAACGGTGTCCATGCCGGGTTCGTGGTACGAGCAACCAGCACCGAACCCGGCTCAAACGATGCGAAATCCTCAACGCCTCTGATAACGCAGGTTTTGCCTATCGCCATCCCAGGCGACCCGGGTAAACCACACAAGAATGACCCGTTGTCAGTTGATGCACTGACCGCACTGTTGCCATACTCATAAAGTGGCTCAGTGCTTTGCTGCGCTCGGTAAGCCAACTTGGCGTCTGCAATAAGTGCTTTTAACTTACTCGCTGCTAAGCGCCCTTCAATGAAATCTTCCAATTGACTTTGGGTCAAAAAAAACAGATCGTCGTCTCGTTCAATGACATCGGCATGAGTTTGCCGACGCCCCAATTCCAATAAAGCATCTCTGAACGGGACGGATAAACGCGTGGTGTGATAGTGCTCTAAATCATCAAGTGCTGTGTATGTTCTACTCAGATGAATAAGTTCTTTTGCAAATCCGGTTAAAGAGGTGGGTAGCAGCCCAAGAAATTCGATTTCAGCACGATGCTGGCGTGAACGCAATTGCGCATCTCGCAAGCATGGATCGGGTATCTTGGGTTGCATCGACATCAGTCGCAAGTTTTCGAGTACCACCCATGGCGCTCTGTTCCACGTGGCGTGGTAAGCGTCAAAGTCTACCTCCCGATGTCCGTGATTATGGATAAATTCAGAAAAACCTTCCTCAAATGTTGGGTACGCATCCAGAGCGCCAGACAAATATACGCTTTTTCGGTTCGCCTGCTGAATCAACTCAACGAGCTCAGGTTGTTGCACCATGAGCTTATAAAGCGCATACAAATCTCGGTTCACTCGTGCCGTTTTAGTGTCGCAATAGCAAGTCAAGTCATCATAAACAATAGGCGCATGTTCACCACTCACCATGGCCACCAGCTTGTATAAAGTGCGATGCAACAAACCTTGGGTAATCGATATGGCAATGTTGGGCAAAAAATAGGCGTTGCCAGTTTGTTCCAGCTTGTTAATGTGGCGCCATAGCGCTTGATTAGTCAGCGTAGTTAAATCAGTCGCTGACAACGCCCCAAGCCGCAGTAAAAAACGATCCAGATTACAGGCCCACAGTGCCGGCAACTCCTGCACCCAGGTGTAACTTTGTCGAAAATGCGGCAGGCGTGCCTCTAGTTGTGACAGCGACTCAAATTCTATTTGCTGCCCAGCGGTATAAAGCTCCACAGCAGTTTGATTACCATAGATATAACCATCAAATCGTTCAAACCAACGCCCATTAAACGCGGGCAAGCCCATCAGGTTTAGCGAGTACGCAAGCGACTCATGAAATCCACCGGTGGTGAAGTCCCAAGTTAACGGCGTAACCGGACTGGGAAAACGTTCAGCCGATTCCTGGCGAGTCCATCGTGCTGGTAACTCGCTGATTGGGCGCGATTGCAGCAAGTGCAACCCGGTTATATCAAAAGCCCATTCAATATCTTGTGGAAACCCAAAATGCTGTTGCGCCTTGCGTGCCAGCGTAGCCACTTGCACGACTTGCTCACGAGACAAAGACGAGCTGTCTTGCTTATGAATATCGACCGAGCAAGCATGAGCACCACTCTTTTGCAACACCAAAGCCTCTTGTTTTTGACCAATGTGCTGACTAATAATTTTATTGCAGCCATCAATCGTAAACTGATCAACTTCACCCTGCCCACTGACAACCGTTTCTCCCAGGCCGTAGGCACTGTTAACCAACACATGCTCGATTTGCCCAGTTAAAGGATGCGCGCTAAAGGCCACACCAGCAACATCGGCGTCAACCATTTGCTGGACCACCACAGCCATGCTGATTGCGTCAGGATTAAATCCTTGCTCGGCACGATATTTAACGGCGCGATCTTCCCAAACAGACACATAGCAATCAACAATGCGGGCAATAACGCTGTCAATACCTTGTACACCCAGAAAGGTATCGTGCTGACCAGCAAACGATGCACCGTGCATATCCTCAAGTGTTGCAGAAGAACGAACACTGACCGGGCCTTTGTTGCACAGTTGCGCCAAATCCTGGCGAAGCATACATTCAGTACTGGCAGGCATAGCAAGCTTGGCCAGTTGTTCTCGCAATTCTCTGCACTCTCTCTCAAGCCGCACCGCATCATGTATGGACAGCGATTGACCCAGGAACCCACTCAGCTGTGCCAGCCATTGCTGATAAATATCCACCCCTATTATCCTGGCTTCTGGTACCTGGAATCCGGCTTGCGCCAGCTTGGCCAAGTTAGCACCTTTGCCACCGGCAAGCCCAACGTCAGTTGCTGACTGGTCCAAAAGCGAGTGTGTTTTTAATGTAGTGGTGCTTATCATGATGTCCTCCAGATGAATCAAATATGTTGGTTATGATTGGATGGCCGGATAACGCTGTTTAACGTTAAAAATGCGATCAACCGCCTTAAGTGCCAGAACGGATGCCGGTAGCAGCAACAGCACATAAAGCAGTGCAAGTCCAATTGACCCCAAGGCCGCTAACCCAGTCAATTGCACTGCATGCGCTATAGCGAAAAGAGGCGGCCCAACAACAATTGCCGCAGATGCAGGGTGATCGTGATCTGTTGATAGCTTTTTAACGAGCAGCCGAGTCAGCACGAATGGCACTGCGTTCAAAACCCCTCCGAGTGCCGCAAACGGCGCGCCGACAAAACGTTTTTCAATTAAAGGCAACGCGTGACGAGCATGAACGCCAGACACGGGCGCGTGTGGTTCCAACCTAGACCGTCGCACTCTACGAGAAATTCTATCGAGTGATTTCTGGACCGCTTGTTTAAAATGAGTGGTTAATTTACGCGGATTGGCATCCGGATTTTCCAGCAGCCAGGCTTTTACCGATATAGGTTCTCCAATTTCTATGCTGGCATCAGAGCGAAACACCGATTTATCGCTGTAGTGCAAGCCAAGCGGCACGACTAACAGGTCTTTGCATGTTTCATCGTTTTGCGCCAACCTGGAGTAGTCAAGTGCCAGACGAGCTGCACCGGTTTTAAATTCATGCATTTGGGTATCACAATGACTGCGCCCTTCCGGAAAAATAAATACAGCACCGCCTGCTTTAAGTCGATTTTGCAAACGCGTCAACACAGCTGCATTATTTGCTGTAGCGTTATCACCGGCACGACGATCAATTTGTCTGGACAGCAGCTCCACTGAAAACGATTTTAAAATCACATTGAGCAACGGGTTTTTTGCCAATGTATGCTTGGCAGTAAAAGTAACCTGTCTATTCAGCCGCGCTGTCAATAGCAAAGGGTCAATGAATGCGTTGTTGTGATTGGCAATGAACAGCACAGGCTGGTTATCGGGAATATCCCAATCACCATGCACACTGACTTTTGAGTAAAAACAATTCAAGGCGGTTGAAAACAGTTTTTTTGCGATGATGTATTTCATGCTGCTGCTCCTTTTTTATTCCATCTTTCTGCAATGAATATTGCGGCTGTGGCAATCATTGCGCCGGCCATTAAGTCCACGACATAGTGATAACGCAGTACAACGGTTGCTAACGCAATGAGCACGACCAACGGCATGTAGACCCATGCACGGGAGCGATCACCGTGTCTGAAATCAAACAGACAAAACAACAAGGCACCGGCCATGTGAATACTGGGGAACGCACCGTGTGGACCACCTGCACGATCGATTGACTGCGTAACCACATCGTGAAAATAACCACCGATGATCGGCAAATTAACCTGATCTGCCAGATGAACAACCGGGCCATAGGCAGGCACAAACAAATAACCCAGAAACCCAAATGCATACATAATGGCCACGCTATTTAAAAACAGCTGCGTTGTGTTGGCCTTTGCAGTGATCGTGTGAATATAAAAACTGATCAAAAAATAAGGAATAAAAGCGGCGTAACTTAACGAAAGTAATTCTGTCACCCAAACGGACTGCGTTAGCGTTGGCGCTAGAACGGTATGCAGTTCACCAAAGCCTAACGCCGTATCAATTGCCAGCAAGCTTGCATCAGAGCGCCACGGTACGTAGTCAAACGCCAGAGTAGCCAGAGCTGAATACATAAACGAGATTAATCCCAACATCAGCATGCAACGCGCGGTTTTTATCCAGCTGTGATGACGCAAAGCGCGGCTAAAAAACGCCGTCATCGAAAACAGGACCAACACCAGTGCCTGCTGATAAAACGCTTGTAAGGGGTTGCCCAGATACAAGCTGCTGATGCCTATGTAGGCAGCGATGGCGAACAAGGTTGCCGCAAATACTGCTTCAGGCATCAAATACCGACCCTGTGAACGACGCATAGCGCCGTCGTTGCCCGAATACTCGTAGGGCGTATCTTTCATGTGCATGTGTGCCGAATCCGTTTTGACTTGCCAGCAGTATCGACACACGAACTACATAGATCTACCAATATCGTATATGTACGATATTTCTCAATCAAAAGCACTGTTTGTTTATACTTTCTAGGATGTTGGCGCACTGAAATGCGGCTGACAGCGTTGGTAGTCGGTTAGCCCCGCTCGTGGTGGGCAAAACGCAATTCATCAGAATTCATCAGTTCACAACGACAAAACACAGCAGCAGATTTGTTCCACTGTGACCCAAGCTAACAAGTCCAGACCAGGCCACCAACGGGATAAAGAAATGAGACTGACCGTATCCAGCACCGCAATGATGAAACCACTTTTGCAATGCAATGATGCAAACCACATGACATCCCCACCGATGCGCATTCTGGGTTTGTTGGAACGCCAAAACGAGAGCCAGCCTGGAATAAATAGCGGGCACCGCGTGGTGCAATATCATCGTCCACACCAACATCAGCCGTATTTACAAACGGCGCATTGGGATCACTTTTTACGGATTAACAACGGCACTGACCAGGTCTTTGTGGCGGTATTTGGTTATGAATTCGACGGCACACGCAGTTGGTACCATGTTTGGAACAGACAAACACAACGTTCCTGCTGGGTTTGTCATCACGGCGATATGACTTATCAGCCTTACGCGATTGTGGCTATGGATGCCTTGGTTTCACTGGTGCCAAACTGGAACGGTCAACTGCACAAGGCTCCAAACAGAAAAGCACCACACAAGCAAACCCAGTATAAAAAAGTCCAGAAAAAGAAAAATCCAGCCGACCGGACGCACAACAACGCGCGCACTGACGATGGTACAGATCGCCCTTGCACGGTGATGGTTTCGGATGCAAGCACGGACACTCACGGCGGGTTGTGGTTTTTAGTCACAGTTGAACCAGCCAATGATTGTGCACCAGAAACACATAAAACATTAACAGGATGGATAAGCTCGACACAGGTAAGCTGACTAAACCCGTGACCAATGCGGCTAAGCACCACTGACACTATTTCCAGCCCACACGGACTAAAATCACATTAAAATTGGCTAAGACGCGCTATCGCAGGATACTATACAGCGATACATTGACGACAAGGCAGGCTGTGTTTCAAAGACCGCTTACAAACAAATTCCCAGGTGTGCCACAGCGCGCGCTTATTCTGCTGCTTGCTTGCCTGGCCTTATTGTCAGCCCATCCTCCCCCCCTGAGCGCCAGCGAACTTACAAGCGCCAGCGAATTTTCTAGCACCAGCGAACTTACAAGCGCCAGCGAATTTTCTAGCGCCAGCGAACTTTCTAGCGCCAGCGAACACAGTAGCGCTAATCAAACCATACTGCGCTTGGGCACCGGAGGCTCTGGGGGTACTTATTTGCCCATTGGCACACTCATTTCGCAAGCGCTGTCGGGCAGCACTGAAGTCAACCGAAACTCGCCGCATTATGATCCTAACTTACTGGTTATCTCTCAGCGTTCAGCCGGGTCGGCAAGCAATGTCGCTGATATCAGCGATGGCCTGCTTGAAGCTGGTTTGGCGCAAGCCGATGTTGCACACTGGGCGTACAACGCCAGTGGCCCCTTTGAACACCAACCAGCCCGTCAGAATTTGCGCGGGCTAGCAACTTTGTATCTAGAAAGTGTGCACTTGATTGCTCGCACCGACGCCAATATCAGCAGCATAAAAGACCTTATCGGTCAGCGAGTGTCTCTTGATGAGCTTGGCTCCGGCACGCGCCTCGATATACAACCAATTCTGCAAGCACATGATGTAACGCTCGATTCTATTAAAGCCGTGTATTTAAAACCACAAGATGCTATTGATCGCTTGAAACAAAATCAACTGGACGCGTTTTTTATTGTTGCAGGGTATCCGGTTGCTGCTGTTTCACAGCTTGTGGATGAGGGCAAAGTCACTGTGGTGCCAATTACCGGGGAGCACATCGGCGATATCATCGAGCAAATCCCGTATTTTTCGATCGATAATATACCGGCTGGCACCTATCAAAATAATGCAGCAATTACGACGCTGGGAGTACCGGCGCAGTTGTTGATCGACGAGTCTATGAACGAACAATTGGTTAACAAAATCACTAACCTATTGTGGAGCCAGGCCACGCTGGACTTGTTAAAACAAGGACACCCTAAAGGTGCCGATGTACAACTGCGCACTGCGCTGGCTGGTATGCAAATTCCTTTGCACCCGGGTGCTAAAAAATTCTATGCAGAACAAGGTATGCTGAACAATGAAGACTAGGCTGTACCACGACTCGGCAATACGCACCAATCAATGAGTACATCTGAACCTCAAACCAGATCATGGATGATTGGCATCATCATTTTACTGTTGTCGATCAGTACCGGCATCGCCGCCTTCGTCTACAGATCAACAACTCAGGTAAGCGAAGCACTGGCCGCTGAAATTCTTGAACAACAGCATGACATCGCGCTGCTTACTCAAGACTATGGCAACGTTATGCTCGCCGTGGAAAGACAGCGTAATAGCAAAAACGCATCAAGCAGATCAGAGTTGGAATCCGTTATTAGCTCAGCGCTGAGCAAACTCGAAAAAATGCGATCAAACTACAGTTTCGAGCAACTCGAAGGTGCGTCTCAAGCCAACACGTATGTAAAACCTGTTTTGGAGGATGTTAGTCAGTGGACGACGCAAGGCATCCATGAGTACTCTGCGGATGACCCATTCGTGCTGGACCTTGCCGCGCAACGTTTATCCGAGCGATTCGATGCCATTCAGAATATCTCGCTGGAAACAGATATCGTTGCAAATAAGCTTATTACAGAGCAAACCAGCTTCCTGGAAAAATTCCGTGACTCCATGTTTTTGTTGCTTGCAGGGTTTGCAGCGTTGTCAGTCGCAATCGCAGCACTATTAATAAGACAACGAAATTTGCAGGCTCAATTGGCAATCGATCAGGAAATAAACGCGCAGAAAATCATCGATGCTGAAACACGTGGTCGTCATACTGCAGAAGAGGCCCTGCAGGGCTCAGAGCAGTTTCTTCGTGCAACGCTGGATTCGCTGCCCTCTGATATTGCGATTTTGGATCAACACGGCGTTATTACCGCCGTAAACACGCCTTGGAAAACGCTTGTCTCTGCAAACAAACCAGAATATGCAGATGGTGGTATTGGCCATCACTACGAATCGGTTTTCAAATCGACTGCGATGACCAATATGGAAAAAAGGGGTATCAATATGGCCTCCGAACGTGTAGACCAAGTGCTAAGCGAGACCAGTGACGACATGTTTTATGAGTATCCCTGTCACCGAGATGAAAAAAGATTGTGGAGTCGCGTTTCCATGTCCACGTTCAACACCGACGAAGGTCGGCACGCTGTGCTGGTGCATGAAGATGTTTCTCAACGCAAACGCCTTGAAGAGCGAGATTTACGATTGCGTGCCGAACTGGCACATGTGTCCCGCTTAACCACCGCAGGAGAACTGGCAACCGGTTTGGCGCACGAGCTCAATCAACCGTTAACCGCGATCACGCACAATTGCGATGCAGTGATGTCAAGCGTTCGCAATCAGGTTCATGACCCCGAATTAATCGACACGGTTAATGATATTTCCGAACAGGCGCAGCACGCAGGCAGCATCATTCGCAGCATGCGCCATTTGGTCAGGAAAGACACTTCTGATAAAGCCCCGACCAACATCAACGAACTGGTCAAAGAAACCGTTCGACTGACCGGGCCGGAAGCACGTGAAAAAGGCGTCATCGTCATACTGAACCTGGCAGACAATCTGCCCGAACCCATCGTTGATCGCGTCCAAATTCAGCAAGTACTGGTGAACCTGGAACGCAACGGGGTAGAAGCCATGTGGCAGCACGACAGTACTGTAAAGGAGCTGACAATTCAGACCGCGCTGGCTGCCAATTCCAGCATCGAAGTCTGTATCAGTGACACAGGGCCAGGCGTTGCGCCAGAATTCTCCAAACACTTGTTTTCTGCGTTCCAAACCACTAAAAAAGCCGGTATGGGGCTGGGACTTTCAATCAGTCGCTCCATTGTCGAAGAGCACGGTGGGCGCTTGTGGATTGACCCTGACGCTGAGAATGTTACGATGTTCCGGTTCACGATCCCATTTCAACCGAGGTAGATAACGTAAATGGACGCGCATCCACAAAGCCAGCCTACTGAAAAAACAGTGTATGTCGTTGACGATGACGAATCAGTCAGAACGGCATTAACTCGCTCACTGGAGAAACGCGGATACAGCGTGTATTGTTATGACAGTGGTGATGCTTTTTTAAAAAACTATGCGTCCGGACAAGCAGCCTGTTTGGTTCTGGATGTCAGAATGCCTGGCATGAGTGGGCTCGATCTTCAAGAGCAGCTCGTTAATCAGCACCCTTCACTGCCGATCATATTCATGACCGGTCACGGCGATATTCCGATGTCGGTTCGCGCTATCAAAAACGGTGCATTCGAATTTCTGGAAAAACCGTACTCGGTTGACTCACTTCAGCAACACATTGAGCAAGCCATCGCCAAAAGCCGTGTCTTGTTAGAACAAGAAACCCACGCACGCGAAATAAACCTACGGTTTGCCAAATTGACTGCCAGAGAATTAGACGTAATGCGTTTGTTGGTTGCCGGTATTGCCAACAACTCCAATAAGGAAATCGCCAGAGAGTTGGATATCAGCCACCGCACTGTGGACGATCACCGTGCCCGCATTATGTCTAAAATGGAAGCGCGCTCACTGGCAGAGCTGGTGGAAATGTCAAAAATTTGTGGTATTCACGAGCCTTAGTGTTGCTCTTCGCTCACTGGACGGACTCACGTGGCGACCCTAACATACGCCCTTCCTGCACTTGGGCCCACGCTGGCAAACTGTCGACCCAAACTAGCGTCTAGCTTGATTCTGGCACACCATCAAAAAAATCCACCACACCCGTTTCCAGCGAATACTCAGCACCCACCACTAGAAGCTTATTACTGCTGAGTTGCTCTTCGAGCGTGTGCGAACCATGACGCAGGTGATCTGCTGCAAGACGGACATTCGCCCTTATTCCGTGAGCAATAAGCGCCTCTTTGTCATCTTTAAGTGGTGTTTCAAGCAAGGTTGCAACGGCAGGACTGATGCGATCTGCAATCGACCATAAATTAGGTGTTGGCATACCTTGAGGATTTGACAGCTCGTTGATGGTAGCCGCCACCGCACCACAATTGGAATGCCCCAACACCACAATTAATGGTGTTTGAAAGCTGTGCACGGCGAATTCAATACTACCCAACTGAGACGGGGCAACCACATTGCCGGCAACGCGAATAACAAACAGTTTTCCAAATCCCTGGTCAAACACCAGCTCCGCCGGTACGCGAGAATCGGCGCAGCCCAAAATAATGGCGATTGGATTTTGCGGACCAGCTTGATTGACACGATCGGCTTGCAGGGCCACGGATAATTGAGTGCCGGATTCAGGCTTGCCAGCACCACTGTCGCCGGCGCCTAGCTCTTGGGCTTGAGCAACGAATCGAGCATTTCCTTCTTTGAGGGTGTTTAGTGCGTCCAGGGCCGCTTGCATAGGTTTGGTTTTCTTGCGCTCTTGAACCCACTATTTTGCCAGTAATTGGCCAGCAAATAGCCATAAATCGGTCATGGTCGAGTGAAATTTGAATACGAGCCTATTCTTTAGGCTAATTTTTGCACTGATCGCTAGAGTCTGAGCCAACAAATGGCCATACTGCGCGTATGAATATTCTACTAGTTGAAGACCACCGGCTGGTGGCCGACGCAATGCAAATCATGCTCAAGGAAATTGAGCCAGGTGTGGATATCACTGCCTGTTATTCAACGCAACATGCTCTGTCCACCATCGATTCTGGCAAAGAGCTGGATTTGGTGCTTACCGATCTGTTTATGCCGGGTATTGACGGCCTCGGCCTGCTATCCGGTCTTCGCAACCGCAACATCACCATCCCTGTGGTCATTGTCAGCGGGGCTACAGAAGACAAATACATCCGCTCAGCGCTGAGAAATGGCGCTTCGGGTTTCATCCAGAAAACCTTACCAGGCGCAGAAATGATGGCAGGTTTAAAACACGTTCTATCTGGAGGTCAGTTTTTCCCCGAACGCTATCTGAACGAAACGGAGCAAAGCCAAGACAGCAACCTTGATCAAATTGACTGTGGAAACCAGGGCGTCAAAGTCCCGCGCCCGGGCGAAAAGCAGCTCCAGGTATTGCATTTGATGGCCGAGGGCAACTCAAACAAACAGATATCCCAAATCGTTGGAATTTCTGAAGCCACGGTCAAATACCATACCTCGCAACTGTTCAAACTGCTCGCGGTTAAAAACAGAACGTCCTGCGTTCGCGAAGCGCAAAACTGCGGATTGCTAGAAGCGTTCGACGAGGCTTAACCCAAACCAAGCAGTCCCCGACTTAGGATGAGATGGCGTCACCCGCGCGAATTCGACTGGTGAGCAACCCGTATGGAATCAATGCGACCAGAGCAACCAGCCATTTGACACCCAAATCGCCCACGGCCCATTGTTGCCAAACCAGACCCGTACCGACAAAGGCCAGCGCATAAAAAAGAAACGTATCGAACACGGTACTGATAACGGACGATGTAAATGGAGCAACCCACCATTGCTTCGAGCGTAGTTTGTCGAATACCGACACGTCCATTAACTGCGAAATCAAAAATGCTGTTCCCGATGCCAGGGCAATGCGAATGTCCGCGGGCTCGCCTAGAAAAAAGCCGATCAGCAGCGATGCAGCAATGCCAATAGCGAAACCCATGTACACAAGTTGACGCGCTTTAATAACCCCGAAATAGCGATTCATTAAATCGGTGATAACAAACGCAAACGGAAACGTCAGCGTCCCCCAAGTTAACCAATCATTAATGGGGACGCGAACCAGAATATTGGATGTCACGATAACAATCGTCATCGCAATAATAGATAGAACCAGAGCAGTTCCGGCATTCAGTGTTTTCGTAGTCACAGCAAAGGTCACAGTTGTAAGGGGGTAACAGGCGCGCATTGTACCGCTTTGTGCGCCTTAGCGACACCAGCCGCAAGCCCTCACGCGGGCTCAGGCGAGGCTCACATGCGGACCAGACGAGTGATATTGGCCAGATGGGATTTGCTACCGGTGCCAAAAGTAGGCACCAATAGCGATTTTTGCCGCGCAGCCTGGGTTAAATTGATTGCAGCCAATGGTGCACGTCTTCTGCGTCCCCCCATTGAATCGCGTTCAGTTCGGCGCGCATGTTACGAATTTGCGGACCAGGCTCGCCGCTGCCGACTTGATATTCCTTACCTTTATAAATAAAGGTGGTCACTGCGGCCAACACGGCGGCTGTACCACTAAGCCCGGCTTCGGTTCCAGGCTTTGCACACCGCTCAAGCAACTCGTCGACACCGATGTCTCGTTCCTCAACTTTCAATCCTCGATCTCTTGCCAGGGTCAAAATGGATTCGCGTGTAACACCATGCAGAAAAGAATCATCGAGTGCTTTGGTTAACACGGTATCACCGTCTACCAGAATAAAGTTAGCAGCCCCGGTTTCCTGAATATCACCGTTAGGACAAAACAACACTTGTTGCGCATTGTGCTCGTGCTTGGCACGCATAATATGCTTTAACGCGCTGGCATAATTTCCACCGCCCTTGACCATGCCATGATCGGGGCCACAACGTACACCGATATCGTCGAGTAGTATTCGAAGTGACGCCTCACCACCAGAGAAGTAGTCACCCACCGGTGACAACAAAACATAAAGTAAGGAAGTATCGCTGGGGTCAGCCGCTTTACCAATGGCTGCTTCAGTGCCAATGTGCGTTGGGCGGATATACATTGATGCGGGGGGCTCGGGCACATCGTCTCGATACTGACTGACAATACTGCGGATCATTTGCTCTGTGATTGTCAGATCGAGCGGTGGTAAATACAGCAGCTCGCTACTTTGCCGAAAACGCTCAATGTTTTTGTCCATGCGAAACACATTGACAGAACCATCTTTGTGTTTAAACGCTTTAAGCCCTTCAAAACAGGTACTGGCGTAGTGATAAACATGGGCGCCAGGATGAAGCGAAATTTTGTCACTGTCTACCGTTTTGACGTCACTCCATTTTCCATCGTATTCGCTGATGGTCATTTGCGGCATGAACTGCGTGCCAAATTCGCCGGCCATAAAGGTACCCTTTTATTGATCGTTTAGACTTAATTTACACCAGCGCGGCAAAGGCGCAAAGTGCTAATTGATTATAAGTTCTATCCAGGCATAAGCCCAAAGCGCCAAACTCACCAATACCGCCGCCGAACCCATGTCTTTGGCTCGACCTGAGAGTTCGTGATGTTCGGTGCCTACCCGGTCTACCAAGGCTTCAATTGCACTGTTGAGCAACTCAACAACCAATATCAGTAAGCTCAAGCCAATGAGCACAATACGCTCCAAAGCGCTCTCGCCCACCACAAACGCCAACGGAATAACAACCAGGCAAAGCATCAGCTCTTGGCGGAATGCGGCCTCATTTTGAAAGGCCGACTTTAGGCCCTGCAGGGAAAAACCCGCCGCTTTGACGATACGGCTGATACCTGTGTTAGCCTGCTTTTCATTGCTCATATGCTCACTCCAATTACCGCGCCTACAGTTTACGCCCTGACATGACAACTAACTCACCTCTAAGACAAAAAATTCGGCAGCGATACACACAAACTGAATCTGCCATCGTTGATGAGCTGCTGAATGAGGTGACCCTGTCTGAGCGTGAGCGCCACATGCTCACCGAACGTGCTGCCGAGGTCGTCAGCGCACTGCGCGCCGAAAACAACCCCAGCATTATGGAGAGCTTTCTTAACGAGTACGGATTATCAACAAAAGAGGGTGTCGGTTTGATGTGCCTTGCTGAAGCACTGTTGCGTGTACCCGACCCGCAAACCATTGATGAACTTATTGCCGACAAAATAGAACCCTCGAACTGGGGTTTACATCTGGGGCAGTCCAGTTCCAGTTTGGTGAACGCGTCAACATGGGCACTGTTGTTAACAGGGCGAATCCTCGACGACACCATAGAACAAAACGACAGCGTCAATCCGGTTGGTGCTTTACGCCAATTAATTAAGCGCCTTGGTGAACCTGTTGTTCGCACTGCCGTCAGCCAGGCGATGAAACTACTGGGTACGCAGTTTGTGCTTGGACAAAGCATCGATGAGGCCATTGACGAAGCACGTTCTTTAGAGTCAGCCGGTTATACCTACTCGTACGACATGCTCGGCGAGGCAGCCAGAACATATGATGATGCAGATCGTTACTTTGAAGCTTATAAAAATGCAATAGAAAAAATAGCTGCCGTTCCCGGGGACAATGTAGCCAGTAAACCGGGTATATCGATAAAGCTGTCTGCGTTGCATCCGCGCTACGAGTACTCTCAGCGGGAAGTCGTCATGAACGAACTGCTGCCACGCGTCCAATCACTGGTCAACATGGCAGCAACGGCCAATATTGGCTTAAACATAGATGCAGAAGAGGCTGATCGTTTAGACCTGTCTCTGGACATTATCGAATCGTTGCTCGTGCATACCGCAGTACCTTCATGGCAGGGTTTTGGTGTTGTCGTACAAGCTTATAGTCGGCGAGCTTTGCCGGTAATCGATTGGCTGCTCGATCAATGTCGACAACACAATCGACACATCATGGTGCGCTTGGTCAAGGGCGCTTACTGGGATGCAGAAATCAAACAAGCCCAGGAGCTGGGTTTGGCCAACTTTCCTGTCTACACCCGAAAAGCCCACACTGATTTAAGCTACCTGGTGTGCGCGCAAAGGCTCTTGGATAATAGAGAAATCGTTTATCCTCAATTCGCGACACACAATGCACATACCGTTACGGCAATTCGTTACCTCGCGGGATCTGACACCAGCAGTTTTGAGTTCCAACGTTTGCATGGCATGGGTGAGGCGCTACATGACGTGCTGCAAAGCAACGACCAGCGCCGACGGCGAGTGTACGCACCGGTGGGTGTGCATAAAGATTTACTGGCCTATCTTGTGCGTCGTTTGTTAGAGAATGGCGCTAACAGCTCGTTTGTGAA
>CALHOI010000103.1 GCA_938035525.1 uncultured Granulosicoccaceae bacterium
CCAGAACCAGAACCAGAACCAGAACCAGAACCAGAACCAGAACCAGAACCAGAACCAGAACCGAAGCCAGAACCGAAGCCAGAACCGAAGCCAGAACCGAAGCCAGAACCGAAGCCAGAACCGAAGCCTGAGCCCGAACCGGTCAGCACACCAACCGTGCCCGACCCTGTTGAGGCGGACGTCGTGGTTACGGCCGAACAACAACAAGCCGAATTGCAATACATGGACAGACTGCGTGCTGCAATTTTAGAAAACCGTGCGTACCCAAGGCAGGCAAGGCGTAAGAAAAAACAAGGCACTGTTAAAGTGTCTTTTCGGATTGAGCCAAACGGCGAAATCAATAGCGTGACTTTGGTGGATAGTTCTGGCGTTGAAGCTTTAGACAAAGCCGCCATCTCTGCGGTGGCCGGAGTCGGGCGATTTGAACCCTTTCCTGACAGCTTCCCACAAAGCGCCAAAACGATAACCGTGCCGGTTAGTTTTCAGTTGCGTTAGATGCCTGTGTCAAGGAACAGGGCGCACAGTTGATATTGCTATGTTCTGTGATTCGGGTGATGTCCTTATTATATAAAGAGTAGGACTGACACTTCTTAGTCGCCACGTGTAGATTGCTGTAACCGCAGTGGCGAATTATTGAGTAAAAATCACCAACCCTCCACGTGTTCAGTCTACATGCGTAGAGTATCGTGCCTGAAATCTCAAATTATTGAGAGGAAACAACTTAATCGCGAGTAAACCCTCGCGCAGAAATCACAGGCAGCCATTTTTATTCTGCCCACGGATTAATCGGACAAATACTGATCTAATTTCAATAAGAACACTTCTATAATTGATACTGAGTCAATTTCAAAGCCTTGCTCATCGAACTATATTTAAAAAATTATTATTGCCAAGTATGAAGACATACATTAATAGTGTGAGATCGATCCAATTTTGTTATGGTATTGATTACCTCTGATTTAGTGACTGACCTCTCCCCCAGAAACAATGCCACGACAACGATGAAATTTCCAGTTACGGGATTGGCGTGCTTACGCGTGCCAACACCACCGGTTGTTCATTGTCAATGGTCACGATTAACATATCGCCCGATTGTGCAAACTCGCCGGTGAGTGCTGAGATATTCACTTGATGGGACACCAATATTCTTGGGCTGTCCTCTTCTGCAACCCATTGGACAAGTGATTGCTTGAGGGCGCGTGTTTGTTCAGGCTCGGTACTTCTATCCTGGAAAAAAGAATTGATCATAGGAACAGGTATTGGCTCACCGAAGTCCAGCAGACGTGCAGTTTCCAGACAGCGACACCATTGGCTGGAGAGAATGGTCGCGGTTTCAATGCCATTGTCGCGAAGCACATCGCCTATGGCCTTGGCCTGAGTTCGACCTTCATCTGATAATTTTCGTTGGGTGGAGCAATCGTCAACCACAAAATGTTGCGGGTCGCCCATGCCGGGGGCTAATGCATGGCGCATAAAACCGACTGCTTTGCCCTGCTTCAGCATGGACCAGGCGTTCGCGGTTTGTTGTTGGGTGTTGTCTGCGCTATAGGCGGTACTTAATGGACTTAATCCAACACACAATATTAAAATGGACAAACTTTGACGTCGTGTTTTTCGCACAGTAGCTCCGTTGATATTGATACAATTCACGGTAACACCCAGCCATTATACTGGTAATCCATTGAGCCACCATCAGCGCTATCTTGTGTGTACGCAAGGTCTTCCACGCCACCACGCGGTGGTCGGCCAGGTGTAGCGCCACCACCATCACTAGCCGTAAGCGGGGTGAAGGTCTCAACAAGATTGCGGTAGAATAGATAACCAGCAAGACTTTCGGCAATACAGCTAGACTTTGGCCCCAATGTATATTTTTAGGCAATACACAATGGAATGTCTATATAAATCATGAGAAACGAAGAAGAGCTATATTTTGCTGGTGGTTGTGTATGGGGTGTGCAAGAGTATTGCAGATACTTACCTGGTGTAGTACAGACAACTGCTGGTAGAGCCAACGGCAACACTGACTCCACTAAAGGCCCGTATGATGGATACTCAGAGTGCGTACGTATAAAATTTAATCCAAATTATCAAAGCGTAAAAGAATTGTTACCCCTGCTTTTCGAAGTTATCGACCCATACAGCATTAACCAACAAGGTGAAGACAAAGGGGAGAAATACCGCACTGGCGTTTACAGCAAACACGGCGCTCACCTTGAAGAGGCAAAGCGCTTTATTGAGACGCTTCCCAATAGCTCGCAGGTTGCTGTTGAAGTACTCCCTTTGACAAATTTTGTGTGCAGCGATTCAGAACATCAAGACCGGCTTCTAAGATGTCCCGACGATTATTGTCACATCGATCCAGCGCTTCTGCACAAATACAAAACGTTATGATGGAATGAGCCGGTGTTATTCTATTCATCACTCATTTCCGCCTTCATTTAAAAGGGCCAAGCCCTATCTGCAAGCGTTTGAGTGATGCGTTAAGCTGTTAGTTTTAGCAACATGTGAGTTGTGGAATAGCTATGGATTGACCACGTGCAAGCCACACTCCACCCGTTCATTTATTTTTGTTGGGTCAATCACCACCGGCCCTTCCGGTAGGTGATGCTTGGCTCGGTAGTGCTTAATGTCTTCACGGGTCCAGTGAAGTAACGGCAGCGCCTTTAGCAGGTTTGGCGATGAGCGCTCAAATACATTGCGCCCGGCGCGATAATCACCCACACCACCGGTATGTCAGGTACAGCGGATAATACAATATGCAAAAACACACACGAATCCGGATTGAATTTACACGTGGCCACGGCACTGCTTGATTGAGCCATGGCCAGCTGAATGCTGTTTTTGGCAAATTCGATGTTAACGTCGTGGTTTAGCGTGTCGTATTTTAGTTCGTTGTTTTTTAGTCTTTCATGTTTTAAATTGTTGGAGTTGAGTTGAGCCTCTGTGCGCATGTCAATCTATCCCATGTTTTCGTCAATCCGGTATGCACTGCATTCGTTAAACGAAAAATGAAATGAAATAATATTTTGTTCTAAGGGTATGCATCAACGCTATATCGCCCACGCAGATGCCGTCACATTGGGCTGGAGAGTATATATCTTAAGCTTCGTCGATATTTCTTTTTCAACTTCTGGCATGGTAAGGTCGTTTCGACCACTGGTAGGCCAAACTCAATCCGTTCATTAATTTCGTTGGGTAATTGGCTGTATACTCATGTGGAAGTCAAGCAAAGTTA
>CALHOI010000104.1 GCA_938035525.1 uncultured Granulosicoccaceae bacterium
GTATCCAAAGCCTCATGCATTTGCATGAGTAAGCTTTCGGTTGTGGCCCAGTCGATACAGGCATCAGTGATGGAGACACCGCGCTTCAAGTCTTTAGGGTCGCCCAGTTTTTGATTGCCAGCTTCCAGGTTGGATTCGAGCATCAGGCCAATAATGGATTTGTTGCCATTGCACAGTTGCTCCAGTACGTTTTGGGCAACCGATGGCTGGCGGTTGTGATCTTTGTGTGCGTTGGCGTGTGAGCAATCAATCATGATGCGTTTTGGCAAACCGGCGTCTTCTAGTGCCTGTTCTGCTAAAGCCACGTTAGCCGCGTCAAAGTTTGGTGTTTTTCCGCCACGCAAAATCACATGGCCATATTGGTTTCCACGGGTTTTAAGGACGGTCACCTGACCCTTGCTGTCTATACCAAGAAAGCGATGCGGTTGTGATGCCGATTTCATGGCGTTGGTTGCCACAGCCAAATTACCATCGGTACCGTTTTTAAAGCCTACCGCTGTCGATAAGCCGCTGGACATTTCTCGGTGTGTTTGCGATTCGGTTGTGCGCGCACCAATAGCCGACCAGGTGAATAGGTCGGCCAGGTATTGAGGGCTAATAGGATCCAGTGCTTCAGTGCCGGTGGGCATACCCATGTCGGCCAGTGATACCAACAGTTCTCTGGCCATCCCTAAGCCGGTTTCTATGTCGAAGGTGTCGTTTAAGTGGGGATCGTTTATCAAGCCTTTCCAGCCGACGGTGGTTCGGGGTTTTTCAAAGTACACCCGCATCACCAGATTAATGTGTTTGGCTACTTTTTCGCGCAAGCCCAGCAGACGCTGTGCGTACTCCTTGGCGCTGTCTGTGTCATGCACCGAGCAGGGTCCGGCTACCACTAACAGGCGTGAGTCAGTACCATCGAGTATGGCTTCAACTTCAGCTCGTCCGTTTTCAATGGTTTGAGTCGCCGTTTCTGAGCGTGGATATCGGCTCTTGAGCTCCGCTGGAGAAATCAATGTAGATTCGGATTCTATATTGGTGTTCGATAGGGGGCGGTTCAAATTGCTTGCGGTCGCGCTGTTGCTCATGTCTTTTGCCTTTGTGGCCCTTTTCGGCCTTTCCTCATTCTTGCCTTCGGTGTTTAGCTTGCCGAGTGCCTAACGTTGTTAAATGGTCGGGCGTTGATGCCTTGGTTTATGCTTTATAGGTTGCAAGGTTTACATGCCTGTACAAGAAGTGCAACCGTAATGAGCATGAAGATTTAAATCAGTCAATTTAGCGTGCTGTGCTTCGCACTTAAGGTTGGCTTTAATACCGTTTAAACGTCGTCGAGTTGCAATGCGTCATTGTTGATGCGCAGGTTTTTCTCTCCGCTGAGAATGGCAGAGAAATCGGCCAACAGCAGCGGCTCACGCCAACCCGCTATGGCATCTTTGCATTCACCGGTCACGCACTTTTCAAGGGTTTTTTGGGGTGCCAGGATACTGGGGTTAATATCCAGTTCGGCGGCCCGTTGATGTACCCAGGCGTTCAGTAAGGCCATCTTGGCCAAGCTGCTTTGATTAAGCTTTTTCTTTTTTACAAAAGGTGGCGCGGGTTCTGGTGTTTGGGTGCGCGCGGTATTTACCAGGTCGATAATGTCGGCGCCAAACTTGTCGCGTGATTTTTTATCCAGCCCTCGCACATGGCTAAGCTCGTCCATTGAATCGGGCTGCATTTGCGCGATGCTGCAAAGCACATCGTCTTTGATTAACCAGTTACGTGGGCGATTAAGTTCGCGTGCCTTTATTTCACGCCATTCGGTCAGGGCCTGTATGCAGGCAAGGGCAGGGCCTTTGTATCGTTGAATGTTGCGCACCTTCAGCCAGCGTTGCTTTGCCGGTTGATCGTACTTCAGTGGATCTTCCCACTGGGCAAATTCGGGTGCTAGCCAGTCGAGTCGATTGCGTTCGCTAAGCTCTGTTTTTATTTGCTTGTACAGTTGCTCAAGGTAAATGACGTCGTCTAGTGCGTAGTTTATCTGATTGTCCGGTAACGGGCGACGTGTCCAGTCGGCCCTGGTGTGGGCTTTACTGAGCTCTATACCCAGCATCTCTTTAACCAGGTTGCCATAACCAATTTGTTCGTTGTAACCCAGAAGGGGTGCTGCCAGCTGGGTATCGAATAGCGGCGTGGGCACTTTGCCTTTGGACAGAATGTAGAAAATTTCGAAATCCTGAGAGGCTGCGTGCAGCACTTTGGTGATACCGGGGTTGAGCAAGACATCCATCAAAGGCGATAAATCATTAATGGCTTGCGCGTCAATGCAGGCAAGAATGTCGTCGACCTTCACCTGCACCAGGCACAGTTGTGGACGGTAGGTGCGTTCGCGTAAAAACTCGGTATCGATGGCGATATAGGTTTTTTTTGCAAGCTTTGCACACAGTTCACTCAGTGCATCGGGGGTATCGATGTATAGGTGTGGCGGTCTTGAAGTATTCATTAGCGCTATGGTAGTCGGTTTGCTCGACCGGGGATAGCTTAAAATGAGAAGGAATAAAATATATCCACGGCACGAGCAGCGCCTTGCGCGGCTTCAAGATACAGTTTTTTGGTTAGGTCGTAGCGCAGGTACAGCGTGTATGATTCATCGAATACGCTGCGACCATAGCGTAGCAACAGGCGATCATTAACCCGGCTGCTGACCACGACTTCAGTACTGTCTCCGCGCGAGCGTGTGTCCAGCGAGATTTCCTGAACCCCCAGTTTTTCGGCTACGGTATCAGTGTAGGCACGGCCGCCTTTGAGTGTCAGCGCCAATGCCGCCGATGCAAGCAAGTCGGCCTCTGAGCCGCCGGCACCGCCACCGATATCTCTGCCTAAAACAATGTAAGCCAGAATGGATTCCTGGGATTTATCAGCCGGTTCGGTGAACAGGGTAATTTCGGGGTCTTCAATTTGACCATTAATCCGCAGACCGGCTACACGTTCCTCGTCTTCTGTTGTAATGGTGCGTACAGCGTCGATTTTAAGCGTGGATTGATCGATAGGCCCTACAAACAACACTTGGCCATCAGTAATGGTAAGGTCTTGCCCGTACTGCTTGTATATACCCTCAACAATCGTTACCTCGCCACCCAGTTGAATGGGGTTAGGGCTTTTTTGCGATACAGACATAGCACCCGTCAGGGCTGCATTAAGGCCATAGCCTGAGAGATTGACGTCGTCGCCGAGAGAGACGTTAACGTTTAGATCAATGCCCAATGCAGATTCACTTTTTTGTCGTTCTTTTTGTGTTGCAGCAAATGCATCTTCAATAACGATAACGTCTTCCGATACTGTGGCTGCACCGCGTGGTATTTCTTTGATGTCGATTTGCGCAGACGGTATGTCGATGGATCCGCGTATACGAATTTTTTCGGGTCTGGCTGATAGGGTTAATTTAGTGTTAACCGTAGAGCTGGTGAGGGGCTCTTGCACGATCGATATTTTTTTTGCATCAATTTTGATATCGCTGCGCCAGGTGTTGTTCAACCAATTGGCTGTCCCGCCAATTTCAACACTGCCTTCTCCTGTTTCAAGTAAACCAGACAGTTGCGCTCGTTTACCTGCAATGGTCGCGGTAATACCGCCATCATCAATCGTGAGCGGTAAGTCTTCAGATGCGACGACCAGCTCTTTAAGATCAATGGCACCATTAAACAACGGGTCGATGATCGGGCCACTTAAATTACCTTTGGCGCTGACGGTGCCACCGATTTTGTCAAAATTGGGCAAAAGGGCTTTTAAAAAACCTATTTGGAAACCGGACAAATCCACATCGCCGGTGATGTCCTTGTTTTCGCTTGCCGGGTCGAGCGACAAGTTGATCGCGGCTTGACCCATGGTTTGTGAATCTATGGTCAGGTTGGATGCAACGGCTTTGGCATCCGCTTTGGTCTTTAATGTTAGTGTGTCGTATTTAAACGATAATGGTGCACCGGTTGTGTCCTTTACAACGATGCCACCATCGGTCACACCTGCGTTAAGGGTTGCGGCATAGCCACCGGCAAAATCTTCTCCCCAGTCCAGGGTGATATCGGCGTCCAGTTGTCCCAATAGTGTGGATTCGGCAGGTAAGAATGGGTTGAGCTGTTCAAGCTTATACGTGTCCAGCGTGACCAGTGCTTTGCCTGTGTCTTGCGCAAGCACTTTATTCTTCAAACACAGATTGGAATCCTGAATAGCCCAGCAATGCGCATCAACGCTGAACTTTTTCTTATTGTTGTCCCATTCAAGGTTGGTTTTGTCTTTTAGATCAATGCGGTGCGCTGGTACTTCAAGCTTGACGTTATCAAGAACGCCAGCCCAATCGAATGTGTCAGACAAACCACCTTGCGCACTGAGGTCGATACTGGTTTTTTGTGGTCCATCGGTGAAGAAGTTAATGCTGTGTTCTGCACGTGAGCCGTCAAGATTAAGTTTGGTATTGCTGAGCGTTTGCACGCCTGCTTGTACCTTTTGCACATTAAGCGCCAGGGTGCTGGGTTTGAGGGCGGCTTCTTTAATGACCGCACTTAACGATAAACCACCCACTTCGATGTCGTTGTACTTTAGCCCGTCTGAGCTGGCGCGCACCACAAGGTCGGGGGTTTTTAGTTTTCCGCGCAGCTGAATACGGCCATCAAATCCACCGGTTAAATCGGGCAGAAGATTCTGCAATTGTGGCAGTTTGATGTTCGCGTCCAGATTCCATTTGTCCGATAAACTGCCAGCGGCGTCTATCCGGTTGTCACCGTTGTCCAAGGTCAACGAATCAAGCTGCCATGTATCGTCTGCGTTTTTCAGTAACGTCGAATCAAGCATAAACGGCACACCGCGAAGCTCACCGTCTACGTGGCCATTGTCCAAGTCCAGTGTCCATTTACCGTCTTGTGCGCTACCGTTGGCAATAATTAGCGCGTTAAGTTTGCCATCAGCGCCGTCAAATTTAATACCGGGGTTAATATCTTTGGCGATCATCTCGGTGACCCAAGTGATGCCATTGGTCCACGATACCGCTGCATTGCCTGTTGCAAATCCACCTAAGGTGAGGGCGGTAACATCGGTTAACAGGGCACGCTCGGTGTTGGTCTGGCCGGTCAGTTTTACAGTGGTAGCCGGTATTTGTTCGCCTTTTATTTTTGAGCTTAAATCAAAGCCATAGTCATCCATGTCGCCTTGTATTTTTAGTGACAGTTCGTCCGCCTGTACTTGCTCACGGGTATCCAATGGCCAGCCAGCCTGCTTAGACGACACGGTTAAATTGACCGGCAGTTTTTTAAGCAGTGGTTGTACCCGACCGTTGATGCTGGCATCCACCGCGCCCGAAACCACGATGTCCACATCCAGATCGTTCAGCGTGTTAGTTAATCGAATGCGGGTTTTGGCATCGTGCTCTTCGAGAAAATCGTCCACTGCGATATCCAGTATGACGTCCAGTGGGTAGTCCGCATTGGGGGTTATGCTGCCGCTGGCATCAAGGCTGATGTTGTTATATTGCGTGGACAGCTCATCAATGCGCAGCGTATTGTCGTCGGTGAACGCTGAGAGTGTGATGTCTGTGAGTTCTTGTGCTGGCGCATCACCTGGCGGCTGAAATCTAAACGTCTTAACCAACACTTCTTTGGCGTTGAAGCTTACTGGGAGGTCTATGTCGGGCAGGCTAATGTCGTCTGTGCTGGCGGGTTTTTCTTGTTCGTCTGAGGCAAATGTCTGCACGTTGAGTTCGTCTATGACGATCTTGTCAATACACACCTCGCGATCGAATAAACACTTGCTGCGCCATTGCGTGTCAACGCCATTGGCTAACACCGCGACTTGCTCGTTTTTAAACGACACCGTATTGGTCTTGATGCCGTTTTTTAAATCGCCTTCAACGACACCGAGTTCCAGGCCGTCCACTCGATCACCGAGTTGGCTGGCAGCCAATTTAAAACCTTTTTCGGTACCCAGCAAGAAGTAGCTGATACCCACAATGAGTAACAGCAGGATAATAATGATCAGCAGTATGATGGCAAGCCATTTAAGTAAGCGCTTCACAGGTCTGGCCCCAGGGACAAATGAACTTGAAAGCCACTATTATCCCGATCACTGACCGGCGCTGCCACATCAATTCGAAACGGACCCACAGGAGATTGCCAGCGAATACCAATGCCGGCGCCGATTTTTTGCGACGTACTGAAGTTGTTAAAGGCGCGCCCGGTATCGGCGAACACAGCAAAGCTCCACAAATCTGCGAATCGATAGTTGTATTCGATGCTGCCGGCTTCGAGGTAACGACCACCGACCGGATTACCTTCTAAATCTTCTGGCGACACAGATCGATATTTATACCCACGAATACTGCGATCACCACCAGCAAAAAAACGTTGGGATGCGGGTACGCGGGTAAAATCGTTTGTGGTTATGGCACCGTATTGGAAAGACAGTATGAGCGTGTTGCGTGGACTGATCGCGCGCAGGTATTTAAAATTCACAGACGCTTTGAAAAAATCGATGGTCGAAAGCAGTTCTCGGTTGCCGTACATTAACTGCAGCGTACTGCTTTGGCCCCACGTTAAAAACGGGTAGCCTTTGCTGCGGTTGCGTGTGTAACGCACCCCCGGCAATACCAGATCGGTGGTGTCTTGTACGCCAGCAACGGTTGAGCGCTCGCGTTCCCATCGTATAAATACAGATTCGGTCCACTCGCTGTCAAAGCGGCGCACGCGTTGAAAGTTTAATGTACTCAGTAAACTTTTAACGCCGTCGTTATTTTCATTTTTAAAACCGTATTCGACACCCCAGTAGTTATACAAGGGCTGGTTGTCCCTTGGGATTCGATAAGAGAATGTGATGGCTTGACTTACCTGCGATAAGGCCAGTTCAATATCGCCCGAATGGCCAGCACGATTAATCCGCGGTTTGCCCAGTGTGACTTTACCTCGTAAACCTTCATCGGACGAAAAGCCAACACCCAGTCCAACCTGATTCGACTCTTTTTGCGCCAGTGAAACCAGGACGGGCACCGTAGCACCGTAGCGAACATCACGCTGTGGAGATACCCTAACGGAAGAGAAGTAACCACTGTTTTGCAGGTTTTGCGTCAGCTCTGCAATTTTTTTAGAGTCGTAGGGCTCACCGGTTTTAAATGGTACCCAGCGATTTAGAAACTCATCACTGAACACGTTTTGGTCGAACTTGATCACACCAAACGTAAAGCGCGGCCCGCTGTCGGCCACAAGATTAATCACCGCTGTGCGGTTGGCGCGACTGACTAAAACCTTGTTGGTGACAAAGTTGAAATCGAAATAGCCTTTGGCTTGCGCGGCATCAAGCAATAAGCCTTTAGTGGCCTCATAGTCGGCAGACAAAAATACGGCGTTTTTCCTTAGCGGGATACGACTACGCACTTGATTGAACGTCACATCGTTAGATGCTTCGCCATTCACTTTGACAGTGATCGAACTGATCAGCACCGGCGAGCCCGCATTGACATCAACATTAACAACGAGTTCTTCACCGGACTTTGATCGAGTGATGTTAATTTCAGGTTCGAAGTAACCGAACGCGGCCAATGCCTTTTTGGTTTGATCGGGCAAAATATCGATGTACAAATCGATGAGTCTTGGGTCTGTTGGAAATTCACCAGCCACCAGTCGAACATTTTCGGCAATGGTGTCGGGTAATCCGCTAACCACCAGTTTGTTCGCGTGAGCCACGTTCAGGCACAGACAAGCTGCCACGATAAAACGCAAGCCAATAAGGTAAGCCTGATGTGGGGATGGAATTTTCACTGAAGCGGTTGCTTGGTTAATCCAGTCTCTGTTCGTGTTACGTGTCTTTTTTGCGGGCGTTGCGGGTCATCCCTCTACTATGCAATAGACATACGAGAATATGGTGCTTTTCGGGCAGTAATAGCACCATATGGTAATTTTTTGTGAATCAGGTTCATCTTTGGGTCTGGCCATTAATTATTCATCAATATCGGGCGATGTTTATCAAATATTGGGGTCAAAACCGACCACTTGTAAGTCAAAAAAGGAACTTTTGGCATGGCTTTGGCTCTGAACGGCCTATATTGCGGAGTATTCACTATGTTACGAAAGATGTCCTTTTTTCTGGCCTTGGCATTGGCGTTGGTCACCGGCCCAATTAGCGCTGAGACTAAAGCACCTTTTCCTGATTTGGTGGACGTTAATGGCGCTGCAGTAACCAATCAGGCCGATCTTGGCAATGGCAAATGGCAGCTTGTGATGATTTGGGCGACAAATTGTCATGTGTGCGCCGAAATGAAGCCGAAGTTGTCGGCATTTCATGACAAGCATAAAGATGGCAGAGCAGAAGTGTTTGGCGTGGCACTTGATGGTCGAGCCAATGCCGATGCAGTCAAACGCTACATGGTTGATCACAAGGTGACGTTTCCCACTTATATTGGTGAGCTGGATCTGATTGCTGCCAATTATCAGATTAACAGTGAATCGTATTTTGCTGGCACACCAACTTATATGCTGTTCAATCCGGCTGGTGAACTAATGGCTATCGATTTCGGGATGCTTGATGTCGACGCCATTGAGCGTTTTATGGACCGACATTCTTAAGTCATTCAGTTAATATTGCGCCAGCCCTGGCTGGCACAAAAACCTTCTTCTGCAGACCTAAAACCAACCTTGTGAATACAGCTCTTCCTCAAGCAGCGTTGCTTGGCTTTGTACTATTGATGCAAGCCGCTTGCAGCTCATCTGATGACGATGCTTCAAGCCCGACGGCAGGTACGACAGAAGGTACGACAGAAGGTACGACAGGCGGGGGTGAGCCACCGGCCTTAGAGGTCAGTTGCGAAGCGATCAGCGCCAGCCAGCTGCAAAACACCAGTGGTGTGATCAGCACCGTTTTACCGGCTGATTTAAGCGTCGCGGGCGCACAAATCGCTATACAGGTTCTTCCCGAAGGTCAGTTGGCCAGCTTTGATGCGCAAACCGGGGCGGTGGATTATGTTCCTGGTGCCAGCAGGCTCAGCACAGAAGTTTCCTATCAGGTGATTGACGCTAACGATAACGTGCTTGCCAGTCACAAACATCAATGGGTGGTTAACCCTGTGCGTGTCATGCCATTGGGTGACTCTATAACGGCGGGTGTTGAATTTTTTGACGGCTCTAACGACCTGCCACCGCAGGCGCTTCGCGTAGGTTATCGAAAATTTCTATACGATCGTTTAAGTCAGCAAGGTTATGCTGTCGACTTTCAGGGGCAGGGTGGGCAAAGCGCGGGAGCGGATGCTGGCTTGGTTGACCCTGAAAACAACGGTTATCCCGGCGTTGATATTGATTTTTTAAATGCCAAGCTCAATGAGCAGTTAGCTGAAGACAATGTCGATATCATTCTTTTGCACATTGGCACCAACAACACACCAGCAGACGCCGCTGGCATAGATCAGTGGCTCGATGCACTGGATGTGTGGGAAGCGACTAACAACCCGGTTATTGCATTGGTTGCGACCATTGTGCCCGAACGCGATGCAACAAGGAACGCGCAAACCGATGTGTTCAACAACGATTTACGCCAGCGTATCGCTGCACGCACTAACGACAGGGTCGTTTTAGTAGAACAAAATTTGGCTTTGACGCTAGATGACATTAGCACAGAGGCAATCGGTGTCCATCCCAACATAGGTGGTTATGAAAAAATGGCCAATGTCTGGTTTGATGCATTGATTGATTCCGGTGCACTGAAAAAGTGTGACGCGGTACAGTAGGTTTTTACGCTTTAGCGGTTTTACACAAGAATCAAGCTCTGAATTTACTCTTTCTCGCAATCATCTGGAAAACTGGCTGCCCACTGCTGGTAGCCACCATCTAAACTGTACACTTCTTCAAAGCCTTTTTCGGCCAGATACGCTGCGGCCGGTTGGCTTGAATTTCCGTGATAGCAACAAACGATAACGGGCACGGTTTGATCTTCATCCTGAATGAACGCTGGTAAGGAGTGGTTGTCCAAGTGTTCAGCGTCGGCGATGTGCCCGTTTTTAAAAGAGTCTGGGTCGCGTATGTCAACAATATTCACGTCTTTGCTGGCCAGTAGAGCATGCGCGTCGTCGCATGAGATACGAGTGAAATTGGTCATGGGTGCTTGTGTTCGGTTTGTTGTTAGCCACAGTATATCAGTCGAGCTCGATGCCGTTGCCAGGCGCTGATCAGCTATTGCAGAATGATTAACACATGACACAATCACGCCCAGCAACCTCTGGTAAGCCAATAATCGCAGCCGATTTTAAGTCTTCACCCGAAGATTTTATTGTTCGTGAGCAGCTTGATATTCCATTTGATGGGCAGGGTGAACATGCCTATTTACAGGTGCGTAAATGTGGCTTGAACACCCACGACATCCTGGCCACGCTGGAGTCTGTTTTCAAGGTTAAGTCTGTTGATGTAGGCGTGTCCGGATTAAAAGATAAGAATGCGATAACCGATCAATGGTTCAGTGTTCGCACTAATCGCACCCTTAACGAGCTGGGGCTGCCGACTGTTGCATCACTTGGTGGGGATGCAGACAGTGCTGTTGCTGAGGGCGAATTCGTGGTGTTGAACTACCATCGTCATTCGCGCAAATTACGTCGTGGTGCACATAGCGCAAATGAATTTGTCATCACGCTTAAAAACGTTGTAGCGCTGGACAATAAACTCGATAGTCACAGTCTGCCAGCCGCCATTGAAACCCGTTTACTCAAGCTGCAACACAACGGATTTGCAAATTACTTCGGGCCGCAACGGTTTGGTATCGGTGGGCAGAATCTGATAAAAGCCGAACGCTACTTTGCTAATTCAAGAAAGAAAATCAGCCGCAGGCAACGTGGCTTGTTGCTATCGGCTGCACGAAGCCATTTGTTTAACAACGTCTGTGAAGCGCGAGTTCGCAGTGGTACCTGGAATACACCCTTATTGGGCGAGCCAATGCAGTTGCACTCAACCAACAGTTATTTTCTCAACGAAGTTGACCTCAATAGCACCACCATAAATGACGTGCACCAGCGTTGTGCCAGGCTTGATATTCATCCGTCAGGTCCGTTGTGGGGAGAAGGCGACCCGTTGTCGCTACACGATTGCAAGGAGTTTGAGGATAACATTTTAGGTTGTGACGCAAGCTTCACTGCCGGGCTGGCCAAAGCTGGCCTGAAGCAGCAGCGTCGAGCGTTGCGTGCTTGCACAGAGCGACTGCAATGGCATTGGCCGGAATCGAATATGGTAACAATTCAGTTAGAGTTGTTAAAAGGTGTTTACGCTACCAGTTTCCTGTCCGAATTTATGATTAACTCTAAGCAGTAAATTTGTGTGCCAAAAATCACTCTCACGTCAAGCTCAGTCGTAAACGGATAAAAAGTGTTAGGGAAAATCACAGCCACCGCATTCGGATTTTTAATGTTTAGCTATGCTGGCGGCATTATCGGGTTTATGTGTGGTCACATTTTTGATCGGATACTGGCTAATCGTCATGTTGTCGTGGAGGACCCTGATCAATTGGCTGAAAGCCAGGCTGAGCGAGCACGGAAATCCTTTTTTAAAACCATGTTCTGTGTGATGGGGTACGTTGCCAAAATAGACGGGTCGGTTAAGCCCGAGCAAATAAAACACACCGAGAAAGTCATGAAGCAAATGGGTTTGAATGATGAGCTTCGTGATGATGCAAAAGCTTACTTTATGCTGGGTAAGCAATCTGACTTCAATATCAGTAAACAGGTAAAGCAGTTTAGAAAAGAGTGTGCTGGTAATACAGAACTGTTTCGTATGCTTCTGGAAGCCCAAGTGCAAGTTGCTTTGGCCGATGGCGTTATGGCAGTAGAAGAGGAACGTGTGCTCTTAAGGGTAACTTCTTTATTGGGCTTTCCCGAAACGGTGTACCGACAAATCGAGGTGTTGGTGCGCATCAGTATGGGGCTTGGGGATGACCACAGCCGGCGCTATTCAAAGCGCACAAAGGGCCAAAAAACCACAAGAAATAAACCGCTATCGCAAGTGGACTCAGCTTATATCCTGCTGGCCGTATCCCCATCTGATGATCAGGAAACGATAACCAAAGCCTATCGTAAGCTCATGAGCCAACATCACCCGGACAAGCTCATAGCGCAGGGCATGCCCGAAGAGGGGTTAAAGCTTGCGACAAATAAAACCCAAGAGATTCGTAAAGCCTTTGAACAAATCAAACGCCTAAAGGGTTGGACTTAAAGCTTTATTCATTGCCCAACGTTAATTGTCGATCTACGCTGATGGGCAGTTAACGATGTGTTGTTCGGCGTTTCCTAAACAGCAGCAACACCGCCATGACGCCCAGTAAAAATAGCATTGGGTCTGATGTTTTCACTGCCATTGATGTGCGTTTGCTGACCGTGCAACCAAATCCGGTGAATTCACCGACTGAAACGGGTTCTGATTGCGCAGCCGCCAGGCTAGGAGAGTCCAGCTGAATACCGGGTTGGTGTGTGGTGACTGCCTGCACAGCGGCAAAGGCATTCAAAATGCCCGTACCACAATACGACTGTTCACAAACATAGTCGGTCGTGTTCTTGGTGCTGTCCTGTTGTGGAAATGGGCGAGTGCTGTCCATCAGTAACGCTTCCAACTCGCGATTAGTTAAGTCGGGTTTGATCGACAGCATCAATGCCAGGACACCAGCAACGTGTGGAGACGCAACACTGGTTCCGGTTGCTGAACGATAACCAAAGTCATAGCCTGGGTTGCTAATGGACAAGTCAGTGGCCACCAGAATATTGTGTGTTGCCGGTGCCAGATCACCACCAGGTGCGGCAATATCAGCATCGCGACCAAAGTTTGAGTAACTTGCTCGATACCCAAACTTATCAACAGCCATAACCCCAATAACGTTCTGGCAGTGAGACGGTGACGATGGATGCCCATCGGTGTTGCGTCCATTGTTGCCAACAGCGGCAACAACCAGTGCGCCTGCTGCTATGGCTTCATTAATGGCATTTTGATCTGCTGTGGTACAAAGGTCATCCACACCCAGACTCAAATTAATGATGCGAGCAGGTGTTGGGT
>CALHOI010000105.1 GCA_938035525.1 uncultured Granulosicoccaceae bacterium
CGTAGGCTTTCGCCTCACCACCCATCTTCTCTGCCTGACATATTGTCAAAGCCGCTGTTAATGTAGTTTTACCGTGGTCTACGTGGCCTATTGTGCCAACGTTTACGTGCGGTTTCGTTCTTTCGAATTTTTCCTTAGACATCAGGCGCTGCCTCGTACCGAATTGTTGTGGACCGACAAAAAAGTTTGGTTCGTTCTTGTTTCATTTCTTGCAACTGCAACTAGCTAATGCAATCAGCTACTACTACTCTGAACTACTATCTGGAACTGCTTTAAAACTGGCTGGCTATGGCATATACCTATAGCCTGCGGTATTGGAGCTCATAACCGGATTTGAACCGGTGACCTCTTCCTTACCAAGGAAGTGCTCTACCGACTGAGCTATATGAGCACTCTTCTAACGATACGGCTATTCTAACGATACGGCTAAATTTACTGCTTGTTTTTACGCGAATGCCGTACAACCCTAAACCACGCTCACTGAACAAATTGGAGCGGGTGAAGGGATTCGAACCCTCGTCATCAGCTTGGAAGGCTGAGGTTCTACCATTGAACTACACCCGCTTAGCAAACCCGCTTAGCAAACCCGCTTAGCAAACCCGTTTAAGTACACCCGCATCGCCCATATCCGCATCTTGCACTGGTGGAGGGGGGAGGATTCGAACCTCCGAAGCTTACGCAGCAGATTTACAGTCTGCCCCCTTTGACCGCTCGGGAACCCCTCCGGCAGGCAAGCCGGTCATTATCAAGGGAAACTGCGAAACTGTCAACGCTGTCACCTTGCTGATAGGCGGATACGGAGAATAAAACCTATTCCAAATCAGCCAGCCGGCGATAATGGCAATTTATAGACCACATGTTGGAAAATTGCCTAGGTTTTAGGCCTTCATCAAGAATTATATTGCGAAAACATCAAAGCAACGTCGAGTGGCGGACAGAATAAGTTATCCACAAATTTCCAATGGATATTAACTTGTTCCATCGCCCATTCCGGGACTAGTGGTTGAGGATCTGGCTCAAGAACAATTGCGTGCGTTCGTTTTGCGGATTATTGAAGAACTCATCTGGATTGTTCTGTTCAATTATTTGCCCTTCATCCATAAAAATAACCCGGTTCGCAACGGTTTTGGCGAAACCCATTTCGTGGGTAACACAGATCATGGTCATGCCTTCCTGGGCAAGTTCGATCATTGTATCGAGCACTTCTTTGATCATTTCAGGGTCAAGAGCTGAAGTAGGCTCATCGAACAACATGATTTTAGGGCTCATGCACAAAGATCGTGCTATTGCCACACGCTGTTGCTGTCCACCAGATAGCTGTCCCGGAAACTTAAGCGCCTGTTCTGGAATCTTGACTCGCTCCAGATACTGCATGGCGATGGCTTCTGCTTCAGCTTTTGGTGTTTTACGAACCCAGATGGGCGCAAGTGTGCAGTTCTCAAGTACCGTTAGATGCGGAAACAAATTAAAGTGCTGGAATACCATGCCGACTTCGCGTCGTACGGCCTCGATATTCTTGAGATCGTTGGTGAGCTCTACGCCATCAACAATAATGTCGCCTTTTTGATGTTCTTCTAATCGATTGATACAACGAATCATCGTTGACTTACCGGAACCTGATGGCCCGCATACAACGATACGTTCCCCTGACTGTACTTCTAGATTGATGTCTTTAAGTACATGAAAGGTGCCATACCATTTGTGCATCTCGTGAATTTTTATCGCGACCTCACCAAGCTCATGTTCTACGCGCTGTTCTGTATCCATAATATTACTCACTTGATGATTAACGACTGTGCCCGGTATGCAACTTGCGCTCTAGGTATAGAGAATAACGCGCCATTGCGTAACAGGAAACAAAGAAAAAGATGGCCACAAAGAGATAAACCTCGGTGCTCAATCCTTGCCATTTTGTATCGGCAAGTGAAGCCTGGCCAATACCTAAGGGGTCAAGCAAGCCAATAACAATAACCAGCACAGAATCTTTATATAAGCCGACAAAAGTATTGACGATGCCAGGAATAGATATTTTGAGCGCTTGCGGCAGAACAATAAGCCGCATTGCAGGCCAGTACTTTAACCCCATTGCGTCAGCAGCCTCGATCTGCCCGTTGGGCACTGCCTGCAAACCACCACGTATCACTTCGGCCATGTAAGCTGACGCGAACAATGTGACCATAATGAGTACACGCAGCAACAAGTTAAAATTGGTACCTGGTGGCAGAAAATAGCTGAGCATGGTCGACGCTACAAACAGCAGCGTAATCAGCGGCACACCACGTATAAATTCGATAAACCCAACACAGGCATATTTGATTATGGGCAGATTCGATTGCCTGCCAAGCGCCAGCAATATACCCAAGGGTAAGGAAAGTGCAATACCAGTCACACCAATGATAATGGTCAGCATAAACCCGCCAAACTTATCGGTAGCAACCGGCTCCAGCCCAAAACCCCCAAGCAGCAACCATGTCGCTACGAAAGGAAAGATAAGCGCAAACTTAAACAGTACTTTTCGACCAGGGCAATTCTCCCAAAGCAGTGCCACTATGACCATCAATAACAAAACGAAAGCCAGCACAACTCTCCATCTTTGATCCTCCGGATAAAACCCGAACGTAAACAAACCCCAGCGTTGAGCAATAAAGGCCCAGCACGCACCGGAATTTAACGCACGACACTCATTGCGATCTTCAGCAATAAAAGTGGCGTCAGTAATAGACCAGCTGACGGCTCCAGGTATGATTTTATATAGAAAGAACGCTGCAAGTATCGTGAGAGCGATATTCGTGGGCGAAGAAAACAAATTCTCCCGCATCCACTTTATGGGGCCGGTGGTACCCAGTGGTGGGGGCAAATCCGGATGGGTGCCCGGCTCGTACTGCTGCTTCCCTTGATTAGACTGTCTCATCGTTCCACCAGTTTGATACGTTTGTTGTACCAGTTCATGAACATAGAAATCAACAATGAAAACAATAAGTAGAGCGCCATAACAATGATCATGCACTCCATCTCACGCCCGGTTTGATTAAGTGAAATTCCACCGATGGTTGCAGTGATATCCATATACCCTATCGCTATAGCCAACGAGGAATTCTTTGTAATATTCAAATACTGGCTGGATAGCGGCGGCACAATTACTCGTAGTGCCTGCGGGATAACAACCAATTTTAATGTTCGGCCGCGCGGTATGCCCAATGCCATGCTGGCTTCGGTTTGTCCGTGACTCACAGCGAGAATGCCGGCTCGGACTATTTCAGCGATAAATGCGGCCGTGTAAAAAGACAAGGCTAACCACAAGGCAATAAACTCTGGCCTGATAACCATTCCACCTCGAAAATTAAAACCTTTTAACTCCGGTGCTTCCCAGTTCACTGGACTACCCAGAAGAAAGTAGGCAAGCACGGGCAAAATAATAATGGCAAATACACTAATCCAGAAAACGGGATAAATTTTACCGGTTTCATTCTGAACCTTCTTGGCCCATGAACGAAAAATAATCGCGAAAATAATACCAGCGACAAACAAGGCAATAACTGCCCACAACAACGGCTCCGGTATCGGTTTGGGCATGAACAAACCACGGTTGGTTAGAAACCCGGCATCGCCAACATTAATGGCAGACTTTGGCTTCGGCAAACTATGCACCATGATTCCGTGCACCAGTAAAATATGCAACAAAACGGGTACATTACGCACATACTCTATGTACACATAAGCGATTTTGTTGGTCAGCCAGTTCTTTGACAATCGAAGCACGCCCAGGATGAACCCAAGCACTGTAGCCAGAACAATACCGGCGAATGCTACCAACAACGTGTTGAGAATGCCCACTTGCATCGCACGCATATGCGACGATCTGGAGTCGTAAGAAATTAAGCGTTGATTAATATCGTAGTTGGCGGGCTGCCAAAGAAAATCGAAACTAAATCCCTTGCCTATAGCTTCGAGGTTATAAACAGCATTTCGTATCATGAATGCGAAAAAAGCAAATAAAGCGACGAGCGCTATTATTTGCACGATAACCGAGCGCGTTTCTTTGTCGTTCCATAGCCGCGAAAAGATATTACGTTGCGACGTTATAGAGGTTGAGCCTTCAACCGAGGTTCCACTACTCACTGGATTATTCCTCGTTTTTGAAAAAGTATATGTTTGATGGGACTAGGTTAACCGCAACCACGTGAAAGACACAAGAACAAAAAAGGGCACACCATTGCTAGTGCGCCCTCCCCTGCGTCAAATTAACGATTAAGCGATAGCTTATCGAATTGGTGCTGCGTAAAGAATACCGCCGTCTTTCCATTGAGCATTCAGCCCACGCTCAAGACCAATCGCAGTATCAGGGCCGATGTTGCGATCGAATATCTCGCCGTAGTTACCAACAGCTTCAATTGCTCGCAAAGCCCACTGATTGTCAAGACCAATCATGGATCCAAAATCGCCTTCAGTACCCATTAGACGGTTAATGCTTGGGTTATCACCCGCAGCCTTACCCATTTCTGCAGCACTGCCTTGCGTCACACCCAACTCTTCAGCTGCGATTAATGCGTTAACCACCCACTTACCAATGTCAGCCCACTGGTCGTCGCCATGACGTACTGCACCACCCAGTGGTTCTTTAGAGATGATTTCAGGCAGGATGATGTGATCGTCTGGCTTTTCGAAAGAAGCACGAGTTGAAGCAAGACCTGACGCATCTGTCGTGAATACATCACAACGGCCGCCCAAGTAGTTAGTTTGCGCTTCAGCGTTAGTTTCAACTGGTACAGGCTCGTAAGAGATACCGTTGGTGCGGAAGTAATCAGCCAGGTTCAATTCTGTTGTGGTACCTGTCTGGATACAAATAGACGCACCATCCAGATCTTTGGCTGAGTTAACACCTAGCTCTTTAGAAATCATGAAACCCTGACCATCATAGTAATTAACTGGCAGGAAAGTCAGTTTAAGATCAGCATCGCGACTCATGGTTTCAGTTGTGTTACGGAACAGGATGTCGCCTTCTCCAGAATTCAACACAGTAAAACGAGTTTTACCAGTGGTCGGTACGAAGTTAACTTTCTCGCCATCACCCAAAACAGCGGCAGCTACCGCGCGGCAGAAGTCAACGTCAATGCCAGCCCAAACGCCCTTGTCGTCAGGGGCTGCAAAACCAGCTATACCTGTAGAAACAACACAGTTCAATTCACCGCGAGCCTTAACATCGTCAAGAGTGGCAGCTTGCGCGTTGACAGCTGTCATTGACAGAGCTGCGAAAGCCGCAGCACTTAGAAATGATTTGTTCATATATATATCCCAAGTAGTTCGTTCTTATGGAGGTGTCCCTAGCCATTGGTATTGGCTATGAGTCGGAGAGGACCCTACCATAACGAAAACCCGTTTGTCGCCAACAAACTACACTTTTGTATACCCAATAGACGGCTTCAGAACAGCGATACAGTAGTGGCACTGGGGTGGAGTTCACAAATTTTATAAGATCAACAACTTAGGCGATCTTTTTGCCGCAGCCGGTTATGGCAGGTTTCTAACCACTTCGCGCATCAGCGAACGGAGGGTCAACTGATTGCTGGGTGGTGGTGGGCCTTTGGGAACGCGCAATCCGTTAGTCATTGTGTTGGCCAAAGAGGCCGCCAGCGATCCACTAAAGCTGCTGCCCGAATAATGCGTGTAGCCTGCTTCGGTGGACGGTGATGAGCGATAGGTTCGTGACCAGACCACATTGCCATTGCTGACATCGATCATGGTTGCCTGCAAACGCATCTCACGAACGGTAGACAAAACCACTCTCTCACGGTCGGTGAGAATATCGCCTAAATTGTTGCGCAGCGCGACGCGTTTGGGCGCGCCTGGTTTGACCTCGTTTTTCTCAACCCGCGCTATCAAAGCGGTGCGGACCGGCAACCGAGCACCAACCAGAGCTTGTAAATCAGAGGGATGGAGCTGGCCAGTACGGGCGTAGTTGTCCAGCATGGACTGATATGAGCGCGGCACGACCGAGTTCATGGCACGATTGACCTCGGTTGAGCGCAGCGTCTGACGACCACTGGTGGTGTAAATTAAATCCTGAAAATCCCGCCCCATGGCGGCCTGACCTGCCCCAGCCTGTACCCCAGGAGCAATGGTCACCCCGATCATGGCGATACTGCTTTTGGGCGCTTGATTGTTTGGCAAACTATCGCTCACACAGGCACTGACCAGCAGTGCAAGGCATAGAATCAGCGGGTTTTTGAGCTTAAGTCGTTTCATTACAAACACGGTCGCTGTACATTGACAGTGCCCGATTTACAGGCCATTCACTGAGTATAGACCGCTACCAGCCGATTGCTTGTCGCCGTCAGCAAAGATAAAGCCTGACCGAAAAGTACGAAATTCAGGCGAAAAAAAAGGGGCATAAATGCCCCTTTCGGTGTGAGAACAAGTCCACTGCTGCGCCAGTAAAACGATCACCTTTTTCTTATCCGCAGCTCTTGTGGCTGCTGTTTATACGGTGCGTCATTCGTTGGCGCGGGTTTTTCTCCATTCGTGCCTGATGGCCTTCACTCCAGACCTAGAAACGTTATCGACAAGCAGGCTCGCCAGTTAACATCGATTCACAATCACAAGCACGTTATGTGGGGTAGTCCTACGGCAGATGCGAAGCAGTCAAGGGGATTAACAGCCATTGTTCTGCAAGTGATTGAATCAATTAGTTCTATTCGGCAGGAACCATATGGGAACAAATACTATCTATTGATTCATGTGAGGTGCTTTGCGCTTATAATCAGGAACCAAGACTCATAAAGGCATGCCAAAGGCCGACTGCTTAGCAAAGATTTGGCAAAAAACAGCAGTCCATAAGCAACCAGAAGTCAGCCCAATTTCGATAAGTGAGTGGTCCATCACTGGAGCATCAGCAAATTGGTTTTGAGGCCGATAAAACACCCAGCAGACGAATTTAGGAGAAACAGCCAATGACCGATCGCACCAGCTCGATAACTACCCACAATGGGAAAACATCCGAGTTGCCTGTGCTGAGCGGCACGCATGGACCCGATGTTATCGATGTTCGCGGCCTTTACAAAGACACTGGTAACTTCACTTACGACCCCGGCTATGCAACCACTGCCAGCTGTAAAAGTGCGATTACGTTTATTGATGGCGATGAAGGCGTCTTGCTGTATCGAGGCTATCCAATTGAACAGTTGGCTGAGCACAGCACCTACCTGGAAGTGTGTCACTTGTTGATGTATGGCGAATTGCCAAACAAACAAGAAGGCCAAGAGTTCAACGAGATCATCAAACAGCACACCATGGTGCACGAGAACATTCGTGACTTCATTAATGGGTTTCGCTATGACGCGCACCCAATGGCCATGCTGGTTGGCACCATTGGCGCATTGTCGTCGTTCTATCACGACTCTCTCGATATCACTAACCCGAAACACCGCGAAATATCGGCGCAACGTCTTATTGCAAAGATGCCAACCATCGCCTCTTATTGCTATAACCACTCACGTGGTTTGCCATTCATGTACCCAGACAATAACCTGAGCTACGTTGAAAACTTCACGCGTCTTATGTTTGCGGTTCCTGCTGAAGAATTCGAACCTAACCCGGTTGCGGTTAAAGCACTCGAGCTCATCATGATTTTGCATGCCGACCACGAGCAAAACGCCAGTACTTCAACCGTTCGTTTGGCAGGCAGCTCCGGCGCAAATCCATTTGCCTCTATTGCAGCCGGTGTCGCAAGCTTGTGGGGTCCTGCACATGGTGGGGCGAACGAGGCTTGCGTTAATATGCTTGACGCCATTGTTAATTCAGGCGAAACAATAGAAAAAACCATTGCCCGCGCCAAAGACAAAAACGATCCGTTTCGTTTAATGGGTTTTGGACACCGTGTTTATAAAAACTTTGACCCTCGCGCCAAGATTATTCAGAAAATGTGTCACGACCTGCTAAGTGAACTTGGCGGTGACACACCGATGTTTAATCTGGCAAGAGAGCTTGAGGAAGCCACACTGGCGGACGAATACTTTATAGAACGCAAGCTCTATCCTAACGTTGATTTCTACTCAGGTATTATCTTCCGCGCTCTGGATATCCCAATGAACATGTTTACGGTTATGTTCGCTATGTCTCGAACCGTAGGATGGATATCGCACTGGATGGAAATGCACGAAGACCCGGAAGGCAGAATCGGTCGACCTCGTCAAATCTACACAGGCGCTGCAAAAAGAGACTACCCGACATAATTGTCGGGTGTGTCTGCCACGATAAAAAACAACGCAAAACCGAGTTAGACCCCAGCCATGCCAGTAGCAGCAAACGAATTCACATCAGCTTTGGCCCTGGCTGCTAATGGCGTATCCATCGTGACAACCGATGGTACCCATGGCAAAGCGGGTTTAACCGTGAGCTCAATGTGTTCGGTGTGCGCCGAACCTGCGCTGATTCTGGCCTGTGTTAATGCATCAAATGAATTTTGCGGCAAAGCCGATGCCAATGGCCAATTTGCCGTTAACCTGCTTTCCACCGAGCACACCGAGATCTCGGCTGTATTCGCAGGTTTAAGTCAAGATGCCGATACCGACAGATTTTTGCATGGTCAATGGCAAACACTGGAAACCGGCAGCCCGGTTTTAAGCAACGCTTTGGTATCACTCGATTGCAAACTGGTTTCTGCAACAACGCATGGCACTCATAGAATATATATTGGTGAGGTGCTCGCCGTGATCAGTAACGATGCCGCGCCACTCATTTACACCAATCGTCAGTACGCCAATGCCGTTCCGTTGGTGGGCGGATAGCGTGAGTATTTTATATTCGTGAGTATTTTATATTATTGCGCTGGCGACACTGACGACGCTATCTACAATGAAATAAAACGAAAACTACCTACCCACACGATTACCAAGTGGCCCGACTGCCCGGATAAAAGTCGAGTGACAATGGCGATTGTCTGGCAGCCACCAACGGATTTTTTCGACAGCCTAAGCAGCCTGAAACACGTGTTGTCGATTGCTGCCGGTGTTGATCATCTACTAAATCACCCTGGCTTACCCGAACACGTTGACGTGATTCGATTAACCGATGCTGGCATGTCCGGGCCCATGGCCGACTACGTTTTGTACGGCGTGCTGCATGCGCAACGACAGATGTGCGCACTAAATACAGCTCAGCGCCAACAACAATGGCAACACGAACTCAAACCCCATTCCGCCAGCAAAATGCATGTGGGTATTCTGGGTGCGGGCGAATTGGGCTTAATGGCTGCGAAAAAACTGCTTGTTAATCACTACACGGTCAGTTGCTGGAGCCGGTCTAAAAAAGAGCTGCGTAACATCACCCATTTTGTAGGTAAAGACGGTCTGGACGAAATGCTGTCCACCACCAATGTGCTGGTGTGTTTGCTGCCACTAACCAAGGACACCAGCGGCATCATAAACGCTGCGCTGCTGGCAAAACTGCCAAGCCAGGCTTTTGTGATTAACGCTGGCAGAGGTGATCACCTCGATGAACAAGCACTACTCGACGCACTCGATTCGGGTCAGCTAAGCGGTGCGTTACTGGATGTGTTTAACACCGAGCCCCTGCCCGCATCACATGCTTTCTGGACGCACCCACAGGTTGTGGTTACCCCACACGTAGCCGCGCCAACCCAGGCCGAGGGCGCTGTGACTCAGTTAGTGGACAGCGTGATATCTCTGGAAAAAGGGGTGAATCCAAGAGGATGGGTTGATCGGACTCAGGGTTATTAGCCGGGCTTACAGGTATTAGCGCGAAGCCGTTGATGACGCCATAGTAGCAACGGCGCGCAATACAATTTGCAATGCCAGTTCGCGTCGCATTTCCTGGCGCAAAATATCGGCCTCGTCTTCCTTACCCAATACGCCGCGCTCGTCGTAGGTGTACTCTCGAATAACCTCAACGCGATTGGTCACCTGGTCGGGGTTACTAACGGGTACTGCCGCATCCGTTTGAGGTGTCTCGGATTTGGTGTCGAGTTCGTTCTGGGTTGGCAGCCCTGCAATATCAGATTGGGTTACCTGGATGTTGACCGAATGCGCCAATTCGAACTCACTGACTCGTCCTGTCCTCTGCACCGACACAATACGCTGGGTTTGTTGTTCATCGGCGACTCGAAGCAACACATTGGCCAAATCACGGTTATCAACCACAGCGAAGGATCGATCAGACAATACTTTGTTTAACTCTTCTTTAAGTGTGCTGTCGGGTGCGGCATCGACGAAGACACGCGCCTTACTGGCAAACTCAGAATCAGTACCACGCAGTTGAAAACCGCAAGCGCTGCAAAATAGCAGCGCAAGCGATAATGTGAGTGTTGTTAAAGTATTCAATACAGCTGTTATGGGCGCTAATGATAGCCCTGGCTATGGTGCTGTAGCGGCTTTGGCAAAGTTACCCAAAGCGCCACTGACTTTTTCAAAAACCGCATCGCAACCTTCTGTCGCATGACGGGCTTTCAAATGTGCCGGGTCATTGTAGGCGAGGAAAACTTTTCCGTCGGCATCTTCCCAAACTAGCATTTTCTGAGGCAGATCAATTGCAATGCTTTGCGAGCAATTCATCAGCGGTGTACCCACTTTTGGGTTTCCAAAAATCAGCAGCTGAGTTGGACGTAATTCAAGGTCGTTTTTCTCAGCGTTGGCAGCATGGTTTACCCGTGCCATCACCGTCATGCCTTTGCTTTTGACAACAGCCTCAAGCTTGTCCATCGTTGCCATAACATCGTGTGAGCTTGGCACTACCGTCATTCCTTCCTGTGCCTGCGCTGTACTGATAAACCCTGCGCCAGACATTCCCACGGCGAGCAGCACGCTATTTAAGATTGCACCCAGTTTTTTCATTCTCTCTTCCTTATTAGTTTATGTCGATAAGGGTACCACCCGACTTGTGAAAAGGGTACCCTGACCCTAGATGACCAGTCTGCAACAAAGAAGTTCAGGCGGTTTACAAAAATTCTCAACTTAGGGCCAAGCGGGCAAAATAGCGACACAACGCCGATGCATAAGCTGTTACTTAATCGAGACATCTATACCGAATTCGTGCAATCCGAGCTACCCAACGCCCGGCGTTTTCTATGGATTGTCACGGCCGACATAAAAGACCTGTACGTCAGTATCGACGGTCGCTTTCAGCCATTGCTGGAGGTGCTAAGCGATCTGGTGGAAAATGGTGTTGCTGTTCGGCTTATTCACGCCAAAGAACCCGGACCTCGGTTTCGGGAGGAATTTGATCGATTCGACGCGTTGATAAACAGCGATAGCTTCGAACGCATACTTTGCCCTCGCGTCCACACAAAAGCCATTGTCATTGATGGCCTACGCGCTTTTGTGGGTTCAGCTAACCTAACCGGTGCAGGGCTTGGCAGCAAACACGAAGACAAACGCAACTTCGAAGCAGGCTTTATGTTTGACGACCAAAAAGATATTAACGAGCTCATGCACTGGATTGATACGCTCTATTTGGGAGAGCACTGCATTAACTGTCGGCGACGTGATCATTGCGCCGATCCTATAATTGATCAGATATGATTGAGCCTTTTTAGAAAACACAATGTCAGCAGACTCTTCTTCCAATGCAAATCGCGCGCAAGCAAAACTTGCTATCGAAAAAATCCTCAAACAGTATAAGGTTTCGGTAGAACACCCGGAACCGTGCCTTACAGAAGCAGCAAGCCGAGAGGCTAACCCTGGATTGGACGATACCAGTTTGGCGCAATGGCAACATCTGCCATTTGTGACCATTGACAACCCAGACTCGCGCGATCTTGATCAAGCACTACTAATAGAACGCAGTAGTGATAGCGATTTCAGGGTTCGCTATGCCCTGGCCGATGCCGCTTATTATGTACCTCCGGGCAGCGCGCTGTTTGCCGAGGCCTTGCAACGCGGCGTCACATACTACACGCCCCTGCTTGCAGCGCCCATGCTGCCACCGTCTTTGTCCGAAGGCCTGGTGTCATTAAACCCAAATAAAAAACGCCGCGCCCTGGTATTCGATATGAAGCTTAAGCCGGATGGCACATGCTTGAATACCACGGTAACAAGAGCATTAATCTGCTCACAGGCCAAGCTATCTTATGCGTCAGTACAACAATACTATGATGCCTTACAATCCGAACAACCACACGAGTACCACAACACCAATTGGTCTGCATCATTACGCTTGTTGCGTCAACTTGGCGAGATTCTTATCCAGCGTGCCCGTGATCGCGACGTTATTCCATTTAATCGCAGTGAAGCTGAAATAACATTGAACGACAAAGGGTTAACCATCAGTCAGCGCGCACGAGTCAGAACGGAAAAATACAATGAACAAATCAGCTTACTTTGCAACATGCAAGGCGCGGAGATGCTTAAGGCGCTCTCACAAGAAAACGATGTGCTTCAAGCTATTTTCCGGGCGCACGACGCACCATTGCAAGGACGACTGAACACATTGCGAAAAAATCTTGACGACTTCGCCAGCAAAGCCCAGTTGCCCGAACAGTGGCGCTGGAAGAAGGAACAGTCTTTGGCCGACTACGTTGCATCGCTGAGCGACACAGCACAGCATCGAGGCAAGTTGCTGGCTGTTGAACGACAAATTCTGGTAAGCAATCAAGCGTCAGAGTACCGCAGCGAACCCGGCCGACATCATGCACTTGCAGCATCAAGCTACGCCCGTTTTTCATCACCGATGCGCGAGATTGTCGGGATATTTACTCACAAAGAATTGCTTGAAGCGCTCGGTCAGCAGCCTTCTACCTATACTGTCGATAACGCGCAAGCCATAGATGATGACCAGTTACGTGATCACATCATTAGTGTGGCAAATCAGTCCCGACAAACCCAAAAGCAAATTAACAAACGTATCGAATTTATCGCACTGCAATCGGTGCTCGATCAAGATCTGGCAGCAAACGATGACGTGCGGCGCAAAGGCATTGTTATGGGTTTCAGGAAAGATCGGATTTATGTTGACTGTGAATCCATCGCTACCGATTTAAAGGTCACCACCTCAGATTTGCAAGCGCAATACAAAACCGAATACCAGCTTGATGATGTATCAGCGTGGCCGCTTGAACAACACGCGCCAAGTTGGTTATTGGGAGACGAGGTTGAAATCAGCGTGGTGGCATTTGATGCGGGTAAAAAACGGTTTCAGCTCACCTTGCACAAGCCTTAGGCAAGCGCCAAATTTTCACACTTACGATTTAGCTTGCGAGATAATGTACCCAGATGCTAACTGACAAACTCATCTGGCTACGCCACCAACTATACAAGCGCCTGGTTGGTAGCGTGTTGCCAATCAGCTGGTTTGGCCCAAAGCCACCACCGAATTCTGCGCTTGGATTACCGCAACAGCCACTACGTCTGCAAATTATCAGTCATTGCTGGCAGTACGCGCACATGCTCAATTTTCAGCTCAGCTCGCTCATTAACCACCCGCCGCAAAACCTGCAACTGACTTACACGTTGTACTACTGCGAAGAAGACAACGAGTTGCTCAAACTGATTAACAGGGTTAATCAAATTCATGTCACTAATGTCACATGGCAATGGGTTGCTGTTCCAAAGCACACATTGTTCAGGCGAGCTATTGGGCGCAATCAGGCAGCACTGGCGTCAACAGCCGACTGGCTATGGTTCAGCGATTGCGACTTAATATTCCATGAAAACTGCCTTGACTCATTAGCCAGCGCACTGCAAAGTCAGGCAAAAGAAACACAGCCGCTAATGGTATACCCGCGACAAGAGTTTATTACCGATTTGCTTGACGCCAGCCACCCTATGCTCAACCAGGACAACAATCAGGTGGTCGATATAGACACGTCATTGTTCGGCCCCAATAGCATATCCAAAGCCAAAGGCGCTTTTCAGATTGTGCATGGTGATGTGGCTCGACATTGCGGTTACTGCCGTCATATGCGTATGTATCAAGCGCCTATGCAGCATTGGAGTAAAACCTACGAAGACTCTATTTTTCGACAGCTTATTGGTTCCGAAGGGCAAGCGGTTGACGTCAAAGGTTTATACCGCATAAGGCACAGTGAAAAAGGCCGTTATGTTAGCGGTTCAAAATGGTCCAAAGTGCGCCGCAACATTCGGGTTGTAACCGATGATGCCGGGACACCATCTTGAATACAAACACATTTACACATTGATGAACACCTAATATGAGGTAAGACGCCATGCCTGAACTGCTCAGCGAATCGCAAATCAATTCTTATCATGACACCGGCTACCTGGTTCTGGAAAATCATTTGCCAGACACGATTCTCGACAGCATACGAGCTGAAATTCTCAGATTTGAAGAGGAAGCCAGGGAGTTATCAGTGTCCAATGAACGGCTTGAATTGGAACAGGGGCATACCGCAGAACAACCACGCATTCGACGCATCCGACTACCCCACACCATCAGTGATGCTATGCGCGAGCTGATGTATTCCGATCATATACTCGCACCGGTAAGAGATTTAATCGGACCCGATATTCGCTTGCACACAAGCAAGCTAAATATGAAGTCACCCGAGAATGGCGCTGCCATTGAATGGCACCAAGACTACGCTTTCTACCCTCACACCAATGATGACATACTCGCTGTCGGCGTTATCATTGATGACATGCAAAGCGAAAACGGCCCGCTAATGGTGTACCCAGGAAGTCATAAAGGACCCGTTTACGATCACCATGTTGATGGTGTCTTTGCCGGTGCCTTTATACCAAAGGATGCAGGCTTAAACCCGGATGATGCTGTTGAACTCACCGGCCCCGCCGGTTCTATATCGATTCATCACGGCCGCACGGTGCATGGATCTGCCATGAATACCTCCGATAAATCACGCAGGATATTGTTCTACGAAATGATGGCAGCGGACGCCTTTCCCATTAACGGCTCGTTAACGCAATGGAACGGCATTGAAGACTACAACACCCGCATGCTGTGTGGAGAACCAACCATTGCTCCGCGTCTAAAGGATATCCCTATTCGCATACCGCAACCGCAGCCTGACACGCCGATTTCAATTTATGAGATTCAAAAAGGCTTGGGTAAAAGCGGATTTTCTGGATCAACGTAAGCTATGGACTGGCTACAAGCTCGCTGTTTGCTGGACTTGCGTGGCTGTCACCCAATCTGAAAGCGTGCTTGACTGCTGGCGACCCACCAACACAAACCCAAGATGCTCCTCCTGCCAGGCTACGTAGTTGACGCTGCGATCTGTACCCGCCGCCGGTGCCTGAGTTGCTGCATTGTCTAATCGCGTTATGCAAACAGCAACAGGTTCTCCACTGGCTTCATCCTGATAGGCAAGCTGAATAACCGGTTTATTCTGCGATTGCAGCACCTGCGCTCTTTTAAACGTTAGCCCCTTTGATGCAAGATCAGGAATAACGAACGCGCTACCGAGCAATACCGATAATCTTTCTTGCGTGGCCTGCGGGTTTTCATTAGGTGTCTGAATAGCCGCAATGGTCGCTTGGGTGTACATCTCCTGATAGCTCACCATTTGCGCCACCCAATCATCGGGTGTGCTGCGGTTTTGGTGCTGCCCAGTTACATAACCCATTGCCATTCCACCCAGTAGCGTACCCACAATGATCAATGGAAAAACACCAGCGCCGCTGCGCGTCGGCCTTGATTTAGTAGCGTTTGCAACGAGCAGCGCTGATCTGTCGATATCGGCCAGATCTAACGCGCTGGCATGGTCGCTACCCGCCGCTGAACTATCGTCGAACGCATGAGCAAGCTGCTCTTTAAGAGCGCGAATCTCGCTGATGCGTTTACCCAGCTCTGGGTCAAGCACTGCCTGTTCTTTAATGGTTTGAGCTCGGCTGGCATCCAGCTCAAGATCAACATACGCATGAATTTCGCAATCTGTTGGATAGTCAGTGTACATTGGCAGCTCCTTTCCCTCTGTGTTGTGCTGGGCTATTTTCTTCGTATTGAACCGTCGCAGTATGTGCCTTGTCCTGGAACCCGAGTAGAAGCGTATCCCGGCCTCTGGCCAAACGACTCATTAATGTGCCCGTTGGAATTTGAAGAATATCGGCGGCCTCTTTATAAGACAGTCCTTCGATATCAACCAACGCGATTGCTTCTTTGTGATGATCGGGCAAACGCATGAGTGCTTCACGCAATTGCATGCGGGAAGTCTGCTGCTCCTGGTCATTGCCGGGACTGGTATCGGTTAGAGAGTAAGCATCCATCGTACCGTTGCCGCTTCGAACAACCCGTGAGCGAACCTCGTTTTTCCACGATGATTTAAGTATAGAAAAAACCCAGCCTTCAAATGAATGGTTGTGCCGAAATTGCGCGCGTTTGTTGATTGCGCGCTCAAGCGAACTCTGCACCAGATCTTCGCCATCCTGGGTTGAACCGGTTAACACGATCGCAAAGCGCCGCAGCCTGGGCACCATAGTAACCAGTTTGTCGCAAAATTCTTGTTTGCTCAGCTTGCGAGTAAATTGAGAGCGCATAACACCTGAGTCCGGATTCGACTGTGCCCACAGTGTGCCACGAACCAGTGGAATCTTTCCATGATTTCTTTGGCAAACATTAAATTTTACCGTAATGGAATAAAACCGCGGGTTCGCGTGTCTACCTATCAGGTAACGCCGACTTTCCACAAATTCAGCCACAACAACGTCCGCGTACCCGCTTACACAAAATAACTTACAGAGGAAAAACTACAAATGAAATCACTACTTACCGCTTGCTTGGTGCTGTGCGCCTTCGTCGTTAATGCACAAGACCTGTCAACACCTTCGCCCGAGGGCGCCAAGGCTTATATCGTCTCACCTAAAGAGGGCGACACAGTCGAAAAAGAATTCACTGTGGTATTCGGCCTGAGTGGTATGGGTGTTGCCCCTGCAGGCGTGGAAAAAGAAAACACTGGGCATCACCATTTGCTGGTTGATCAGGACACATTACCTGCAACAGGCTTACCCATGGGTGCGCCACCGATTCACTTTGGCGCAGGTCAAACTGAAACCACCATTACGTTGGAACCAGGCACACACACATTGCAGCTTATTCTGGGTAACCATTTACACGTACCGCATTCTCCAGCGGTTGTATCAGAAAAAATAACTATTACTGTAAAAGAGTAACGGACTGTAAAAGAGTAACGGGTTTTATTGCTGGCCTTCGGGCCAGCAGCCTGTTGCGCGATAGCAGAACCTAAACCCGCCAGATTCAACATTTTCAAGGCTTAGCTGCCCATCCAACTGAATGGCAATTTCATTGCAAATAGCCAACCCAAGGCCTGCTCCCTGTCCACTTGCCTGCCCGTCGGGCCGATAAAAGGGTTCTCGCAGTTTTTCCAATTGATCTGCAGTGACGCCAGGACCATTGTCAGTCACACACATACTTTGCTCCTTAAAAGGTTTAGTGGTTCTGCGTATTTGCAGTAAGACCAGTTTAGGGAGCCAAAATTAGCGCAAACTTAGGGAGGGCTTAAAAATGTCATTGCGTTTTTGATAAAGCAACCAGTGCTTGCAGCGTTTGTTGCGCTCTGTCGGCGGGTACAAACAGATGATCGTGATAAAATCCTGAAACCGGATTAACACCCATTTGCAGCTGCGCCAGGTGTGTGGTTATACGGGCAAGAAAGCCGACCGCGTCAAGCGATGAATGAATATTAAGTGTGATCATGCGGCAGGGAAATTCGTGGTCGATGCCTGCTTTATTGGCTGCCGCCTGAGCAAGTATGAGCGTTACGCCTTCTGGTTCCCTGAAAGTCATGACCGGCGACAGAGCATTGCAGTTGTAGGTGGGCGCTACTGTTGCAAATACATAAGTATCATCGTGCAGCACTGGCTGCATGGAGCGGATAAGCACATCCAGTTTCGTTTCCCCAGACGCAGATGTTCGGGTATCAGGCGTGCTCATTTAGGTGCGTATAACCACCTTATCGTTGACTTTATCTCGTACCAGAAAAATCAGAACAAGCACAGGAATAGTTAATAGCGCTGTCATGGTAAAGAACGAACCATAGCCCATGGATTCGGCCATGGAGCCCGAGTAACCACCGAGTATTTTTGGAAACAGCGTCATTAAGGAACTGAAAATAGCGTATTGCACAGCGGTAAACGACACGTTAGTTAGGCTGGATAAAAACGCAACGAATGCAGCAGTGGCCAGCCCACCTGATAAATTATCAGCGCCTATAACCATAACCAGCAGGGGGATACTGGGTTCTGCATTGGCCAAAATAATGAATAGCAAGTTAGTAATAGCTGACAACACGGCGCCTAAAAACAAAATGCGTATCACGCCAAAGCGTACCGACAAAAAACCGCCCAGCAAGCCACCAGCGATTGTCATGATAAGCCCGTAGAACTTAGACACGTTGGCGATTTCTACTTTTGTGTAGCCTATTTCCTGATAAAACACATTGGCAATAACACCCATGACTATGTCGGACACGCGATAAAGTCCGATAAGAGCCAATAACAAAACCGCCAGCCCCATTCCGTAACGACTGAAAAAATCCCGTATGGGATTTACGTAGGAATCGGTGATCATCTGTTGGTTGCCCACGCCAGCTTTTACAAGTCCACGCGCAACAAACCAGGCCACAGTTGCCGCTATGGCCAAACGAATAGTTGCCACGATAAACCCAGCCAGGTGTCGGTTATTAAAAAATTCTTTCAGGCTTTCTTTGGCACTGCTAACCACACCGGAGCTGAGCTTAAACACCAGAATAAACGCCACGACAGCACACACGAAAACCGCCAGGAATCGCAAGTAGTCATTGGCAGTGTATGGGTTTTCATCGGGGCGATGCGTGCCAGGCTCGCGGATAAGAAACGTTGTGAGCACACCGATCAGCATAACGCCAGCCATGATGGCGTAAGTATTCATCCAGGCATCGTAACTGTAGGCTTCTTTTGTTGAACCAAAATGGGTTGCCAGATACAGCGCACCGGCACTGGCGACAATCATACCGATGCGATAACCGGCAATGTAAGTGGATGAAATCATGGCTTGCTCATCGGCCGGCGCAGACTCAATACGATAAGCATCTATAACAATGTCCTGAGTTGCCGATGAGAATCCCAGTGCCACAGCCGCCAGCGCCATCATAGTGAGGGCGTTGCCATCACCTGCCGGGTCGGTTAATGCCATTAATAATATGGACCCAATAACGGCCGCTTGAGACAACAATAACCAGGCGCGTCTTCTGCCCATTAAATTGGTCAACACGGGTATCGGCAATTTATCGACCAGCGGCGCCCACACAAACTTGAATGAGTAGCCCAGTGCTGCCCACGAAAAGTAAGTGACCGCCGATTTTTTTAAACCAGCTTCGCCTAACCACAAGCTTAATGATGAAAAGATCAACAGGATGGGCACCCCGGCCGAGAAACCCAGAAACAACATGACAATGGCGGCAGGTGAAAATAACACATGCACACAATATCCAATACCAGCAATAAGCAACGAGCGGAACAGCCACATGGGCGTGCCGGCCAGTAGATCTTTTAGTGGGTTGAAGGCCGATGCAGCCAATAAAACAAAACCAACAACCAGCAGGATGCCCGCAATTCGCGTGTGTCTTTCATTTGGGTTATTCCAAGC
>CALHOI010000106.1 GCA_938035525.1 uncultured Granulosicoccaceae bacterium
CTGAACCTGAACCTGAACCTGAACCTGAACCTGAACCTGAACCTGAACCTGAACCTGAACCTGAACCTGAACCTGAACCTGAACCTGAACCTGAACCATTATTGAATGTTGCTTGCACAGCACCACAAAGTGATATTCAAACAAGCACGCTGCGATTGATCAACGAAGCGCGGGCCGTTGAGCGCATGTGTGGCGGTGTATTGTTTGAAGCCACGACCCCATTGACGTGGAATACCAAGCTAGAAGACGCTGCAAAGATTCACTCCACAGACATGAGTCAGAACAATTTCTTCTCACATGATGGCAGTGATGGCTCAACAATAGCGCAGCGGGCGGACACACAGCAATACGATTGGCGTTCTATTGGTGAAAATATTGCCGCCGGGCAACAAACGACCGAGTCGGTTATCCAGGCCTGGCTTGATAGTCCTGGACACTGCGCCAACTTGATGAACCCCAGGTTTCAGGAGACGGCAGTGGTGTGCGTAGAAAATACCAGCGCGCAATACCGCCAGTACTGGACCAACGTTCTGGGGACCAGCTTTTAGCTTGTGAATTGAGACAAGAAGCATTAACGTACGCCCGCTATGTTAATTTTTCTTAGTGCCGTATTCTTTCTTTTGATTACCCCTGGACCCGGTGTCTTGTCGGTTGCCGGGGTTAGCGCCGCCTTTGGCACCGGCCCTGCCTATCGCTATTTATTTGGTCTGTTTATTGGCACTAACCTGGTTGGGCTGGCCGTTGTTAGCGGTCTTGCCGGCTTAATGCTGGCACAACCATTGGTTCGCCCGATACTGCTTTACGCATCGGCTGCCTATTTAGCCTACCTGGCCGCACGAATAGCATTCAGTGGGACCAATATCGCCTTTATTAAAAAACAATCAACGCCCAACACGGTTGACGGTGTTTTATTGCAGCTGATAAACCCGAAAGCCTATGTGGTCAACACCACCCTGTTTGCTGGTTTTCCGTTTGTACAATTTTCATCAACCATGGAAGTGATATGGAAATTCGTGCTGATTAACAGTGTGTGGATACCCATTCATTTTCTGTGGCTGTATGCCGGGCTTGCGTTGAAAAGAATGGATTTGCCGCAGCACATACAAAGACGAATCAACTACGGCATGGGGCTGGCCTTGCTATTGGTCGTGCTACTTGCCGTGCTATACAACCCCGCCTGAACATTGCCTCACCACAACATACTCGAACTTACAAACGCTCACCAAAAAGGCCTACCTAACAAGCTCACTTAAGTGCTCATAAAGGATTTACAAGTCGACACACAAGCATGACGGCTTTGACGTAGACAGACTTATTCACTGACCAGTATAGTACCCGGCAAACTTTTTATAAGGACATTCCGTCATGTACAAATTAACACTCACCACCACTGCGGCCCTACTTAGCTTAAGTGCTTGCACCAACACAGACAATCCCCAGTTGGCTATGTGTCAGGCAGTCACCAAACAGCTGACGTCAAACTCGGTTGCCAGCTGGGGTGACAACAGCAACAGCGATGGTCACAACAAAGTCACCGTGAATCTGGCGTACACCAACGCCAACGGTCAGGCTGGCTCGATGAAGTGCGACTACAAAAAACACCAAGATGGCACTATCGATACAGCACCCACCAGCGTTGTCATGAACAATGAAAAAGTCGATTCAAAGGTCTTGCTGAAAGCAGGCACCCAAGCATCAAAAGAACTGTTGGCTGGCACCTACAAAAACACCGTTGAAAAAACCAACGAGCTGGCTGGGGAAGCGGTTGAAAAAGCCACTGAAGTGGCAGGCCAGGCAAAAGAGGCTGCGCTTGAAGGTGCAAAAGCCTTACAGGAACTACAAAAGTAAGCTTGGCATTACACTTAATTATGCTGCGCATCATCCCACCAGGTAAATAGCGCATGCTGGCCCAACCGGCCGCAGCGCTTATTGTTTCATTGCACCCTCTCAATTACGATAGAATTGATGACTTTAAATAGTTTGTCATCAATCTCTGTGAGCAATTCAGATAAAAAAACCTGGAAAACGCACTCTATAAAAGAGGTGTACGACAATCCCTGGATTACGGTCAGTCATCGCGAAGTGACCGCACCAACCGGGAACGATGGCATCTACGGCCTGGTGCATTTTAAAAACACTGCCGTTGCGGTGGTGCCCATTGATGAGCATGGTAATACCTGGCTAGTGGGTCAACACCGTTACACGCTGGGTCAATACATGTGGGAAATACCTGAAGGTGGTGGTATGCCTCATGAAAACTCAATAGACGTGGCTCAACGAGAACTGCGCGAAGAAACCGGCATCATTGCTAATCGCTGGACTCAACTACTGGAAATGCACACATCCAACTCTGTGACCGACGAATATGCAATCGGTTTTGTTGCTCAGGAATTGAGTTTTGGCGACAGTGAGCCAGATGAAACCGAAGATCTGGACATAAAAAAAGTCCCATTGCAAACCGCAATCGATATGGTGCTAAGCGGCCAGATAACCGACTCTCTGGCAATGACCTGCTTAATGAAAATTCAATTGCTGATTGACCGGGGCGAGCTCACTGTATGAGCCGACAGGCCATGTTTTACCTGGTTGGTATCCTGATCGTTTTTGTTGCGATACTGGCGCCGTTTATGACACTTGCAGCCTGGCTGACCAAAAGCGCCACAAGTGTGTTTTTGTTGTTAGCCGCAGTATTCAGTGTGCCCGTGTTTTTTTTGCTGTGGTACAGCCTGAGTAAAAGCAACAACCTGACTGTGCGCTGGATTTGGATGCAAACATTGGGATTAGGCACAGTGTTAATGTGTTTGTTTATTCCGGCATTGTTACTAACCGCATTTTTAAACACACATACCGTCGCCTTACTGCTACTGGTTGCGTGGCCGGCTTTGGCTGTCGTGTCTGTTCTGCACGCCACTAATATCAAAGTACGTCACCTTAACCTGCCTGCAACACAACTAACCAACCCTGTGCGCCTGGTTCAGATAAGCGATGTTCACATTGGTTCTCGCTCATCGCGATTTCTTGAAAAAGTGGTTACTCAAGTGAATGAACAACAGCCAAATCTTGTATTAATAACCGGGGACTTGCTTGATGCATCTGCCGTTGGCACCCACGACCTAAAGGCCTTGGCAAACATTACCTGCCCGATTTATATGTGCATTGGTAATCATGAACGTTATGTCGATCTTGATAAAGCGCTGGACTCTATAACAACACACGGGGTAACCGTTTTACGCGATGAGGCCCTGACAGCTCAACAACTGCAAATAATAGGTATCGATGACAGAGACAAACCCGATATCGTTCCGAGTCTACTGAACAAAATCGGCATTGATCACTCGCGCTATTCTATTTTGTTGTATCACCGTCCTGACGGTTGGCAGGCAGCCCTGGACCACAACGTTAATCTGACTCTGGCTGGTCACACGCACGCAGGTCAGATGTTTCCGTTCGGTTTTTTGGTGAAACGCCAATACCCCAACATGGCAGGTCTGTTTACCAAATTGGAGAAACATCTATATGTGTCAGTGGGCACAGGAACGTGGGGGCCAATATTCCGGCTGGGAACACATAACGAAATGACAGTAATCGATTTAAACAAGCCGTAAATCAACATTAAGCTATCGCTTAACGGTTGTCATCCAGAGAAATATCAACCCAATCATCATCGTCATCATCAATATTTTTATCATACCGGTCATCACGAATACCGGTGTCTTCAACGTGAAAACGATCTTCAGATAGTTCGTCGTTGTAGTTAATGTGATCAGGCCCGTCGTCTATAAATTCTTCGTAGGGACGAATAACACCGTGATCGTTGTCTTGCGTGTTTTCTATGTCTTCAAGCGTGCCATCCATTTCGTCTGCCATGACTTGGGTGGTATCCAAGGTGTGATCACCATCGTAGCTGGTGTCCAAATCACCAGCAGAATATGATGCGTTATCGACTTGAGACTGTTGTGCGGGCAGCTCATCCGTTTGATCATCGCCCAGATTGATGTCGGTGTCATCAAAGCTTGACAACCGGGGTGTTTGATCCTTTTCATGCGCCTTACTTGCCTGAATCTCCGCAGCATCGTTAACAGAAGCCGCTGTTGCACCCGCGCCTGCAGTACCAATTCGAGCCGCTTCGCGTTGCGCTACAGGTCTTAGCCATGGCTTATCTGGTGGTACGCTCGGGTTAACGTACTGACCGCCTGGGCCAATGGCAAAAGCGCCTTCGTTGTCGTCGTCTATGTCATCAATGGACATAAGATTAATTTGCCGCAGCATACTGATGGGTAACGCCAGGAAGAAAATCCAATACAGCTCGCGATTAACCAAAAAACGTGCTTCGGAGAAATTACTGATCAAATAAGCCACGACAAACGCCAGTACAAACAAAACACCCACTTGCTGACGCTCGTACTGGCAATAAAAAATTTCTATTAACTGCTGCGCTACCATCAGCAAGGCAATGCAGGACAGAGGTAAGCCAATTTCGGACGCCACCTGCAAAAAACCGTTATGGGCGTGGTAAACCACCCAGGTAAAGTCGGTCAGGCTTTCCTGTATGCGAATGGTTGCATCGGTAGGAAACCATATTGCACCGTAGCCGTAGCCTGTAAGAGGCTTGTTCATGATGAGCTTCCAGGTTTGTCGCCAAACCTCGCCACGACCGGTTAAGTCACCCGAGCGACCCACTATTTCGGCTGTATCGATATTGGATGCCACAAAACCCAGCACGCCAATAAACAAAATGGCCATGACCACCATGCGCACAAAGCCAAGCTGGAATCGAAACGCTATGTACAGGTACAAAGACAAAGAACCGGCAATAAGCATGGCTAACAGCGATGTAGCAGATTCACTTTTAACCAGAACAAACAGCGACACACCCGCAAACAGGATGCAGACCAGCTTCATGAACATGGTTGTGGATGATGCACTTAAATTGATGTATAGCAACACCGCAATGGCAGCCCAGAATCCCAATGCATTTTTAGAATTAAGAATGCCACTCCAGACAATTTTGCCTTCGTACTCCTGCATACCGACGGATGGCATCAACAACGCCGCTGCCAAACTGGCAAGCATAATAAAGCCCATGACCACACCCGTGACGCGCAGTGTGGTTAATAGCGGAATCATAAAGCCGAGATAAATGGCCAGTACCGAACAGCCCAGCAAGTGCACCACCCGCTCAGCCGACACGGTTGCCTCCAGAGACCAGGAAACCGACACAGTGGTACCCAGCAACAAGATGACCAGCAGGATGCGGTAGCGGGACAACCAGGAGATCCAGTTGATGCCGTGACCAAACATCAGGCCCATAAAGGCTGCAAGATAGGAAACCAGCCACAGTACCGCTATGCCACTGTGTAACTGCGGAGCGAAGTGTGTCATGAGCGTATGGAGCGCACTGGAGCCCAAAACCACCGTCAACACAAGCACAAAAACCGCTAAGACGGAGCCGCGCGGAACTGCCATGGGTTGTGTGTAGGTTGCTACGCGCACGACAGATAGGGAATCCTGTTGAAAATGGCTAGGAAGGGCATGTGGTAATGATAGCCAATGCG
>CALHOI010000107.1 GCA_938035525.1 uncultured Granulosicoccaceae bacterium
CAGGGTTTCCTTATGAATCCAATCGTAGAATGAATGTTACTTGTGACACACCGCTCACGTTAATGTCTTAACTTCGTAGCGCGAGGGGTAAAGCGCTGACGCTGCACAAAAACAGCGCAGAATTGCGCCTATAAAAGGAGCTAGAAATGATCTAGACAGGACCCCGAAAGGATCGAGAAAGAAGAGCTAAAAAACCAAGTATAAGGTGTTTGAATTTATGCGTTTTGAGTGCGGAAATGCCGAAACCACTGTAACGCAATGATGCTAATGGCATTGCAGATGATGCCTTCGTCCAGCATATGAAAGGCTTCACTGGTATCAACCACATGCAGCAAAATATCCTCACTTTCTTCATCAAGGCCAAACACGCCGGATACCTGGGATAAATCAGCTTGTCCGTAAAAAATGTAAACCTCTTCTGATGTTGAGCCAGGGCTGGCTAGATAGCGCATTACCTCTTTTACATTGGTCAGTGTGATGCCGGCCTCCTCGTAAGCTTCACGCACAGCAACATCCTGAGCGCTTTCAGAAGGTTCAATCATGCCGGCGATAACTTCTATAAGCCATGGGTGATCGGCTCTATTACGCGCACCTAATCTGAATTGCTCAACCAAAGCCAGCTTATCAAGCGCTGGGTCGTGTGCCAGCACACCAACCACATTGCCGCGTACAAACTGTTCACGATCAACCAGACCTGATGTGCCACCGTTAAATAACGCATGGGTAAAAACCGTTTTTTCAATATTATAAAAACCGTTATAGACAACGTCAGTGGACGCTATTTTCCACTCACGGTTAATTTTGTTGTTGGTTGAATCGCTCATATTGACGTGTTTGATGTTATTAAAATTTTTGCTGCAAAATCGCTTCAATGGCTTTGACATCTTCCGGGTGATCAACACCGGCGGCAGCTTCCTGTATTAGATCGACGTGTATTCGACCACCATTGAACAATACCCGTAACTGTTCAAGTTGTTCTTCATTTTCAATGTCGGCTGCCTGCATCGTGGCAAAGCGTTGCAAATAGGAACATCGATAGGCGTAAAGTCCAACATGGATAAACGATTCAGGAAAATCTGCGCCGCCGCCTGCCGCACTGGCATTGGTCTCGCGCCTGGCAGGAATCGATGCTCGGCTAAAATACAATGCCATACCTCTGTGGTCACGCACCACTTTAACCCGGTTAGGATTTTGATACTCGGCCATGTCAGATATCGGTACGCAAAATGTGGCCATATTGGCATCGGTGTGTATGGCCAGATTATCAGCCAGTTGGTTAAGCATCGTTGCCGGCGTTGCTGGTTCATCGCCCTGTAAACCAACAATAATGCAATCGTCTGGCCACTGTAGCACTCTGGCAACTTCGGCAATTCTATCGGTCCCGCTCACGTGGGCGGCATCAGTCATCTGTACTTGCGCACCAGCCTCAACGCAAATTTGCGCTATGCGTTCATCATCCGTTGCCACCACGATCGTTTGAGCGTTAGACTCAAGAGCTCTGTCAAGCACGTGTAAAATCATGGATTTGCCATTAAGCAAGTGCAATGGTTTACCGGGAAACCGGCTTGACCCATACCGGCTCGGTATGACGATATTAAAATCTGCTTGCGTCATGGCTTAAACCTACCGTTACTATTTTTGGGGTGCTTGGTCGATGATTGACGGCAATTGATTGAAGTAACTTGATGCCGTTGCGTCCAACTGCGCCTTAGCAGTGACTTCATAAATAGCCACACCGTCAATGTTGAGCTCTTTAATTTTAACTGCATCTTTTGCCGTAACCAGTATCGCCAACTCATCATCAAAAAGAAGATCTGCCGCTGTGTACTGATGATGATCTGGCATAGCGTGTTCAATAACGTTAAGGCCGGCGTCTTCCAGCGATCTAAAAAAACGATCTGGGTTACCAACACCTGCTACGGCGTGCACCGTTTTGCCACTAAAATGGCTAAGTTCAATTTGCTGTTGATTAACCAAACCACGCAATCCAGTGACACTTAAATGAAAATGGCCGGATGCAGGTGCATCATTGTGTGGTAGCTTCATGGCCAATAGTCGAGATCGTCGTGCAATGTCTGTCACATCCCAGCTATGCTGCATAACAATAAAATCGCAGGCCAGTAACCGACTCGGTGGTTCCCTTAGCGGACCCGAAGGTAACAACCAACCGTTCCCTAAAAGTCGTTGTCCATCCACCACAGCAATTTCTACATCGCGGTGCATTGCATAGTGTTGTAAGCCATCGTCGCTAACAACAATATCAACTTGATGTTTTTCTACCAAGGCGTTTACAGCCAGGCTTCTTTTGGTACAGATACAAACCGGTGCCTGAGTTTCTTGCGCTATTAGCGCAGGTTCATCCCCTGCCATGTGAGACGGCGTGTGCGCGTCTATATGTCGCGGTTCTATGGCTGGCTCAGCACCATAACCTCGACTCACTACGCCGGGTTTAAAACCTGCCTGTTGCAGCTGCTGAACCAGCGCAATGACGATGGGCGTTTTTCCAGTACCACCAACGCTGATATTGCCAACCACAACAACCGGTACATTAAAGGTGTTTACTTTTAGCAGACCAACTTTGTACAAAGAGACTCTGACAAAACTCAACAAGCGATACAGCCAGGATACTGGTAACAGCAACACCGCCTGCCAGCCGCGCTTGCCCCAGACGCCATTCACTGGGTTGCACTGTGCAGTTGATGTAGTCGTCGATAATGCGAATCGACTTCTAACAGATCGTTATGGGTGCCGGATTCAACAACACGCCCTTTGTCCATCACAATAATTTTATCGGCACGTTCTATGGTGGACAAACGGTGCGCAACCACAAGCGTGGTGCGATTTTGCATCAGTGCATCAAGCCCTTCTTGCACCTTTCTTTCTGACTCGGTGTCCAGGGCCGATGTGGCTTCATCCAGTATCAGGATAGGGGCATTTTTTAAAATGGCGCGAGCAATAGCCACACGCTGGCGTTGCCCACCAGAAAGCATCACACCGTTTTCGCCAACCATCGTGTCGTACTGTTCGGGAAATTGTGTGATAAATTCATGTGCATGAGCGGTGACACACGCCTTTTGCAATTGCTCAGCATCGATAGAATTGTCGCTGCCATAAGCAATATTGTTGGCAATGGTGTCATTAAACAGCATAACGTCTTGACTAACATAAGCGATAGTACTGCGCAAAGAAGCCAATGTGTATTCAGTGATTGGTACGCCATTGATTAATATGTCGCCTTGATTCATGTCGTACAAGCGCGGCAACAAGTTAACCAGCGACGTTTTACCGCTGCCCGATTCACCGACAAAGGCAACCGTTTCACCGCTATTGATACTAAGGTTGACATCGTTGAGCACCGCAGGCTTGTCTTTTATGTATTGCAATCCGACTGAACGGTACTCTATTGATTGCACAGGCAGGCTTAGCTGCTTTGTGCCGTTGTCCTGTTCTGATGCTAAATCCAGTGTGGCAAATAAGGTTTCACCAGCCGCAATACCATTCTGAATTTGACTGTTTAACGAGGTTAAACGACGCAGCGGTTGAAACAACAACAGCATGGCTGTCACAAAAGACATGAACTCGCCCACCGACAGACGCTCAGCAATGCCTCCACTGGATGCAACGTACACAATGATGGCCAGAGCAATAGCAACCAGCATCTGGATAATGGGCACATTTAACGCGCGTATTGCCGTCTCGCGCATGTTAAACGCTCGGTTTCGCTCGTTAACAATATCGAATTGGTTTTCTTCTGTTAGTTGCCCACCAAAAATCTTGATAACACGGCTCCCATCCACAGCCTCTTGAATAACATGACTGACCTCACCCATGGAATCCTGAATATTGCGGCTAACATTTCTAAACTGGCGGCTAACACGATCGACAATAATGCCGATGATGGGTCCGATAACCAGAAAGCACAAAGACAGTTGCCAGCTTTGATAAAACATCAATAGCAGTAAACCGATTGCCGTTAAGGAATCGCGCACCATGATGGTTAATGTGGTGCTGGCCGCTTGGGCCACACGTTGCGAATTAAACGTGATACGTGAAATCAATTCACCTGATGATGCGTTGTCGTAAAAGCGGGTTGGTAAGGTCAGGTACTTTGCAAAAACCTCTTTGCGAAGTTGTTTGATAACGCTCCAACCAATCCAGGACATGTAATAGGTTGACGCAAAACCTGCCACACCCCTGACAATAAAAATAAGAATAATCAGTATCGGTACAAACAGGATGGCGCGCTTGTCCTGATTGACAAAACTGCCATCAAGCAATGGTTTCATCAACGCCGCAAAGCCGGCCTCGGTTATGGCATAACCCACCATCCCGGCAAGCGCAATAGCAAACTGCCGCTTGAATGGTTTGACATAACTGAGCAGGCGTCGGTAGGTTACCGACGCTTTTGGTGCATCGGGAGCCGTGCTGGTGTGGTTTGGTTCGCGCATGTCAGATTTGACCACAGCTAGGCGCTCGGTGCGTTTGAGTGCACCGCAAAACAACCGAGGTTAACGTTACTGCGCGGTTTGTGATGTTGCAATAGACATACGCAACATACCCAGCTGCCCAGCGGCATCCATTGCCGTGACAACGGCTTGGTGAGGAGTTTGTGCATCTGCCCGAATGGTGAGTGGAATATCGCGGTTACCGTCAATTAGCTTATAGAGCGCAGTTTGCAGCGACTCTGCATCTGATTTTACCAGCTCTTGATCGTTGACGTAAAAACGCCCTGCGGCATTGATAACTACTTCAATACTCTCGGTTTTTACCTCGTTGGATTGTTCGGCGGCACGCGGCAGCTGCAATGATATGGCCGACTCTTTCTGAAACGTTGTCGACACCATAAAGAAGATGAGCAGCAAAAACACCACATCGATTAGCGGTGTTAGGTTTAGCTCGAGTTCTTCACGTTGCTGGCGCTTGAATTTCACGTTGCAACTCGCGCCTTGGATTGCCGCTTTTGCAATACATCGACCAGTTTTAGGGACTCTTTTTCCATGTCAACAACCAGCCCATCAACACGGTTTCGAAAGTAACGATAAAACATTAACGCGGGGATGGCCACCATGAGTCCGCCTGCCGTGGTAATCAGGGCTTGCGAGATACCACCGGCTAATTGGGCCGGATTACCAACACCAACCGTTGTAATGTTGGTGAATACTTTAATCATACCAATGACCGTGCCGAGTAATCCGAGTAAGGGCGTGATGGCAGCAATGGTGCCAAGTGCGCTGAGATAGCGTTCGAGCTCGTGCGCCACATGCCCTCCGACTTCTTCGATGGAGGCCTTCATGGATTCGCGTTCCTGTGTGCGTGTCATCAGACCTGCCGCCAGAATACGCCCCAAAGGAGACTCTTGTTGAATCTCTCGAACTTTTTCATCGGTAAGCTGTTTTGAGCTAGCCATACGCCAAACATCAGCCACCAAGTTGGTTGGCAGGATTTTTTCCTTCTTTAGCGTCCAGAATCGCTCGGCTACAATAGCCAACGCAATAATGGAACAAATAATTATCGGCATCATTAACAAGCCGCCAGCACTGACTATATCCCACACAGTATTTTGCCCTTATAAAGACTGTTTCCCCACACCAGTATTTTATAGTGCATTTACCGCCAAGCGTGCACAATTTAACTAAGAAGATGGCAATTTAACGAATCGCATTTAAAAGTTTGCGATTTATCAATACAAAAGCGTCGGTTTTCTGGCGAGAAAAATGGCAGATGCAAAACAAACCTAGTGCCTGTACCGCCTTCGATTGTTCCAAAATTGAACAATTGGAGCAGCTAAACCGTGCCGATCAAACACCAGCTGGACAGCTCCACCGGTACCGGTAGTGTATGTTTTTGCACCAGCTTGCTGGTAACGCTCGACCACGTCGGTGTGTGGAAAACCATAAGCATTACGTTCACCAGCTGCAAAGATGACAGCTTCTGGCGGTACTGCAGACACAAACCCGGGAGTGGATGAAGAGCGGCTACCGTGATGGGGAGCTACCAGAACAGTGACCGGAAAAGTTTGTTGCATTCTACTCAGCAGCAACCGTTCGGATTCGGATTCAATATCGCCAGTGAGTAATGCTCGGCTGTTACCGTAGTGCACAAGCAGTACACACGATAAGTTATTTTTGGACCCAGAGTCAGTATGGTGCGGATGCAAAAAAACAAAGTGCACCTCGTCCAAAACAAATCTTTTACCCGTTTCACATTGGCTGGCATTGCGTGCAGGCAAATCTGGGTGTGATAGGTTTTGTTTGTCGCTGGCAAACACTTTGACATTCTTGTGCTGAACCAACAACGCATCTAACCCGCCTGCGTGATCGTCATCGCCATGCGATAATACAGCTACATCGATATCAGGACGCCCTTTAAACACCAGAAACGGCTGTACAACGCGATCAAACATGGTCGATGTTTTAGACAAGCGCTTACCGGTATCAAATAACACAGTATGGTTTTCGGTGAACACAACGACACTAAGACCTTGGCCAACATCGAGCGCGTGCAATTCGAATCCGCGAATTGGCGCACCTACAGTATTAAACACTAAGCCTGGCAGAAGCATTGGCAATGCCAACCAGCGCAAGCGAAGACCGCGCGGTGAAAACAACAGCAGCAACCCTGTGATCACACAATAAAACATCATAGGTTCGGGCATGGAGAGCGGTAGATTTGATGCGGGTAACAACAATAGGCCATCGAGAAAACGCAATAGCACAGACAACACCCATTGATCGAAGACCAACAGCGCATTTGCAGCCATTGGCCAAACCGGTGCCAATAGTGCAACCATAAACGACAATGGCACTACCAATAGCGCAACCACTGGCACGGCAATGGCGTTTGCAATGGGCGCAATGAATGCGCCCTGTTGAAAAAAAAGCGCGCTTACTGGTAACAACACAACGCCCAGCTTTAAATGAACCAATAGTGCAGCGGTTTTTTTGTTATGCCGATGCAACCGACCATTGTGTAAATAGAAAATCGCAAATACGGTACCAAAGGACAACCAGAAACCAACCGACAGCACCACCAGCGGATCTAGCAATACCACCAGTAGCAATGCAACAATGAGTGACGTAGCCGGCGGCCACGTCCTGCGCAAAACTACCGCCACGACCAACACCATAAGCATGACTAAAGCGCGTTGCGTTGGCAGGGAAAAGCCTGCCAGTGCGGCATAAGCGCCAGCACCTACCAGGCTTAGTAAAATAGTAAAAACCGGTTTGGCAATGGGTTGTCGTGCTTTGCGCGCAGCCACGCAACGCCATAAAAACCAGCCCCACCCTGCCAGCCAATAGAACCACGCGCCAATTAATCCAATATGCAGTCCAGAGATGGCCAATAAATGCGCCGTGCCAGAGAGCCTTAAACTCTGCCATTGCTGCTCGCTGATGTTGTTGGTGATACCAACCGTTAAGCCTTGCACCAACGGCGCAAACTCATTGGCGTTTGGTAGACCCGCAATATGAAGTGCTATTGCTTCGCGTGTAGCGTGCAAGGAAAAGCGCTGCCGACCAGCTCTTATGGCTGCTGGTTTATCGCGCACGTATCCGGTTGCGTGTACACGATGTTGAAACAGCCACCGTTCGTAATTAAACCCACCAGGATTACCCAGCGACGAGGGTGGCTTGAGTCGCACCGTTAATTGCCATCGATCACCTGCCCGCACCGACTGGCCGGCGTATCCATACCAGCTGAGCCTGACAGTGCGTGGTTGCCTGTTGCCCTGACTGTTGGCTTGACTGCTGTTTCGTTTAGCCGCCCCAGTCTCCATTGGGCCGTCGACAAACGTTTCAATGTTAAACAGAAAACTGCTGCGTCGCCCATCCTTTTTGGGCACACTACTGACAGTGCCCAGAACACGAAAGTCGTTATTTGATTGATGCGCTGAATACTGATAGTCCAGTTGCCTGTGCAAATTGACTAAACCCAGCGCCAAACCGGCAAAAAGGCCGAATATCAACACTGGAGCCTGTGCTCGAGTGGCTCTATTAATTAAGCCGCACAAGCAAACCGACAGCAGTAACAGGGTAGCTACACCAGGACTGAGCCATAAAATGGCACTGAGTGCGAAACACAAAGCAAGGCTAAAAATGCGCACAACTACTACGCTTTAGCTAGCAATCTTGTTTTAACCGGCAATTTTTGCCAGAAGCCCTTAAAAACCTGCCGTATCCGACGTTAATAACAAAAAGCCCCGAAAAACCAGGAACACACCACCCACTATGCCCCGCCGCTGGCTCCAGGAAAAATTGCCTAGCCATGACCAATTGCACGAGCACTTGGGCATGTCCCAAGGTAGTGACCATGCATTTTCTGCACAATTGCAATGGATAAAAAAGAAGATTGCCGACCCGATGCTGTGGCATCTTAATCGCCGATCGGTTGCTGGTGCGGTTGCGGTAGGTCTGTTTATCGGTTGGTTGCCCATACCAATGCAAATGCTGGTTGCAGCGATGCTTGCTGCTGTGTTGCGCGTCCATGTGCCTGTCTCCGTTGTACTGGTGTGGTTCAGTAATCCAATTACTTTCCCAGCCCTACTCTATGCTGCCTGGTATGTCGGGTCAAGTATTCTTGGCACCTCAATGATCGCATCACCCTTGTCAATGAACGTGTCAGATTTGCTACATGCCACACTGGAAGCCTGGCCCGAAATTTTGTTCGGCAGTGTATTTTGTGCCACCGTTTTTGCCGTGCTTGGATTTATTGTGACCAATGTAGTCTGGCGTTTTGTGGCTATACGGAAATGGCGCGGGCGTAGCTTTAACTAGTCGTAGCTTTAACTATCGTAGCTTTAACTAATAGTCCCGTGGGTTAGAGTTAGTACTGTATCCATGCGATTAGCCAAACGACTATCGTGAGTCACTATCAAAAAACTGGTGGCGGACTCCTGATTTAATTCAAGCATCAGCTCATAAACGTGATCGGCTGTATTTTCATCCAGATTGCCGGTGGGTTCGTCGGCAAGTACCACTTGCGGGTCGGTGACCAATGCTCTGGCAATAGCCGCGCGTTGTCTTTCGCCACCAGAAAGCTCGGACGGTTTATGTCTTAGTCGTTCGCCCAGACCAACTCGGTTTAACAAGTGCGCGGCTTTTTCGTTGGCGTGCTTAACTGACTCTTTACGAATCATTAACGGCATGCTGACATTTTCCAATGCCGTAAATTCGGGCAACAGATGGTGAAACTGGTAGACGAAACCCAAGTGCTTATTACGCAGCATACCGCGTGCTCGCTGGCTTAACTGCGCAAGATTTTGACCGGCCAGATGTACCTCGCCCTGACTTGGCTTATCCAAACCACCCAGCAAATGCAGTAGTGTCGATTTACCGCTACCTGAAGAACCAATAATACCGATACGGTCGCCACGATTAATGGTTAGCGACAATGATTTAAGCACGTCAACACTTAAATCGCCTTGTGAGTATCGCTTGCTGATATTGTTTGCTACCAGCACAGCTTGCGATGCATCGTTACTTTCAACAGCACCGGTCGTTGCGTTATGTAACGTATCGTCGTCAGCTGCATGAGCATTGGCTGCAGAGTTTTTATTCATGATAGTTACTCGTACGCCAACGCGGTTGCAGGATCGGTGCGCGATGCCCGCCATGCAGGATAAAGGGTTGCAAGCAGGGACAACATAAACGACATCAGTGCTATGCGTCCTACATTGGGCCACTGCAAATCAGACGGCATTTTATCGATGTAATAGACTTCCGGATTTAATACAGGACCAGTAAAGCGTTCAATAAAAGGCACAACAACATCAATATTGGATGCCAGTAACACCCCTCCAATTACGCCGACGATGGTGCCAATCACACCAATAAGTACACCTTGAACCAGGAAAATACTCATGATGCTGCCCGGTGACGCGCCCTGGGTGCGCAATATTGCAATATCGGCTTGTTTATCCTGCACCATCATGACCAAGGTTGAAACGATGTTAAAAGCCGCAACAGCCACAATCATGGAAAGTATGATAAACATCATGGTTTTTTCCATTTTTACTGCGGCAAAATAGTTGGCATTTTGAGCGGTCCAGTCGCTGACGTAATAATTAAAACCAACCTGGTTTTTTATATCGCGAGACACCAGCGGAGCCCTGCCAGTGTCTTCCAGCTTTAAACGAACACCAGAATAACCATCACCCATTTTCAAGAGTTTTGCGGCATCCTTGGCATGCATGATGGCCAGGTTTCTATCAAACTGAAACATGCCGAATCGAAACAGGCCAGTGACGGTAAAACGTTTTATTCTTGGAACAAACCCCACAGGCGTCACACTGGCTTCTGGAGTGATGACCATGATTTTGTCACCGACAATCGCGCCAAGATAAGCCGCTAAATCGGCACCCAAAACAATGCCGTACTCACCAGGCTTAAGTGAGGATTCCAGGGAATCGGTGTACTCAAGGTTATCTGACAGTTCAGATACAGCGTCTTCCTGATCGGGTTCAATGCCCCTGATCAGGGCACCTGTAGAGCTGCCACCCGCCACCAACATAACCTGCCCTTCAACATAAGGTGCGGCACCAAGCACTTCTGGGTGAGTTTGGGTGGTATCAACGATGGACTGCCAGTCGTTCATGGGTTCGCCAAATGCCGTGACTGTGGCATGCGATGACGCGCCCACAATCCGTTGGCGCATTTCCTTCTCGAAACCACTCATGACCGATGTCACCGTAATGAGCGCCGTTACGCCAAGCGCAATGCCGACTATCGATATAAGCGATATGAAAGAGATAAAGTGATTTCGGCGCTTAGCGCGTGTGTAGCGCAAACCGACGAAGAATTGATACGGCTGAAACATGTATTGTATTTTGCCCTAACCGATTACGTAGACAACCTTGGCAGGAAAAGTTCGCCGGTTGACGCTCGGTATATAGTAAGTATCAGTATAGGAAATATGGGACAATTAGGTAGGCAACTTTTTAGCCGATTGACCAATTTTTCCGAAACGCCACCGTGCCACCCGCGTAAGTAACCGGTGTAAACAAGAGCCAATATGCCAACACCATGCCTCCAAATGTCGCGACTGTAACACTCCTGCCGCTGGCAAAACCCACCCAGAAACGCTGGGGGCAGCTGTACGGCTCGGCAGAATCACTGGCTATAGCCGAATTTGCCGCTCAATCGGACTCGCTGGTTGTGGTGGTTGCGGCCACCACGCCAGACTTATTGCACCTGGAGGCCGAGTTGAGCTTTTACTGCCACTCGGACACGCCAATGCAAACCTTTGGCGACTGGGAAACCTTGACCTACGATCGCGTCTCGCCTCATCAGGATATTATTTCCCAGCGCATCAGGACGCTTTACGCACTACCAAAGCAACAAAAAGGCATTGTGCTGATTACTGCATCAGCACTGATGCAGCGGCTACCACCTCGTACGTTTCTTGAACAACATGCACTCATTATAAAGTCGGGCGAACAAATGCTGCCCGAACAGTTCCGCGAGCGTTTGGTCGACGCGGGTTATCGCAATGTGTCTCAAGTTGAAGAACGTGGCGAATTTGCCGTTCGAGGTTCTATCCTCGATCTGTTTCCAATGAGCAGCGATTTCCCCTACCGGGTTGAATTTTTTGACGATGAAATTGAAACCATCCGCACCTTCGACCCGGACACGCAGCGCGGTCTGGACAAGGCGAATAAGATCGAACTGTTACCCGCACACGAATTTCCACTTAACGATGATGGCATTGCTTTGTTTCGTCGCCAGTTTCGCAATGCCTTTGAGGCAGAAAGTAAAAACAGCCCGATCTACGATGCAGTATCCGAAGGTCAGGCTCCATCGGGCATTGAATACTATTTACCGTTGTTCTTTGAAGAGATGGCAGATATTTTTGAGTACTTGCCGCAAAACGCCACGTTCATTCATGTGGATAACGCCGAACAAGGCATGCAAACCTTTTGGGATACCACGCACGAACGCTATGAGCAACGTCGTCACGATGTAGAACGGCCTATCCTGCAACCCGATGCTTTGTTTATTGAACCCAAAGAAATGCACACACGCCTAAAAGCGTTCCACTGCATGTCAACCCAGCGATTCGAAATCGAAAACCCTGCCAGAAGCGGCTTGAATTTTCCAACTAAAGTACCCGATGTGTATCACACCGATGCTCGTGCCGAGCGTCCAATGGGTGCCTTGCAGGATTTTCTGAGTCAATTTAAAGGCCGGATTTTATTTGTTGCCGAATCCACCGGTCGTCGCGAGGCTTTGCTTGATCAGCTTGTTGGTAATCGCATAACACCTGAAACCGTCGATAGCTGGGAGGCGTTTCTTAACAGCGACAGAGATCTGTGCTTAACCACGGCACCGCTTGATCGTGGAGTTTTAATTCCAGACGCAAACGTCGCCGTCATTGTTGAGTCGCAACTGGGCGCAAGTCGGGTTAAACACCGAGAGCGCCGTCGACCCACGCGTGACTCCGATGCCATCATTGCCAATTTGACCGACTTGTCATTCGGTGCACCGGTTGTGCATCTTGATCATGGTGTGGGTCGGTATCAGGGATTAACCAGTCTTGATGTGGGTGGTATCGAAAACGAATACGTCACCATTCACTATGCCGGTGACGACAAACTGTATGTTCCGGTATCGTCACTGCATTTAATTTCTCGCTACACCGGTGCCAGTGAAGAAACCGCACCGATGCATAAACTGGGTAGCGATGCCTGGTTAAAAGCCAAACGCAAAGCCGCCGAGAAAGCCTACGATGTTGCCGCTGAATTATTGGAGATTCACGCCAGGCGTGCGGCACGCACAGGCTTTGCGTTTCCATCCAAGTCTGATAACTACACTGCTTTCTCGCAAGCCTTCAGCTTTGAAGAGACACCAGATCAACTCAGCGCGATTGAAAGTGTTGTAGAAGATTTAAGATCAACCCAGCCCACCGATCGGGTGGTGTGTGGTGATGTTGGTTTTGGCAAAACCGAAGTTGCCATGCGTGCCGCTTTTGTGGCTGTAGATGCCGGAAAGCAAGTTGCTGTGCTGGTACCTACTACCTTGCTGGCCCAACAACACCATCAGAATTTTCTTGATCGCTTTGCTGATTGGCCTATTCAAATAGAATCGTTATCACGCTTTGTTAAAGCCAAAGATCAAAAAGCCATCCTGCAAAAATTAAGTGAAGGCAGTATTGATATTATTATTGGTACACACAAGCTGATACAAAAAGACGTCAAGTATAAAAACCTGGGGCTCGTAATTATTGACGAGGAGCACCGCTTTGGCGTGCGCCACAAAGAGCACATGAAAGCCCTGCGCTCAGAAATAGACATTGTCACGCTAACGGCAACACCGATTCCTCGCACGCTTAACATGGGACTGGCCGGCATGCGCGACCTGTCCATTATAGCCACGCCACCGCAGCACCGGCACGCGATTAAAACGTTTGTGGGTGAATGGTCTGATGTGCAAATACGCGAGGCGTGTGAACGCGAATTAACCCGTGGCGGACAAGTTTATTTTTTACATAACGAAGTTGCCACTATAGAGCGTATCACTCGCACACTCGAAGAAATCGTTCCCAGTGCAAAAGTGCAATACGCGCATGGGCAAATGCGTGAAACCGAACTTGAGGCGGTCATGGTGGATTTTTATCACCAACGTTTTAATATTCTGGTGAGCACCACCATCATTGAAAGCGGTATCGATGTACCCAGCGCAAACACCATTATTATTAATCGTGCTGATAAGTTGGGATTGGCGCAGTTGCATCAATTGCGCGGACGCGTTGGTCGCTCGCATCACCGAGCCTACGCCTATTTAATTACACCGCCCAAAGGCGTGATGTCTGTTAATGCTGAAAAGCGCCTCACAGCAATCGAGTCACTGGAAGACTTAGGGGTTGGATTTACGCTGGCGACTCACGACCTGGAGATTCGCGGCGCAGGTGAACTACTGGGCGAAGGCCAAAGTGGTCAGATACAGGAAATCGGCTTTACTTTATATACAGAGCTACTGGAGCGTGCAGTTAAGGCGCTTAAGTCTGGACAATTGCCCGACTACGACGCGCCACTAGCGCAAGGCACCGAAGTCGACTTGGGCGTTCCGGCATTGCTACCAGAAGATTATGTGCCCGATGTGCATCACCGGCTTATTTTGTACAAACGCATTGCAGCAGCCAAAACAGAGGCACAACTAAAAGAGCTTAAAATCGAACTGATTGATCGCTTTGGTTTGCTACCACCACAAACCACTAACCTGTTCTCAGTGATGGAGGTAAAGCAACGATGCAGCGAGCTGGGCATTGAGCGTCTTGAAATGAATGCGCACGGTGGCCGTGTGTTATTCAGCAGTGACCCAAACATTGACTCAATGAAACTCATTGAGCTGATTCAAAAAAAACCATCGGTTTATCGCTTTGATGGTCAGAAAACCTTGCGGGTCACTGTGGACTTTGAAGACGTTAACGATACCAAGGCTTTTCTTGACACATTACTTGACAAACTCAGCGTCAAAAAAGAAGCAATAATTCCTTGAGCGTCGGTCTGACCTGCGCATCAGCGTCATATCAACGTATACTTAGGCGAGCCAACCGCGACGTAATTAAGGTGAAGCATGTTAACAACATTGAAGACCCTGCCAGTTTTGTGCTTGCTGCTGCTCAGCTGCGTTTTACCATCAGGCACGGCGCAGGCGCAGGAACGCAACTACCTGATCGAAGTGGTCATATTCGAAAACATGGCAGAGGCAAAGAAAGCATCATCGGGAGCGCTTTACTATCCACGCATTACCAACGCTGTTGGGCTCAACAGTGACAAGGCAAAGTCGTTAGGTTTTGCGCTGCTTGATGAAGCACTGGTTCTGGAAGAAACTGCACAAAAAATCCGTAGCAGTGGCAACTATCGGTTACTGAGACATTTCGCATGGCGCCAGCCGGGGCTTGATAACAAGAACGCTGTGGGGATAAGAGTCAATCTGGGCCAAACCATGCCCGTTTATCTGCCAGAGGATCTCAAGCAGTACAAGAAATTTATCCCAGCTTCGGCACAGCCGGAGCCCGGCCGCAACAGAGCCATCAATACCACCACTGTTAACGGTACGTTAAAAGTCAGACTTGGCCGTTTCCTGCATTTGGATACCGGGCTGGTATTCACCGACACGGAAAACAAAAAAAGCTATCGCTTATCGCAAAGCCGCAAAATGCGCAGTGGCGAATTCCACTACATAGACAACCCACGATTTGGCCTGCTGGTTAAGATTGTGCCACTCGAAGAATCCTCGAATTAGTCTCAAATCAAATACTTAGCTGTGCACTGGTTAGCATAATCTGCGCATAGATCGCCGAGTTGCCGTCTATTTTCCGCTATTCAGGATACGTTCAGTCGGCTATCGTTAGAGTGTTGTCAACGTCAAATTGTGGCGTTGCCATCAACCAGCGAGAAATACCATGAAACAAGTCATTGCAGCCACCGTGTTGGTGGGAATCAGCACAATAGCTACTGCCACCTCAAGCAAAGCAGAAGCGCAACAATTGCGTCACCGCTTTACCGAATTTGCGCCTGTTGTTAACGTGGAGCCTGTGTTCCGCGAGGTGCGCCACACCACTCCGCATAAAGAGTGTTGGATAGAACAGGAAGAACAAGTGGTCATTCGCGAGGGTTCAACAAACTCATATAGTCGCTCTCAGCGAGCCAAAACAACGCAAAGCTACAGCGGTGGCGATGCCCTGGTGGGCGGTGTCATTGGCGGTGTTATTGGTAACCAACTGGGCAAGCGTGGCGGCAGAGGTGCACGTAACGGCGCTACTGTTGCCGGTGCCATTATAGGGTCGGTTATTGCCAACGAAGTGCGTGGCAATGATGTTAATCGATACCGTCGGCACAGAAACACCCAACGAATTGAATCAACCGCTCCTCAGCGCATCGTCACCACTCGCCCGGTAGAGCACTGTCGTGAAACCGTTAAGACCTCATACGAGCAGCGTATTCAGGCATACGATGTCACTTATCGCTACCAGGGGCAAACGTTTACCACGCGCATGAAACGGGATCCGGGTGATCGTATAGAATTGCAAGTGAACATTGCACCGGCTCGGCATTGATCCTTAAGCCATTGATACCGTAAAGACTTTGATACTTTAAAAGATGAACAGCACACTCAACCATAACAGTAAACCCATGCCAGCCGGACATGCCAGTCTGGCTGGATGGCGCTTGCTCGCGGGTGTGTTGTTTTTGGCTATCGCCTCTTTTACCAGCACTGCGGTGCAAGCTGATAATCATCAGCGCACCAGAGCCGATGCTGTTGAAATGGCCAAAAAACAAAGTGGTGGTGGGCGTGTGCTCAGCGTGAATAAGCGGGTAAACAAAAATGGGGTATCCGTGTACGCCGTTAAAATAATCACTGACGGGCGTGTGAAAGTTTTCCGCATACCCGAACTCACACCATAAGGGCTGTCATCGATGCGCGCTCTTGTAGTAGAAGACGAACAACTGCTTCGCGAACAAATTGAGGCCGAACTCAGGGAGCACGAGTACGCTATTGATTCGGCTGCTGATGGTAACGAGGGTTTGTATCTGGCCACCACTATGCCTATCGATATTGCCATTATTGATCTTGGTTTACCTGGCATTGACGGCCTGACACTGATTAAAAAGTTGCGCGCCAAAGACTGCTCTTATCCTGTGCTGATTTTAACAGCCCGCGACAACTGGCAAGATAAAGTCGAAGGCCTTGAAGCTGGCGCTGACGATTACCTGGCAAAGCCTTTTCATCTTGAAGAGCTCATGGCGCGTTTACGTGCCCTGTTGCGCCGCTCCGGTGGCTGGTCAGAATCTCAGCTGCATTTTGATCGACTGATTATTGATACACGCACCCAACAAGTGAGTGTCGATAACGAAATAATCGAGCTCACTGCCTACGAATACCGCGTGTTGTCATACTTGGGCACGCATGCAGGGACGGTTATCAGTAAAAATAAATTACTCGACCATCTCTACGAAGAAGAAAGCAACCCCGACCCTAATGTTGTAGAAGTGTTTATACGTCGGCTACGTCAAAAACTGGATAAAGACAAAACCCTCAATCCGATAGAAACATTGCGTGGCCGCGGATACCGGTTGGCACTGGACCGAGTACGCGACCCTAACACCAGCAACGCTTAGCCGTGAAATCCATATCGACCAGACTGCTCATCAGTACTGCTCTGGTACTCACCATATTTGTGTTGCTTACCGGCCTGTCGGTCAGTTATTCCGTAAAAAAACGAGCTGAGACAGCGCTGTTTGACCGTCTGCAAGGCCTTGTGTACGGCATTTTGGGCGCAACCGAAATAGACGAACAAAACCAACTGTTGGTGGTCAACGAAGCCGCCTTACCTGATGCAAGACTCAACCTTGAAACCGCTGGCATGTATGCCGAGATCATCGGTAACGGCGGAAACCAACTTTGGGAATCCAAATCAGTGTCAGACACTGTGGTGCCAACAGTTGCCTACTCCCCAATCGGTGAATGGATTTTTGAACGAATTGATCAGGCAGGCTCGGAAGATGTACACCGAATACAAATGGCAACCGTGTGGGAACTTGAAAATGGAGAGGAGATTCCTTTTATCGTGCACGTGGTGTCTAACGCAGAAATCTTAACCGGACAACTTCGACGATTTGACCAAACTCTTTGGCTTACTTTATTGGCTTCGGCTATCGGGTTATTGTTTTTACAGTTGTGGGTGTTAAATCGTAGCTTGCACCCGCTTCGCGATATTGGCAACGAGCTCAATGAAATCGAGCAAGGTTCTCGCGAAAAACTCAACGAAAACCTGCCTAAAGAATTAAAACCACTGGCCAGCAGCATTAATCAACTGCTGGTCAGCGAGAAAAATCGCCACCAGCAATATCGACACCTTCTCGACGACTTGGCACACAGTTTAAAAACACCTTTGTCCGTGTTAAAAAACCTGAAAAACCCGGCAACAACAAACACCAAAGCAAAAGACATCTCAGCGACACCGGCGTCAATGAACATCATTGACGAACAAGCCAGGCATATGCAGTCGACCATTGATCGCTACCTGCAAAGAGCAGCCATGCGAACACCGCAATACTTGTCACAACCCATTTCCCCACTTCCCGCCATACAGAAAATCAGCGCTTCTCTGGCAAAAATTTACCATGAACCAGAGCCCGTATTTGTTATTAAGGTCAGTGAAGCGTTTCGGGTACGTCTTGCCGACGTCGACTTGTATGAAATACTGGGCAATATTCTGGAGAACGCCTGCAAATACGGAGCAAAGAACATTGTTGTTAGCAGCGATGACGACAAACGCGCAATCGTTATTGACGATGACGGCCCCGGCTTCCCCGATAAAGCCCGTAACCTGTTACTGGAGCGAGGAACGCGCGCCGATAGCGCGACACCAGGCCAAGGCGTTGGCCTGGCAGCCAGTGCTGAGCTGCTAAAAAGCTACGGTGGTGAACTGCAACTGGACACGAGTCCCATGAGTGGAGCTCGTGTAATACTGCGTTTTTAACTGGCGATTAGCTGACTCTTACCAGACCCTCACCCGACTCCTAAGGTCGAGCAATCAAATAACCTAACCAGCAGGCGTAGTCTTCGGCCTCATCTGTGGCGATGTATTCGTCGAGGGCTTCATCTGAGTCTTCATCAAACTCTTGACGATAAATAATGGTTTCACTGAAGCCTGCTTCTATGAGTATTTCGCGCAGCTCTTTAGCACCCCATACCCGCCATGTATAACTGAAGGCTTTTTTTCAGTTTGGATTTATCAGGGAAATGGAAATGGATGTGGCATTTAAGCTCGTTTGTCACAGCATTGAATTCGGCTTGTTCCCAAATGTATTTAAA
>CALHOI010000108.1 GCA_938035525.1 uncultured Granulosicoccaceae bacterium
ACCCAGTATTCAACGTTACCCTTACCTTTACCCATACGAACTTCGATGGGCTTTTTGGTGACAGGGGTATCAGGGAAAATGCGAATCCAGATTTTTCCACCACGCTTGATATGACGAGTCATTGCACGTCGTGCTGATTCAATCTGGCGCGCAGTCAAACGACCTCGGGCATTGGCTTTGAGGCCGTACTCGCCGAAGCTGACCTTGTTACCGTTTAGCGCAAGGCCGCGATTGCGCCCCTTGTGCTGTTTCCTGAATTTTGTACGTTTTGGTTGTAGCATGACTTCTTCCGCTCTATTCTTTACTTAGCTGCAAACTACTTGGTTGTTGTAGCAGCTGCGCTTTTAGCGCGCTTGTCATCAAGATCAAACACTTCGCCGTGGCATATCCATACCTTGATACCAATGACACCGTAAGTAGTGTTGGCTTCGGCTGTGCCATAGTCGATATCAGCACGCAGTGTATGCAATGGAACACGACCATCGTGGTACCACTCGCGACGCGCGATTTCAGCACCGTTTAATCGGCCCGATACGGCAATCTTTACACCTTGTGCGCCCAGGCGCATGGTGTTGGTTAGTACACGTTTCATGGCACGACGAAACATAACCCGGCGCTCAAGCTGCTGCGCAACACCTTCAGCAACCAGCTTTGCATCAATTTCTGGCTTACGAATTTCAGCAACGTTGATTTTGACGTTGTTGATGTTCAAACCAAGCTTTGGCGCAAGAGTGCGACGCAGACGTTCTATGTCTTCACCCTTCTTACCGATAACGATACCGGGTCGTGCAGAGTGGATAGTGATAACCACAGCCTTAGCCGGGCGATCAATCTGGATACGGCTAACTGATGCATGAGCAAGTTCTTTTTTCAGAAGCTCGCGAACCATGATGTCGTCATTCAAATAGTTTGCGTAGTCTTCTGACCCTGCATACCAGGTTGAATTCCAGTCTTGAGAAATACCAAGACGAATACCAATTGGATGTACTTTTTGACCCATTACTGCTCTGCTCCTAACGGTCCGAAACGGTCACAGTGATGTGACTGGTGCGCTTGAGGATACGGTTAGCGCGGCCTTTTGCTCTTGCGCGTAGTCGTTTCATGGTTGGACCTTCGTTCACTTGAACGGCGGCAATTTTAAGTTCGTCGATGTCAGCGCCTTCGTTGTGTTCGGCGTTGGCAATAGCACTGTCCACTAGCTTTTTCATGATAGCGCCAGCTTTTTTCTCGCTGAAAGTCAGCACTTCAAGTGCACCTTCAACAGGCAATCCGCGAATCTGGTCAGCAACCAGACGCACTTTTTGCGCTGAGATTCGCGCGTGCTTTAATGTTGATTCAACTTGCATGGCTATCTCACTTTCTTGTCAGCAACATGGCCTTTGTAGGTACGTGTCGCTGAGAATTCACCCAACTTGTGACCAACCATGTTTTCAGAAACCAGAACCGGCACGTGTTGCCGACCGTTATGCACCGCAATGGTCAGTCCGACCATATCTGGCAGTATCATTGAGCGACGCGACCAGGTTTTAATGGGACGCTTGCTATTGGCAGCTTTGGCTTCATCAACCTTTTTAACCAGGTGATGATCAACAAAAGGACCTTTTCTTAATGAACGTGGCACGGTTAATTCCTTATCTATTTCTTGCTTCGACGACGCACGATCATATTGTCAGTGCGTTTGTTCGAACGAGTCTTGTAACCTTTGGTCGGTGTACCCCACGGGCTAACCGGATGACGACCACCTGAAGTACGGCCTTCACCACCACCATGCGGATGATCAACCGGGTTCATAGCAACACCACGAACCGTAGGACGAACACCACGCCAGCGCTTCGCACCGGCTTTACCTAACTTACGCAGTGCATGCTCGCCGTTACCGACTTCACCCAAGGTGGCTCGGCAATCAGCCATGACGCGACGCATTTCACCGGAGCGTAAACGCAAGGTTGCATACATACCTTCACGAGCAACCAGCTGAACCGCGGCCCCTGCACTACGTGCGATCTGCGCACCGGCACCAGGCTTTAATTCGATACAGTGAACCGTTGAACCAACCGGAATGTTTGCCAATGGCAAGCAGTTACCTGATTTGATTGGCGCTTCACGACCAGACATGAGTTTGTCGCCCGCTTGCATGCCTTTGGGTGCGATAACGTAACGACGCTCACCGTCGGCGTACTTTAATAGTGCGATATTGGCTGTGCGATTTGGATCGTATTCCAGACGCTCAACCGTTGCACCAATGCCGTCTTTGTCACGCTTAAAATCAATAACGCGGTAACGACGTTTGTGGCCACCACCGATATGACGCTGAGTGATGCGACCTTTGTTGTTTCGACCACCTGACTTATGCAGTGCCTCAACCAGTGGCTCGTATGGACCCTCTTTAGAGAGCTCTTTACTGACAACACGAACCTGAAAACGACGACCAGGTGAGGTTGGATTGGATTTAACCAGTGCCATTGTGCGTTATCCCTCAATGCTCATGAAGTCAAGGTCCTGACCTTCGGCCAGTCTGACAATCGCTTTGCGCCAATCGGAGCGCTTACCCATGCTTGCACCAAAACGTTTGGTCTTACCCTTAACGTTAATGATTTGCACGCTCTTGACATCAACCTTGAACAACTGCTCTACGGCTTTGCGAACTTCAAGCTTTGTAGCGTCGTTGGCCACTTTGAACGCATGGCGTCCCTGCATTTCTGCAGCTGTGGCGGTTTTCTCTGAAACGTGTGGAGCCAGAAGAATCTGAAATAAACGTTGGTCGTTCACGCTAGACGCTCCTCTAATTGCTTGACTGCCGCTGCAGTCACAACGATATGTGGGTAACGAACCAGCGATACTGGATTAACACCCTCAACATCGAGCACTTGAATATTAGGGATGTTGCGACAAGCCAAGTAAACAGACTCATTCACTTCATCCAGCAATACCAATGCTTTATTAACACCCAGCTCGTTGAGCTTGGCTTGCATGACTTTGGTTTTAGGCTCACTAATATCAAGCGAGTCTACGATGACCAATCGACCGTCAGTTGCTGCCTGCGACAAAATAGAACGCAACGCGGCGCGGTACATTTTTTTGTTGACTTTCTGAGTGTAATCTCGCGGCTTGGCAGCAAACGTCACACCACCACCTGCCCAGATCGGGCTGCGAGAGGTACCAGCACGAGCACGACCAGTGCCTTTTTGACGCCATGGCTTAGCACCACCGCCACGTACTTCAGAACGGGTCTTTTGAGCAGCGTTGCCAGAGCGTCCAGCCGCCATGTAGGCAGTGACAATCTGGTGTACAAGACCTTCGTTATAGCTGGCGCCAAATACGGTGTCGGATACCGCTACCGTGCCGCCGCTGTGAGTTTTGAGATCCATCGAAATCAGCCCTTACTCTTCTTGGTTTTCACTGCAGGCTTGATGATGACGTCACCGCCTTCAGGCCCCGGAACTGCACCCTTAATCAGGATGACTTCTTTGTCTTGATCAATTCTGACGACCGTCAGGTTTTGCGTTGTGCGCTTGCGGGCACCCATGTGACCTGCCATGCGCTTACCCTTGAATACACGGCCCGGAGTTTGGTTTTGCCCAATTGAACCCGGAGCACGGTGAGACAAGGAGTTACCGTGAGTTGCGTCTTGCATCTGGAAGTTGTGGCGCTTTACACCACCGGCGAAACCTTTACCGATAGAGGTACCGGTTACATCGACTTTCTGGCCAGCTTCGAACATGTCGACACCGACCTGGCCACCGACAACCATGGCTTCTTCATCGAACTCGACGCCTTCAAGGCGGAATTCCCATAAGCCACGACCGGCTTCAACACCTGCTTTGGCAAAGTGGCCGATTTCGGCTTTGCTCAGGGCGCTGGTTTTTTTGGTTCCAGTGGTGATTTGCACAGACTCGTAGCCGTCAGTCTCGGCTGTCTTGCGCGCGGTAATACGATTAGGCTGCACATGAATGACCGTGACAGGCTGTGAAATGCCTGAGTCATCGAATATGCGTGTCATGCCAACTTTTTGGCCTAGAACACCAAGTGTCATTTTTTTCTCCGCCATAACACCCCCGACCGAAAGCGCATGCTTGCGATTCATTCGAAGGCTGACTTGTAACGACCAATAACTTCCCGCCTGACTACAGCGTGGTTTCTCTGGTCTTCGCTTTTGCCTGCCGGTTTTCTGACCTTTGTCAAAACCTATCAAGCACAAAAACCGGTTGTCGCCGCCAGAAGCAATTGCTTATGCTGCGAACCCCGGTTTAAAGGATTATTTGCTTATTTGCTAGCTCAGATGCTGTGTGGGCAAGCTAACCCGCACATCTCGTCGGAATGGTTATAAAACATTCTGACGTGAGGTAGCCCGCAAGTATATCAGGGATAAATCTGTCTTGCTACAGAATGTTTACAAATATTACGGGCTGATTATGTGTCAACTGGAAAAGGCATCTTGACCAACTGCCTTCAATAACCCTAATCACTGACCCGCTGCGGCACCAGAGCGCCACCCGCCGCGGCATTTTTATGCGAATGGGCAGGCGCAATGGCTTAGTAATGTGGCTTAATCCCATAAATCAGGCCCCAATCGTTTTAGCACCGGCAGCACCTTAAAATACATGCGCAACATACTTAATCGCGATGGGCCATCACGACTTGCCGCCAGCGCATGAAAAAAGCGATCATCAAAAGCTGGCACGGCACGAATTTTATCGACAATCTCAGAAAACCGACTCCAGTCGGGCTCATGCACCAACACCTGTGGCGACGCATGTCCCAAAAGGCACTCGCACAAACAAGCCAGCAGGTGGGCCATTTTGTCATAGTGAAGCATCTCAGGTACGTCATTGGCGGTGTGGTAATACCACGGAGTACCGCTGGATATAAAAGTAAACGGCACACCGAATTTTCTGAACCTACCATAGTCGCTTCTTGGTACACACGTGCCAATGGGCTCGACAAACAACATGGGTAGATGATGAAAGTCCAGGTGTTCTGATTGCAGGCAAGGCAAGGCCGGACCAAACTGGAAATACACATCTTCAAATCCGGGCATTAAGGCCCCGCCTACCAAATCCAGAATAATCGCTTTGCTGATTGGCTTATTGTATTGGGCCGCAAAAGCGCGCGACCCTTTGGTACCACCATAACCAAACGTTTCTTCATAATCGAACAACACAAACGTCATGGGTACATCGTTTTTAGCCCGCGCCAATAGCGCCATCACTATGGCAACTGCCGAGGCGTTATCGTCAGCACCCGGACCCGAGCTGCCTCTGGTGTCGTAATGCGCACCCACCAACAACCGCGGTTGCAGTGAATCTTTGTCACCCGTTTCGGTATAGATGTTTTTGCATTGCCCAAACGGTATGGCAAAAAAGTGTTGTACCTGCACCTCTAAGCCACACGAAGCAATGTAGTCACACAGAAAATCCTGGGTGCGCTTGTGGCCGCTTGAGCGAGGTCGCCGATTATCTGCGCACAGCGTGGCAACATGCTCCTTGAGCTCATTGACTGCGGCGGTTGTATCCATGGGCTGGCTCACGCTTTAATTGCATCACAGTATAGTGGTCGGCCGCGCAAAACCGTGAGCTCCTGGCCTGCATTGAGCTTGCCGGTATTGAGTTCAGGGCGTCTCAGGCCGATACGACCCACATGCAGTAGTGCCAGCGGCCGGAGCCCCGATAGTGAAAAACAGGAAAGTCATCCAATTTGAGCGAGCTGAGGTTTTCTGGTTGAACACGCATGAGTTTTTGCCGGCCAAACCCGTCGCTGGCTCAGAGTGCCGGCCATTGAGCGCTGAAGATATTCAGCGCCTGTCGCGCATCAAAGACTTCGATATCGACGATCAGCTAGCGGCAGATTTTTCTACTTCCGGTTTTGTTGGTATTGGCATTTTTGTCGACAAGAAACTCGCGGGGCTGTCTTTGTTCTGTGCCGAGCAAGTGCCAGCCAGATACAACCGCCAGAGCGCACAAACCAACGGCGTAAGCGTAGAACTACCACCAGGAACACGCTACTTGTTCAAAGCCATCGTGCTGCCACAATTCAGGGGGCAGCGACTGCATTCTGCCGTTGTGCGTTACGCGATAGATCATTTCGGTAAAGACACCGTACACACTATCGTTACCTCCTGCGATGTTAGCAACAAAGCGTATATTGCCAGCACGCTCGACCAGGGTTTTGAGCGTGTGGGTAAAACACTGGAGCTGTGCATCACTGGCAAATCGCTTTACAAACTACCCAAGCCAATAGATTCACTCAGCGGTCAAACCTCTAAAGATGCGGATGAAGACGGCTGTATTGTCTGGCCAAAACGTTCGTTGGGGTAAGTCGCAGTGTATAGTCTGCCCTAAATAGCAAATAGGCACTGACTATGCCGTTGTACGACACGCTGAGTTTTCTGGAAAAGAAGCTCGCCAAAGCACAAGGAAAAGGCTATGGCAGCAGTAGTATCAGCGCAGAAATAAAATCGGTTGTAAAACTGCTTGGCAAAAGCCAACCCACTCTATGTATCGATATTGGCGGCAACATTGGCGACTACAGTGCTGCGCTTGTCAAACAGTTTGCCAGTGCCCGCATTATTTGTTTCGAACCCTCTAAAACCAACATCGACATTCTTCATGATCGATTCCATCAAAACGAGCGCATCAAGGTTGAACCAGTTGGTGTGTCAGTTGAAGCCGGTACACTGACCCTTTATTCAGATAAGCCAGGCTCAGGCCTGGCCAGCCTGACCAAACGTAACCTAGAAAATTCGGGCAAGTCGTTTGAGGTGGAAGAAACAGTGACCATCATTCGCTTTGAAGACTATTGGCGTGAGCAGCTTAACAGTGCAGCCATTGATTTTATGAAGCTTGATGTCGAGGGACATGAAATGGATGCCCTGCTTGGTTGCGGTGACAGTATTAATCACACCCAATTAATCCAATTTGAATTCGGCGGTTCCAACATTGATACACGAACGTACTTTCAGGACTTCTGGGCATTTTTTCTCGATCATGGATTCAAGCTTTATCGCATAACGCCGTTTGGTATTGCCTCGATTGAACGCTACAAAGAAATTGATGAATGCTTTCGAACCACTAATTTCCTGGCACAAAAAGCGTGACTTATGCTGTTATAACCTGCCAGCTTGGCGGCAGAATATCACGATGGGTGTTTTCGTTAGTCCATGGTTGCGGCGCTATTACCCGCTGGCTTGGTGATTGATTAAGCCAGGCGCTCCACCACGAAAACGTACTGTTGGCAATAATATTGTGAGCAGCCAGGCTCATTTGTTTTAAGTCTTGCAGATCAGTTTGATTGTTGGCAAACGCAATGTTATCGCCTTTAAAGTGTTCTTTACACCAGGCAATATCGTCAGAGAAAAACATAAAATCTTCATTGTTGCCAAATTCGCGCATGGCGCGTTCAACATAGTCTGTCGTCAACGCTTGCGAGCTATTTTGACTGATAAAATCACCGCGTCTAACGTGCACGGCAACCGTGCTTTCACTTGGTAATGCAATTGTCTCATCAGAAAAGCTGATGTTGCTTAAATCAATTTCGGTCAGCAACTGATGTCTGATGTCTTTAAAGTATTTTTCCGATTGCCAGTAGCCGTCGAGGTACACGTGTTGCGATGCATTGCAGTTGAAGTCGTGATAGCCGTAGTCGGCAGGCTCTTTTAAATAAAGTCGTCCACCATTTAGGCTTATCGGTAGAACCTGAGCTTTGAGCTTATTGGTGATTCGTTGTGCTTTTGAAAAATTGTTGGTTTGTACTGATGTGCCACTCTCGATGCCAACATCAATGCCAACTTCGGGCAGTTTAAATTTGCGATTACTGTGCGGTTTTAAATAAAAAGCGGTATCAATATAAAACGGGGTGTCTAATTGCTGCGCCAGGGCTTTGCCTGCAGCATACTGAAACAGCTGGTTACCTAATCCACCTTTGAGTCTGGCCGTTACCGAGCCTTGCTGGCTAACGCTCATCGATTTCTGTTGCGCAAAAGGTAAGCAAATTTTTCCAGCATCTGCTCTGCCCTGTTATCCCAGCGGTTATTGTTTAATGCTTTGCGTCCGTTATCTTGTAGCAGGCTGAGTTTGTCTGGGTTATCGCGCAAGTGCTCAATGGCTTCGCGCATCTGTGTTGGATTTTTAACCTGCAACAGCGCATCCTGCATGCCCATGTCAGCCACGACCAATGGATTAAGGGTTTCGGTCACCACCGCACAACCGCTGGCCAACGCTTCGAAAATACCGGTTTCAAAATCGTCGACGCTCTCTTCGGCAAAATGAATATTCAGCGCGATCTTGCTTGATCTTAGCGCTTCAAAATATTTTTTTCCAAACTGCCCTTCAACAACGTCTACCAGACCTGACGATACATCAAGCCAGCTACGACGCCGTTTGGATACATTGCGATTGAATATGGCCAGGCGACTGCGCTCTGCATTTCCGGGATCAAATTCCACAGCGGCCGCGTAATGAAAAACAGACGACTTGTTGCTGATGCTTGGGAATTCTTTATCAACAATCGCCTTAGAGGTGTGAGTATGCACGTAAACCCAGTCCAACACTGACCCGGCATTGAGCAAGGCATCGTGATCGCGACGACGAATCAGGGGTTCGGTAGACCAGAATATAGTCGGGCAATCAAACAAGGCCGGTATGCTGCCCGGTATTTTTTCGCCACGTTGGATTAGCACAACGTCGATATTGTCTTGATCGATAATTTTGTTCAATTGTCGCTTGATTAACCACCAGGGCAATTGTTTCTGGCGTTGGCGACGATAATCATAGCGGGTGACTTTACAGCCCTTGCGCTCAAACGCGAAGCTTAGCCAGTGCTCAGCGCCCCAGTCTTTGTGGTGATGCACTGCAATGTGTAAGAGATTCATGGATGCATTGCACCGGTATTACTCTGTGACGGCTTGCGCAGACACCACCACCCAACCATCCCGACGGTAGTTTTCGACAATTTCGTCGCGCATGTCGTGATGGCCGGCCGATTTGAACACGGCTGCTTTTGTTCGCCCAACGCGCTTACCAAAATCAGGGCGACAAGCCCAGCGCTCGGGCTGGGATTCGGGGTGCGGTGGCACCCAGGTTTTTATGCCACCGTGCTTTAAGGCCATGTAACTAAAATGGATGTCTTCGCCATTATCCCAATTGGGCGGTTCTTCCATCCACATGTACTTGGCAAATTCTTTTTTAAAAAACCAGCACTGGCCAGACAAATCGACTTGCGTGGTCTCATCAAGATGATGCCCGTTCCAGCCAACTTTGTTTTTCGAAGAATACCCACCTGTTGGTTCAAGCAAGGCACCGGCGCCACCTAATATGCCATTAATGCCGCTGGCGTAAACACCCAAACAATTTTCCAGCCATTGCGGTTGCGGCAGAATGTCATCATCAAAGATGCACACGTGTTTGGTGCGAGCCATAGTAGCTAATGCAAAGCGACCCCAGAACTTCCAGTTACTGTTACTGACAATAACCCGATCAACCATGGACGATACATCCGGAATAAGTTCGTCGCTGCTGTTGCACCAGACCCAGATTTCATCGGGCGGAATAGTTTGCGCTTTAAGCGCATCAACCTGTGCCTGTAAATACTCTGAGCGAGTGTAAACCGTGAGAATGGCGGTTATGGAGTTGTCGCCATTGGGTATGGCAATGGCATCGGGTGTGTGATCGAACTCGAAGGTTGTTTTAACTTGTGATGCTTTATTTAGCATCGCTGGCAAGCGCACCGTCCACAATGATTTAACGCGCGTTTGCCACCACCAGGAGATACCCTGAACAATGGTGCGCTTGGGTCGAGAGCGTTGCGGGTCGCTCATTATGCATTGCCTCGGGCAGCCATCAGAGTGAGCCGAATTATAACAATAAAAAGGCAACAAAAAAGCCCGCTGCAAGGCGGGCTTTTTGATTCAGGCTAGCTTGCTTAACAAGCTTGGGTGTATCAGTTCAATTTAATTTGAACATCAACACCGGCTGCCAGGTCCAGCTTCATCAACGCATCAACTGTTTTTTCAGTTGGGTCAACAATATCCATTAGGCGCTTGTGAGTACGAAGTTCGTACTGGTCACGAGCATCTTTGTTAACGTGCGGTGATATCAATACCGTGAAACGCTCTTTCTTGCTAGGCAATGGGATTGGTCCGAGGACGCGAGCACCCGTGCGCTTAGCCGTTTCAAGAATTTCTTTGGCTGAGCGATCGATCAAACGATGATCGAACGCTTTCAGGCGGATACGTATAGTTTGACTGGAAGCCATATCAATTACTCAAGAATTTTAGCAACAACACCGGCACCAACGGTTCGGCCACCTTCGCGTATCGCAAAGCGTAAACCGTCTTCCATGGCTATCGGGTTGATCAGCGTGACCGTGATTTTCACGTTATCACCCGGCATCACCATTTCTGTGCCTGATGGCAACTCAACCGCACCCGTCACATCGGTGGTTCGGAAGTAGAACTGTGGGCGGTAGTTTGAGAAAAATGGCGTGTGACGGCCACCTTCATCTTTACTCAACACATAGATCTCGGCT
>CALHOI010000109.1 GCA_938035525.1 uncultured Granulosicoccaceae bacterium
ACCCTTGCCGGTTTTGGTGGTATAAGACTTTTTACCCAACCACCGTCGTTGCGCATAAAAGGCGGACAAGGTAAAAATCAATAATGCAATAGCCAGCACGGCCGCCATGCCTTGATCGTTTTGTGCGCCCACGATGGCAAAAAATATCTCCGTCGAAAGCACATCATAGTTACCACCAAGCACAAGCGGATTACCAAAATCGGCCATACTTTCGATAAAACCCAATAAAAAAGCATTGGCCAAACCGGGACGCATCAGTGGCAGGGATACCGTTTTAAACGTTTGCCAACGGCTGGCGCGCAGCGTTTGTGATGCCTCTTCCATGGATGGACTTACACCCTCCACTACCCCAATTAGTACCAGAAACGCAATCGGTGTAAACGACAGGAGTTGCGCAATAAAGATACCCGGTAATCCGTATATCCATCGGGTTGGTTGCAGCTCAAAGAGATCTGCCACAAACCGGGTTACTGAACCGGACAAACCAAACAATAAAATTATCGCTAAACCAATAACGAAAGGTGGCGTGATAATTGGCAGTACTGTCATGGCACGCAAAAATTTGCCCAGCTTAAAACCCGACCGTGTTGCAACCAGTGCAAACACCAAACCCAAAAGCGTGGTCGAAAAGCCAACCAGTACAGCCAGAAACAATGAGTTCCAGGCAACACCACAACGTGTTCCACCCTGTAAGCAGCTTAAACCCCAAATTTTGTTCTCAAAAAATTTTGCTGTGAAAATGCCCAGCGAATAAACACCGTCGTTGTCTCGAAGTGCGCTGGATAGCATTTGCACAATAGGGAAAAAGATGAAAACGGTGACCATGGCTATAATCAAACCAATCGCACCAACCACAAACACATCACCGTTGACAGCGCCTCGACCAGCGATGCCCGTGCTGAGATAAAACAAGAATGTGCCAAATAACAACAAGGCACCAAAGCCCATACCAAACTGGCGATCATCCAATGGCCCAAACAGCTGGCCAAGTGCCTCGAAGTTCCAGCCGCGCAAGCCTATGCCTAAGCCCTGAATAGCAAGCCACGCAATACCAGCCACGCCGGCAACGATCAACACATTGCTGCGTTGCTTAGCTGAATGTTTTAATAAGCCACTGATTAGCGGCAGCAGTAAAAAGAACGGCAATGGCGCGAGCCATAGTTTTTCGCCCTGAGCAATAAGAAAGGCGGCAGGCGCATAGTCTGTATCAAATGGGTAACCATCGAATAACCATTCGAATCCCCAAAAACCATCTACCAGCATGTACCAGGGCAGCACACAGTAGGCGATGACGCCAACAATTAACCACATGAGCACGGTTTTGCTCAACTTGCTGCCCTTTTATAAACGTTGTTTGAAAGAAGTGAAACGGCCAGACGGGACCCGCCTGGCCAAATTACAAATGCCATACAGCAAATTACTGAGGCAGAACGGAGACCTCGTCATCCCACTTTTTCAGTAAACGCTTACGCTCAGCCGATGACCCGTATTTTTCAAAATCGTAGTCAATGAGTTTTATACTCGCCAAGTCGGGTGCCTGTGGTGATGGCACAGCCGATTTATTAGACATAACCTGAAACGACTTCACCTCCACCGAACGAGATTGCACATCAGCGGTTAGAGCCCAATCGTAGAACTTACGTGCACTCTCGGGATTACGACCACCTTTGATAATGGTCATACCACCGACTTCGTAACCAGTGCCTTCACACGGAGCAACCACTTTTATAGGGAAACCAGAAGCCGCTTGCTTGACAGCATCGTGCATAAAAACAATGCCGATTGTGTTCTCGCCACGCGCTGCGGCTTTGATAGGCGCAGAACCAGACTTGGTGTACTGGTTTATGTTTTTGTGCAAGCCTTTCATGAACTCAAAGCCTTCGTCTTCACCAAAAAGCTGAACAATCGTAGCCAGTGTTGTATAGGCAGTCCCTGAAGAATTAGGGTTAGCCATTTGAACATGCCCTTTATACTCAGGCTTTAAGAGATCTTTCCAGCACGCAGGCTCAGGCAGGTTATTAGCCTTCAATACTTCTTCGTTGTAGCCATAGCCCAGAGCCCCAGAATAAATGCCAATGGTTTGGTTACCACCTGATTCGGCTTGTCTAATGGCCCAATCGTTTTGTTCCCCGCGCATGGGTGATATGTATTCCTCAGCCAGGCCCTCTTCTGTGGCTTGCAAATGCGGATCGCCAGTACCGCCCCACCAAATATCACCTTTTGGGTTACTGGATTCTGCTTTTATTTGAGCCAGAGTCTCGCCCGAGCTTTTACGGGTCATACTGACTTTGATGCCAGTCGCCTCTTCAAAGCTTGTGGCCATTAAGTCGCACCAATCTGGCTCCGCGCTGCAATAATAGGTGAGCTTTTCGGCTGCTTGAACGGGCGTACTCAAACTGGCAGCCAATACCACTGGCGCAAGCAATAACGACGGATGATTCCTGAACATATTCCTAACTCCTCCAAGTAATGAATAGTAAGCACCCACAGAGTGCACTTAGAGGGAGTTGATTGCAAGCTTTACGGGTGTGGGCAACCCTTATAGCACGTACTTTTACAGCTTAAGGCAACAACGGTTTTTCAGATCTTACCTTGAGCAAGACACTGCGATACCGTGCTTACACTGGTTAAAGCCGAGTCTTTTACTCCCCCTGCACAACTCCTTGACTTTGCGCATAAGAGATAGGCGGGTATTTTGCCGGGTTGTTCTCACTGCAACAACTTGGTATACAACTCATAACATAGTGCGGATTGGCATTGAAGAAAAATGGAATGGAATAACGAGACTCTGTACCGGTGTTGTTATTAGCAAAATGCCTTGTGCTTAAAAAGCGATCGTTGCTCCATTGCTTCAATAGCTCACCAGTATTAACAATGAACCCGCCATCCACCACAGGTGCATTAACCCAAACTTGCCGACGTTCGCTGAACACCGTTAGACCCGGTTTATCTTGTGCCAGTATCGTGCAGAACGATGTATCAACATGCGGGGCAATACCAAAAGCGTTTTCCGGATCGGCTTTAGTTGCTGGATAGTGAGTCATGCGTAAGCGATAGAGCGGTTTATCGAAGGCCTCATTAAAAAAATCCTCGCTAACACCCAGCGCTTTTGCGTAAATGGGCAACATACGCTTACCAAGGTTTTCCATTTGACCGGCATAGCGCTCAACAATGGCACGGAACTGTGGCAGAGCACTTTTTTCAGGCCACTGGTTGTCGTCCATACCCAATTGGTCATCGCTCTTTAGGATAAAGGCTTCATTTAAGTTACCAGTGTCGCGAGCAGGAAGTTTGCGATTTTTAAACGGCAAGTAACCCATGCCACCCACCGGCCAATCGGGGCGATCCATCAATAGCGTCTTTTTAGTATCAACTGGCAACTGATGGAACTGACGAATTTGCGCGAATGTGTCTTGTACATCGCCACCGCTAATTTGATGACCAACAATTGAAAAAAAACCGGTTTCCTCACAGGCGATTCTTAGCTGCTCGGCCACCTTATTCAACTCGGCTTCGTCACCGGTGGAAAAGTAAGGCGCTAAATCGATAACAGGGATATCGTCTGGTTTGGCATCCTCCGGCTTTGAGGTGTCCCATTGTTCGGACTCACTCTTTAATGATTGTTCTTTGGCTTGTGCATCGAAACTTGTACTGCCTGATTGTTTTTCAGTGGATGTCATGGTTTAACACTACAATTCCAAAGCCCTTATTCTGAATGGCTTTACTGCCATTCGCAAGCCTTCATGTGCACTGCACGATCACACAGAGCGTCGAGTGTGAAGCTGGACTACAACCCATGATAGAGTAAGTTTTCTTGCTGAAATGGAGAAGGAGTGTTCAATGAGAAACCCAACCAAATTCGCCCGATTAACCTGCATTACTGCCAGCTGTCTCGTGCTGCTAACCGCATGCAGCAGCGACGGTGGCTCTTCAACCCAGATAGGCAACGTACCCGGCCTTGCGATCAACGGTTTAACCAATAGCGATGCCGCCATGCTTAACCCATGGGTGACATCTGTTAATGCGTTCCGATTCGAGTCCAACACACCCGGAAGTGGCGATATCAGGGTCGCAACCATTCAATACAATGAATCACGCACCGTGCAAGATTCAATAGACTGGTATGGCAGCAACGTTCAGTTGGATACCTGCGAGATCGCCGAAGAAGACACCAGTAGCGGGGGCGATAGTGGCGGCACCAGCACAGTACCTTATGTTAGCGGCGGCGATAACGTTGTTATCAGCTCACCAGGTGGCACCTGGTTTACCTTAAGTGAGGACGACACGGGCATCTATGAAGTCGACAACGAACTACCCGGCGCTATACCTGTCGGTGCAACAGTCTCTATACCCGGCCTGGTATTTCCTGCAGTAGGCGCTATTCCAATCAGCGAACCGACGGCACCAATAAGAATAGCGCCAGCGTTTGGCCCAATATCAACCGAATCACAATACCAATGGCAGGCCTCCGGTGGCAATGGCGAATACATCCGTCTCAGTTTTATCGAGTACGACAGCAATGGTGATTTCGTGGGCTTCCCTATTGGATGCGATTTAGAAGATGACGGTGAATTCAGTCTGCCAGAAAATGTGCTGCTCGCTATGTCAACAATCTCTAACACACTGGAAGTGCGCTACACCAGACGTATCAGAAGTCTTAGCATGGTTGAAGGCGTAATGGCTTTTACCCGCATCAGTGTGGCTGAGTAGTCTTGTTTTGCCTCTGAAGGTAACGCGGTAAAATTAAAAAGGCGAACTAATACTGGCCTTGCATAAAAAGATGCTGGACTGGCGGGAACAGCTATTCTTATAGAAAGGCCATACCGACAATACGGGCGATGCGCACTTAATCGACGAGTGACATTGGTTAACGTTGGGGCTGGGTAGAATTTTATTTAAATGCAGGAGAATCTGTGCGCAAATTAACTCTGGCTATCGCCATACTCATTATTTACTTGTCTACCGGTTGCAGTAGCAGCAGTGACTCAACACAAGATACAGGTGATGATGGGTCGACCGAAGGTCAGACGACATCAGAAATGGATACATCGGGTAACACTGAGACTACAGATGGCGACACCCCCGTTAATCCAGGTGACGGTGACACCACACCCACCAACCCACTAGACGGCATTGGTGAGGTGCAAAGCATCGGGTCTGACTTTGGATTTTTGGAAGGACCAGAATATCGTCGAGACCAAAGCGCACTTTACTTTAGTGATATCGCTGCAGACACCATATTTCGACTCAACGATGATGGTTCAATAGAACCTTTTAGAGAAAACCAGCCAACCAACGGATTAAAATTTGATTCACAAAATCGCTTACTCATTGCAACACAAAGCGGCCGTACACTGAGTCGCCTGGACGAAGCTGGCAATATCAGTGTTTTAGCAGATCGTTTTGATGGAGCGCTGCTGAACTCCCCTAATGACATTGCTCTACATACAAACGGCGACGTGTATTTCACTGACCCGCCATTTGGCATAGACCCCAGCACCAGCGAAGTAGGCTGCGCGGGCGTGTACCGCTTAACGGCCGAAGGCGACCTGTCGCGTTTTTGGTGTAATGGCATAGACACTCGACCTAACGGTATCGCGCTTTCACCCAATCAAGACACACTGTATGTGGCATTCACATTTACCGGCCAAATACTCAGTTGGGCAGTAGAGCAAGACGGTAGTATCGGAGAGATGGCACCTTTTGCCACAACAGAGGGTAGCGCCGACGGGATGGTTATCGATGCTGCTGGCAATCTGTTTGTGACATCAAGCGCCGGTGTGGAAGTGTTTGCACCTGATGGTACGCGCTGGGGCGTGATTGCAGTGCCTGAACAAGCAGCCAATTGCACACTGGGTGGCCCAGATAATAAAACGCTGTTTATTACTGCCAGAACGGGGTTGTATTCGGTGGTGCTTGAGTAATACCACTTACCACAGCGTTGACTAAAAAGCACGGACGCCTTGCTGGTTAACTATTCAACCTTGATTGGGCACCGCACTGCGCGCCTTACCCGTGCGCTTGATGCCTAGTCTACGCTCCCGCTCAATAATGATGATGCCCGCAGTAATTATTAGTGCCACGCCCACCATCATAATGCCAGTAGGTAGCTCATCAAAAATAAAGTAACCCACTAATAGCGCCAGTATGATTGAGCAATATTCAAAGGGTGCTATAACCGCAACCTCTGCAAATCGATAACTTTCTGTTAAGAGTATTTGCCCAACTCCACCAAGCAAGCCTGCCATAATCAGCAGCGATAGTTCAAAGCCACTAGGGAGCTTCCAGCCAAAGGGCATGGTAAGCAACGCCAACAGGCTAGACATAATAGAAAAGTAAAACACAATTGAGCCGGTGGTTTCCGTTGCCACAAGCTTTCTGGCAAACACTTGCGCCATAGCCGAGAAAACAGCTGCCATGAGTGCAGCCATGGCACCAATGGTTTGCAATCGACTAGTAACTTCGGCATCGAGTACCGTTAATCTGGGCGACAGAATTAACAGCACACCGAATAAGCCCAATAGCAGAGCCGAGAATCGCACAAGCCTGATCTTTTCGCCTAAAAACATCGCAGCCAGCATAGTGACAAGTAGTGGCGCGGCATAACCAATGGCCACCACTTCGGGGAAAGGTAACAACCCAATAGCCAGAAACCCCGAGCCCATGGCAAACGTGCCCATCAAACCACGCCAAACATGGCCCATAGGATCATTCGCTTTAAGCTTTTGTGGAAAATCACCACGCACCACCAGCCATATAATTAATACCGGGAGCGCAAACAAAGAGCGAAAGAACACCGCCTCACCCGGGGGTATGTGTTGCGCTGTTGCCTTTATAAGGGCAAACATGGCAACAAAAATAATGACAGATAAAACTTTAAGGGTGATGCCTCTGACCGGGTTCACTGATTTTCCCTGGCGATTGTTGAAGGAGCCTGCATTGAGTGCTGGTATTCACGATAAATGGTGTACAAGCCCGACACCACAATAATGCCACACCCAACTAATGTCCATTGATCGGGTAAGTCACCAAACACAACGAACCCGTAAAACGTACCCCAAATAATTAACGTGTAGTGTAAAGGTGCCAACACCACCGAGTGGGCAATATCGAGCGCGCGGATAATGAGAATCTCACCCGCAGCAGAAGACGCCGCCATAACAACCACCAGCAACAATATTTTGGCTGAAGATGGCGTAACCCAAACAAACGGCTGAAAAACACTCAGTATAGAAAACGCCACTATGGCGGTATAACAAACCGTGGTAATTATGGGGTCTACCCCACTTAGCCAACGTGATGTGAGTTGACGAATGGCAAAGAAAATAGCCGCCAGCAGAACCAGGAAAATAGCCGGATGAAACACACCCATACCAGGCCGAATAACCACCAGCATACCAATGAACCCTGCCAACACAGCAAGCCAACGCCTGATACCCACAGGCTCTTTTAATAACACCGCCCCAAAGATAGTCACAATAAACGGTGCAACAAAAGACACCGCAATGGCATCGGCCAACGGCACATGATTAATCGCAAACACAAATAAGGTTGCCGAACAGGCAGCAACTATGCCGCGAATGATTTGCAAGTGCGGTTTTGGCGTGCGCAGTACAGCGGTACCACGCCGAAAAAGAATAAAACAAACGCCAATAAACAGCCCCAACATACGCATCCATGCCACTTGAAACGGATGAAATTCGTCGGTTAGCAACTTTGCCAAGGTATCGCAGAACGCAAAGCTGAAAAACCCGAGAGCCATCAGCGTTATGCCTTTTATGTTGTTATTTGTTGGCACGTGTGCTGGGATTTTTAGGTTGGGGCTGTGAAGCCGCTTAGGTCCCGCCACTATATATCAAGCTGATCTTGTCTGGACAGCGGAGAGATAACGACTCGTTTACTTCATTCAGACGCTCGCATTCGCACCGTCAACGCTAACGAAAGTCGGCTTCTTTTGAAGACACCGCACAAGAACCCAACAACAAGCAGCATGATTGCAGCTCCAGATGAAACGTTCGCTGTCTGCGGTAATATTACCAACGAAATAATCTCTTAAATTGGGATTAATAGCCCAAATCAACCTATACTTAACGAACTGTCTAAATGAAAAACACCAAGGACTCCAAACTTGAAAAACAGAACACACACTACACGTGCATATTCGGCTAACAGCATTATTGTCGCGTTGTCTCTTATCGTTGCGCCATTAGCAGTATCTGCTCAAATCACCACAAAAACATCGACCGTAGAACCTGAGAGCTTTGTCGTTAGCGGCTCTGTCTACTCGGCCAGTGCTATTGAGATTTTTTGGCCGCGACTGCCGTTTTTGGATATTCGATACGACGTCTACCGTAACGGCGAACAGGTCAAAGATTTTACTGAAGCGTTAAGTCATTTTGATGGCGAATTGCAACCTAACACTGGCTACACCTATTGTGTGTATGCGTTTTCAAACACCGAGTTCGTCGGGTCAGGCCAAATCTCGCAATTCACTGCAGATGATGGCAGCGGCGCGGAGCAGTTGCCCATCACAGGCAGTTGCCCAAGCGAACCGATCCAACCCGTGTCCCCTCCCATCAGTGCAGCCGTTTACTCGTCAACAGCTTTGGAAATTTTTTGGGAGCGAGATGCAAACCCCAAAACCACATACAACCTTTTTCGTGATGCTTTGCTGGTATCTGAAAAATCAACCGGAGGTAGTTACTTTGACTCTGGGCTTAACCCCAATACAATGCATACGTATTGTTTATACGATGTACTGAACAACACCGTTATTAAAAGTCAGGCCATTACGGTAACAACGCTTGATAATGGAACGGGCGCTGAGCCAATGCCCGCAGCCGGTACTTGCCCAACCGACCCCTTAGCCGGTAGAACCGACCCAGAACCGCCAATAACAGTGGGGCCGATTAACTTAAGCGGTGTGGTCTACTCGGATAACGCATTGGAAATTTTCTGGGACCGCGCACCTTCGCCCGAGGTTTTATACAACGTTTTTCGTGATGGAGAGCTTGTGCTTTCCAACTCAAGAGCGGGCAGCTTTTTTGACGCGAACCTTGTCCCTGGGAGCACTTACGTTTACGGGGTGAGCGCTGGTGCAAACGGCAACGTCTATTCATCGGCATCGATTGAGCTCGCGCTACCGATTCAATAACCGCACTTCTTACAATACCCAAGCGATCGAGCGCAATGTAGCTGCTACGGTGATATCCTGAACAGAACTATCTTATCGCCACTGCACGGCGACAACCTGTATTAAGGAGATTCCCATGCGAGCACTCCACAACAACGTCGATCCAAATGGTCTGCGAGAGTATTCGGTGGTGTACACCGACCGATCTTTAAATCATATGTCGAAGTCCTTTCAGTCAGTCATGACAGACATCGCCGCGATGTTGAAAGAGGCCTACAACGCACACCGTGCCGTGATTGTTCCAGGGAGTGGGACATTCGGCATGGAGGCGGTGGCACGACAGTTTGCTCGCGATAAAAAATGCCTTGTTATTCGTAACGGCTGGTTTAGCTATCGATGGTCACAGATTTTCGAGATGGGCGATATCCCGTCGGAGACCATCGTGCTCAAAGCGCGCCGTGAAAAACCGGGCAGCACCGAACCGTTTTCTCCTGTCCCAATAGAAGAAGCAGTTGCCACCATCAAACGTGAGAAACCCACAATGGTATTTGCCCCGCACGTGGAAACGTCTGCGGGCATGATGCTGCCTGATGATTACATCTCAGCGCTGGCAGATGCGGTTCATTCCGTTGGCGGCCTTATGGTGCTCGATTGCATTGCCTCAGGCACCATCTGGGTAGATATGCAAAAAACCGGTGTTGACCTTTTAATCAGCGCTCCACAAAAAGGTTGGAGCGGTCCACCGTGTGCCGGCCTTGTGATGATGAGTGAACAAGCAAGAGAGGCAATCGAACAAACCACCAGCGACAGCTTTTCCGCCGATCTGAAAAAGTGGTTACAGATAATGGAAACCTACGAGTCCGGTGCACACGCCTACCACGCCACCATGCCAACCGAGTCGCTACGCGTATTCAGAGACGTTATGCAAGAAACTCACACCTTCGGATTTCAAAAAGCCAAAGAGCGGCAGCAAGAACTGGGCGACAAAGTTCGTGCAGCACTGACCGACAGAGGTGTTATGAGTGTTGCAGAAAGTGGCTTTCAGGCACCTGGTGTTGTTGTTGGCTACACCAATGAGCCCACCATTCAAAATGGCCAATCATTCGCAGCGCTGGGCGCACAGATCGCAGCCGGTGTGCCATTGATGTGTGATGAAGGAGATGACTATTCGACTTTCAGGCTGGGCTTGTTTGGGCTGGACAAGTTAGCGCATGTTGATCGTACGGTGGAGGTGTTGGAGTCTTTGTTGGATGAGGTGTTTGTTGCTTCTGAGAGTGATCTGGTTGTTGGCTGATAATTAGTGATGCAAAAGCAGAAAATCTCTACTTAAGATCAGGAAATTCTGCATAGGAACCGAGCATGACGGAAGCAAGTCAGTATCTGAAATCGAATTTCGACTGGTTACTGATTCCCTGAAAGCCTTATGAAACTAGTTATTTTTCGGCACGCTAATTAATCCATTGACACCAGAGCGATGACAGCGTCAGAGAGAAAAAAGCTAATAAGGCCGAGCGACGCTAATTCATGGTCACTATGTACTCGGCGTGTTTGGTTGGATAATAAAGCGCAGTTCAAACCAGATTCAAACGAAGATGCGTTTGAGCAAATGGTCATCGATCTTGGAGTTAATCACGAGCAGGCTGTCTTACAGGCAATCTCTAAAACTCATAGCGTCAAAACGGCTACCTCACCAGATGACACTAATCGGCTTATGTCAGAACGCTGCCCTGTTATTTATCAAGCCCAGCTACTTGACGAAGACCATGGAATTGTAGGCTTCCCCGACTTTCTGATTCTCAGTGATAGTGGAGAGTATCAAGCCGCTGACGCTAAGCTTTCTCAAAATGAAAGCAAAAAACCAATACAAGTGCAATTAGGTGTTTATCGGCGCTTACTAAGAAAAATGCATGGTAGCCAGTTGCCTGCCCTCGTATTTCTAGGCAATGGAGAACACGCTGAAATTGGAGATGAAGCGAATCCACTCTCCAATCAGTTCATTACCGAAATGCGCAAACTACTAGCAGACGAAGAAGAACCATTGGTGCGTTACGGCCATAGCAAATGCCGCGCTTGCCCTTATAACGTTCACTGCAAGCCTCAATTCCAAGTCAATGGAGAACTAACACTTTTATATGGTGTTCAGGAACAGGCCGCAGCCGGTCTTGAGAATGCTGGTATAAAAACTATCTCGCAACTCGCCGATACCGACCCTAACGCCATACCTGATGTTCCATACTTGAAAAAACAGGATAAAAAACAACGAGCAGTGCTACAAGCAAAATCCTACCTGACAGGTGAAATTTTTCAACATACAGCAACCATGCTACCCGAAGGCCAGTGGGTACATTTCGATATAGAGGACAACCCGCTAACGGGAACGGGCCAAAAACACGTCTACCTCTGGGGGTTTCTAACCCCAGTCTCACCAGGCAGCCTTGAACAAGGAAGTTTTGAGTATGTGTGGACAGACACTAGCGATGAAGATCAACAAGGATGGCTTCAGTTTCTCGCGAAAGTAGAGCAATACAAGCAACAATACCCGCAATTGATTTTGTCGCATTATTCCAACCATGAAAAGTCCACAATCCAATCTTATGCGAAACGATATGGCATGGAAGAAAACGAAACCGTGAATTACTTGCTTGGCACGGATAGCCCACTTTTCGATTTACAAAAGCCCGTGTTAGCTAGCCTCGTACTACCTTTACAAGGTTACGGTTTAAAAGATATTTGCAAACATCCAGATCTAGTAAATTTTCAGTGGCAGGATGAAGGCTCAGGCTCTCAATGGTCGGTAGTGCAATTTAATCGCTTTATTGGTGAAACCAATCCAGCAACCAAACAAAGGCTAAAGGATGAAATTCTGGGTTATAACAAAGACGATGTTACCGCCACCTTACGACTTGAAGAATGGTTACGCGTAAATTATACGGCTGGATAAAGGCGATTATTATGAGTTAGACGATGGTTTGCGAGCTATTAATCTACAACCCCAGTAACTAACTGTTCTGTTTCATATATTAATTCAGTGCCCGAATAAAACTGGGCGTTTAATACCTCAAGATCAAATAAGGCTGCCTTTTTCTTTCCTTCTACTCGCTCGAAACCATTGATTTTCACCTGGACATATAACGCACCACTGGGGAGTGCGCGGCGATGATCTGTTTGTGCACCCAATGGTATTTGAGCTTTAGGTACTGAGACACCAATTGAGCGCGAGCTATGTGGAAATAGATACACTGCGGCATCCAAACCCATGCTAGCCGGGTGGTCTGCATTAACCCATGAAGAATCACTGAATAAATGAAATCGCTTTGTCAGGCTCTCTGCATCACTTGCTGATACACCGTACTTGTCGGTGAAATCGCGGGCTTTCACCATACTCCCAAAATGTTGGCTATACGTGATTTCATCCTGCTTTGGCGCGCCAGAACGAGAACCAGCTGTTGCTCTAAATTTTGCCCATAGATACGGCTCTGCATGCTTCATCCGGCAAAGTGTCCAGATGCGAAAATGCTCTGCAGTGCTTTTAGGTAGATCGGAAAGCACCGTGCCTTCAGGAAAAAACTGCACAGAGTTATAAACATGCGAATTACTCTTGACCATATTTACATCATGTTCAGGGTCTGCAGACTCAAGCAGTAAACGTGATTTTGCCGCAGCCAACCAATCGACCGAATCTGGATCAATTTTATTTTCAGCCAGCAGTGCTACAAGTAATCCATCCGAATTTAAGGGCAAATTTCGACGAGTACCATCACATTCGGATGCTTTTCTCATACTTGCGACAAGAGCTTGTTTAAATTCACCAGCACCAGAATAAGCAGTTTCATTGCTGTAAGCGTGCTGCAGTGTGCCAAAGTGATTTTCAAGATATTGCTTTGCCGCCGAACGACGGTTGCCATACTCCATGAAATATCGATCAACACGAATATCGAATTGATCTGCATAACTGGCGTTAAAGCCCGACTTGTTTCTGTCGCCTGTTTTGCATACCGGCAACGATAGGCTCTGCAATGTGGGCACTTTTCCGTAGTACTCATACTCCGTGATATCGTCGTATTCATAGCCACTAGAGAATCTGCTACTTGGCCAACGCTCCAGTAGCTTAACGTTTACGCCACGAAAGCGGCCCTCATGGCGGCAAGTTTGTTTATTCTGCTCAGCACTGAGCAACCCACTTTGCACTATTGCACCATGAAAATTAGTCCCAGAAAATGTGGCGTCAGTAAATTTGGCATCGATCAATATCGAACCGGTAAAAAAAGCCCCTGTCAAATTGGCGCCAGTAAAATCTGCACCCGTCAGATTAGCAAATGCAAATGACACACCTGACAAATCGGCACCGTAAAAAGTTGCGCCAACCAGGTGAGACCCTGCAAAGTTAGACTCTGCAAGTGTCGCAGCAGAAAAGTTGGCCGCACCGCCATTTAAAAACTGAGCATCAATTGACTTGGCTACCAGATTACTTGCGTTAACAGCACTAAAATCAGCAAAAGACAAATTGGCTCCGTCAAAAGTAGCGCCACTTAGGTTTGCCTTGCTAAAATCAGTAAAAAGTAACTGACTATTCACGTAATTACCACCAGCCAGCACTGCGTTAGAAAACGAAATACCCGATAGGTCAGCGTTATTAAATTCGTGCCCCAACTTGATTAATGACTCAAAAGCCAGTTGCTGGCCTTGGTTTGAGCCATCTCTAGCTTCCTTAACCCTGTCTATGGTTTGATAGGCAACACTGAGCTCCATGGTCTCTCTGGTGACTTTGGTATCACCCGCGGTCTTTTCGGTGGTTTCTGTAACTGCGTTAAGTGAATCCTTTAGCTCACCTGTATCTGTTTTAATTTCATTTAGCGCTTGTGCGTTTTCTACTGTTTGCCCATTTAATACTCTCAATGCGTCGTCAATACGATCAAGCCTCACAAGAATCGCATCTTGAGCATGCGATACCTTGTCAAACTGATTAGCAAGCACACCTCTATCACCGGCGGCTAAGTTAGCAACAAATATTGGTGCCAACACAACGGTAGCGATACCCGCACGCATTGACCGTCGAGCTTGAATGCGTATTTGTTTTTTATGACTGCTTGATAAAGCGACTGCACCCTTTTGAGCGCGGCGCCAACGCCAGTAAAAGAACACGGCAGCAATGGCGACAATCGGAAACAGGTAAGACAGGATCGGGTACCAAGGTTCGCAAAAATCGGCCAACAGGCCTAGTACAGTGACAGTGGAGCCTGCTATCGTTAAATTTGAAGCAGACTGAGACTTCAGCGTGTTCCAGTCTCTGAGAAACAAGCGAAAATAGGCGATAGGCCGCTTGGGCAACCAATTA
>CALHOI010000110.1 GCA_938035525.1 uncultured Granulosicoccaceae bacterium
CGGATCACTTACCAGCTCTTCGCCTGCAGTAACAATGTTCTTGATTTCGTAGGTGTAAGTGCCATCAGCCTGAATACCCGCATCACCCAAGCCTATAAAGGCAGGTCCTGCATTGACAGAGCTCACGGGGGATTGATAAACAAAATTATCGGGGCCGGTAATAGTGATGCTGTTAACATCAGTGAGTATCAGTAAATCAGGTCCTAACTGGACATCCTGAGCATGAGCCGACATCGAGTACATCAAGCCAAATAGTAAGAATACTTTTACGACAAAAAATTTGAATGTGCGCATGCATGTTGCTCCCGAGCGGCCGATATTGGCCCTGATTGCAGCACGGTAACAATTAATTGGCGGATGTAACACTACCTGTATAGGTACGTACGGGTTTTATACTTGCGGCTACGGACTAAAGGGGTCGATTGGTTCACACTTATAATCATTTAGTATTCAACAGCAGTCTATTTAAAAATTAGCAGTGGCGGCACTGCGCTTTGTCTATCTGCTTAACCTTTTTTCAATTCAAAGTCGCTGCCTTGTGTCCATCACTTAGGTGCTCTAGCCATACCCTATTTAGGCCATACACTCAGGGCCATAAAGTCCGGAAACTTCAGTGTTCGACAAAAAGTTTGCATTCCAATTTACTAGTCTCAAAAAAGTTATGACATGAACGCTGCCGACGCCGATATTTTAAAGAGTGTGCTGACTTTTTCAGAACCATTTGGCCCGCCCGGTTCGGAAGCCTTAACACAATCCAATGATGTATTTAGCAAAATGTACATGCTGAATAATCACAATCACCGAGAAGCCGCCCATGCCAGACCTACTCATATTATAGGTCGAAGAGGATCTGGAAAGACTTCCTTTCTCATTGGTGCATCACTTGCGGAAGGTAATTTAACCATTAGGATCCAGTCGAAAGATATCTATGGTGAAGTTGACAGAACCATTCGGGATTACCAAAACAAAGTATCTGAGCTTGATGTAGACAATAGTTGTTACATTTGGGAAGTGCTTCTTTCGCATGCGGCGATGCTGGGTTTGGCGCGATCAAATATTAAGCACGCCGATACAAACCGCGTCTGGACATACATTTCAGGTGTAGGACAACCGAACGATCTACAGATTGACGATTTCATATCCAGAATCGCCACTGAAATTCGAAAATCAATATTAGACGTGGAGAAGTCTGGATCTTTTCGAACTCGATGTCGGGATATCGTTGTACAAAATCTACACTATCAGGATGCCTACCAAGCTATGCAAAATGTAGTGTCCGAAAGCAAGATAGAAATTTGCGTGGTGATTGACAATCTTGAAGATATGGGTAGAAGGATTCACGGTTTCGTTGAACCGATTAGCTCACTTTTTCGTTTTGCTGCCAGAACAAAAGATTACGATGATCAAATAGTCACTCCTTTTTCAAGTCAATTTTGTCTTCCACTAGAAGTTATGCCTGCGGTTTATTCCATTGTGGCCAACGCAGAGAAAGACTTGCGAAGCCATATGACCATCGCGTGGAGTGCAAAGGAACTGATCGTGCTGGCAGCTATGCGATTTTGTTTCTTTGTAAGAGCGCATAAGATTGAAGCTTTATTACCAGATGAAGCACTTGCGGACCTAAAACACTACTATGACACTTCAGATCCGGACAGAGCAATTTCTGTCCTTAGGGCTGTTCTACCTGAGCACGTGGTTACACGATTTGATGTGTCGGAAGACCCCGTAGCATATATTTTGCGTCACACACAGCTGTTACCCAGACAAATAGTCACCATCTTTAATGCAATATTTTCCGATTGGGCAGCGGCTGGAGGGCAACAGCTTTCCGCAAAAAGTGTAATTGAAGGAGTGGTGTCTTCTGAAGAGACCATGGCATCTACGGTAATTTCGGCTTACGAAACTGAGCACGCAGCTATGGAAAACGCACTGCATAGAATCAAAAATAAGCTAACACTTACTTTTCAACTAAAAATCTTGAAGAAAATCTATGACGAAAACGCGGTGTCAAAATCGGGTCTAACCTTTGATGATTTCCAAGCGGGACTCATATCAATTGGGATCGTCGGAAAGAAAACACCTGGTCAAACCAAACGATACGACCAAGCAGAGTTTGCTTACACCTTTATCGGTGGTATGCCCGGTATTTCCAGTGAAGAAGAAGTTTGCATTCATCCAATGTTTATGAAGAAACTTTTTGATGCTCAGGCAATAACGGTTCTAAGAGGAACAGACATAAAACCTATCTACCCAAGAGGTTGTGGGATAAATGACGACTATCGATAATACACATAGCAAAGATGCTAGAAAAACATATTCGATAGATGCTCGAAGCGAGGCTCAGTGGGTTTATTTAGATAGCCCTGCTAATGGCGAAGTAAGATTAGGCGTAAGTCTTTCGGGGGGCGGCACGCGCTCAGCTTCCTATGCAACAGGCGTTATACAACGACTTATTAAAGACGGGGTCTTCGAACGAATCCAACACCTGGCTGCGATATCCGGTGGCACCTATGCAGCTGGTGGCATGGCAGTAACTTGCGGGGAATCAGATAAAAATGCATTGGACGGACCACCCTGGCAAAATGGTAGTGATGAAGAGGCGCGGTTGCGTCTGTCTACCACATTTTTAAGTAGTGGCCCGCAAGAAGCTGTCTGGCTTTTTGTTAACGTACTTTATGGATTTTTACTCAACTTATTGCCACTTTGTCTCTGCGCATTTATTGCTGGCAGAGTGTGCGGAGAGTTAATAGGGCGTTTTCATGGGGGAACGATAAAATTTAATAACGGCGGAATTTCAATAGATCAATGGTTCTCAAAATTTACCATGCCTCTTGCAGGTTTGCTTTTGTTTTGCATTGTTATAGTAGCCCTGAGAAGAATTTTTGACAGGTCTAAGTTACAAGCCGACGATGAACTTCTTGTGCAATTGGTGCGCACAAACTACGTTGCCAGTATGACAATTGCTTTCGTGCTCTTTGTAGCGGTAATGCCATACCTGATCGTTTATACACAATTGCCGATCGAATATATAATAGGTTTGTTTAACATCACTGGTTTGAATTTTTCACCAAGCGTCAATATTGTTATAGCGGCACTAATTCTTATTGTAAGTGTCTCTGTGCTTGGGTTTTTATTTATATTTTTAGCAGCAAATTATAGACGATTACGGTTTTTGGGAATTCCAGCCACGTTAGCTGGTCCAACTATTCTCATGATTCCCTTTCTATTGGCTGCTCATACATCGGGCTTTGCGCAGAAGTTAAACCCGGAAGGGATAGATTTACAAGTTCAGTTATTGCAGCTTATTGCAGCTATATTGCTTGTCATAGTATTTGGAGTGGTTGTGCACAATAGAAGATACTCGCTCCATCTCTTTTATCGTGAAAGACTACAAAAAGCGTTTGTTTTCAGGAGGCATGCTGACTCTAAAACTAACACTTCAAAAGTTGACGCATTACCCTATAACAAAGAGTTGCCCTTATCCAACTACTCAACTGAAAATCTGTCAACTGATAGTTTCAGCTTTCCAAATGTCATATATTGTTCTGCTGTAGCAGCCAACCGAACGAAAGCTCCTTATCGCAGAAACGCTGGAAGCTACACGTTTGAGTCGGATTGGTGTGGGGGGCCACTAGTTGGTTATGTGAAAACCAAATTTCTGGAGCGTGAGTATGCGCAAGGTGGAACAGCCTTAACAATACCCTCGCTAATGGCTATTTCCGGTGCAGCTGTATCCCCATTGATGGGCAGATACGGTAGCCCGGCATTGCGTTTTTTGTTTGCGTTACTCAACTTGCGTCTGGGTGTGTGGATCCCGCACAGACGCGCGCTCAACATTCAACGTAGTGTTTCGGCCAATAGCTCAACGGATGACAAGAGCGTGGAGTCACATCGCTTTTTTGATAAGGCCAAGGAGTTCATTGTTCGCGGTTGGCAAGAACCGGGTGCTTTGTACGTCATGTTTGAAGCTCTCGGAATCACAAGAAGTAAAGACAATTACTCGTATGTTTCTGATGGCGGCCATTGGGAAAACCTAGGGATAGTCGAGCTCTTACGACGCCGATGCAGTCATATTATCGTTGTAGATGCATCAACGACAGAAACCGATTTGAGTGATGAACTCGCACGATCTGTGCGACTTGCGAATTCGGAGCTGGGTGTTGATGTCTCCTTCGATTTCTCAACACTTAAGCGCGAGAGCGATGAGTTACCAAAGCTGCCGTACGCAATAGGCAAATTCGTTTACCCTGACGGTGAAGAGGGAAACTTGTTGTTCCTGCGCTCCACGCTTTGGGAGTCAGCCCCGTTTGAACTGACTTCCCTAGAAAGGGTTGATAAACACTTTCCACATCACCCTACCAGCAACCAATATCTCAGTGGTGAGCAATTTGACGGTTATCGTCGATTGGGATGGGCCGCTGCTGGCTACGTTAAAGAGGATTGGCCAATTAAAGGAGACGCCGAAAGAACCGCTACAGAGGGGTCGATACTGTAGGGCCATTGTGAAAAGGACTTAGGGGTGTGGTAGGCGCGAGTGGATTCGAACCACCGACCCCCACCATGTCAAGGTGATGCTCTAACCAACTGAGCTACGCGCCTGCCGAAGGTGCAATTCTACGAAAAAAATCGCACTGGTGGGAAATAATATTGATCACAAGGCCTGTTCAGGTCAATTAATTCCCTTGAAGCCGTAATTTTTCCCTACACTTATATGTATAAATTTGCACACGTGGCCCGGCGTATGGGTCACCACTGATTAACACGTGGCCTATCGTATGGGTCACCACTGGGAAAGCTTATGCCTCAGATTACTCTGCCGGACGGTAGCGTCCGCCAATTCGCCAATCCTGTCTCTGTATTTGATGTCGCTGCTGACATTGGGCCTGGTCTGGCCAAAGCCACCTTGGCCGGTTTGGTCGACGGCGAGCTGGTCGATTCCAGCCACATGATGGAGACCGACGCGTCTTTATCGATCGTCACCAATAAAAGTGAGGAGGCGCTGCCGCTGCTGCGACACTCCACTGCGCATCTGCTGGCTCAAGCGGTCAAACAATTATTTCCGTCGGCGCAGGTCACCATTGGGCCAGTCATCGAGAACGGCTTTTATTATGACTTTGCGTTCGAGCGTGCTTTCACGCCCGAAGACTTGGAAGTCATTGAAAAGCGTATGGCAGAGCTCGCCTCTCAGGCCATTACCATTGAACGCTCCACCATCAGCCGTGATGACGCGGTGAAGTACTTTGATGGCTTGGGTGAAGAGTACAAATCCGAGATTGTTGGCAGTATCCCGGCAAACGAAACGCTGTCTTTATACCAACAAGGTGATTTCACCGATTTATGTCGTGGTCCGCATGTACCCAATACCTCGCATTTAAAAGTGTTCAAGCTCACGCATGTGGCCGGCGCTTATTGGCGTGGGGATTCAGACAACGCCATGCTGCAACGCATTTATGGCACCGCGTTCGCCGATAAAAAACAGTTAAAAACGTATTTGCATAACCGGGCTGAAGCGGAAAAACGTGATCACCGTAAAATCGGTAAGCAGCTTGATTTATTTCACTTGCAGGAAGAGGCACCCGGCATGGTGTTCTGGCACCCGAAGGGCTGGGCCATTTATCAGGCCATTGAACAGTACATGCGTGCCATGCAAGTAACCGAAGGCTACAAAGAAATTCGCACACCGCAAATTGTGGATATGTCTTTGTGGGAACGCAGTGGTCATGCCGACAAATACAGCGACGACATGTTCTCGGTTACCACCGACGATAAAGTCAGTGCCATAAAACCCATGAACTGCCCATGTCATGTGCAGGTGTTTAATCAAGGCCTGAAAAGTTATCGCGACTTACCGTTACGCTTGGCTGAATTTGGTTCGTGTCATCGCAACGAATTATCCGGTGCGTTAACCGGCATTATGCGGGTGCGCGGCTTCACGCAGGATGACGGTCATATTTTTTGTACCGAAGAGCAAATTCAGCCCGAGGTGGGTCAGTTCATCGACTTTTTGCATGCCGTCTATAAAGACTTCGGTTTTGATGAGGTTATTTACAGGCTTTCCACTCGACCCGCAAAGCGGGTGGGCAGTGACGAGAGCTGGGACAAATCCGAAAAAGCCCTGGCCGATGCGCTGGATGCCAAGGGTCTGGATTGGCAGGAACTTCCGGGCGAAGGCGCATTCTATGGACCTAAGGTGGAATTCTCTTTAAAAGACTGCATTGGCCGGGTTTGGCAGTGCGGGACCATTCAGGTCGACTTTTCGATGCCGGGGCGCCTTGATGCCAGTTATGTATCAGAATCCGGCGAAAAACTGGCGCCAGTGATGCTCCACAGGGCCATATTGGGCAGTTTTGAGCGCTTTATTGGCATATTAATAGAGAATCACGAGGGCAAATTGCCGCTCTGGCTGTCTCCGGTACAAGTGGTAGTCATGAATATCACAGATAAACAGTCAGACTTCGTTGAGAAAGCTGTGAAAGTGTTGCAAAATAGCGGGTTACGCGCAGAGTCAGATTTGCGCAATGAAAAAATCGGTTTTAAAATCCGGAGCTGGACGCTCGAACGGGTCCCGTATCTGCTTGTAGCAGGGGACCGCGAAGTTGAAAGCGGCGAATTGGCCGTACGAACCAGAGACGGTAAAGACCTTGGCACCATGAAGCTTGAAGAGCTTGCCAAGCAATTAAATATAGAGGCCGCCAGCCGCGGTCAGACAGTACTGGAGGGTTAACGTATTTCTGCAAAAAAAGTTAATCGGAAGAACGACGAAATAGACGTTCCCGAGGTCAGGCTCATAGGAGCTGATGGTGAGCAAGTCGGGGTTGTATCGTTAGATGCTGCCATGGCTACCGCCGCCGAAGCCTCGTTAGATCTTGTTGAGATTTCGCCAAACGCCGAACCGCCAGTGTGCAAGATCATGGATCATGGTCGCTTTCAGTTTGAAAACAACAAAAAGCAGCACTCGGCAAAGAAAAAGCAGAAAACCGTTCAGATTAAGGAAATCAAGTTTCGGCCTGGTACCGAAGACGGTGACTACCAAGTAAAGCTGCGTAGCCTTGTTAAGTTCCTCGAGAACGGCGACAAGACTAAAATCACGCTGCGTTTTAGGGGTAGAGAAATGGCCCACCGCGAGTTGGGCGCTAAATTGTTAAAACGGGTCGAAGAGGATTTATCTGAATTGGCCATCGTAGAACAATTTCCAAAACTCGAAGGCCGTCAGATGGTGATGGTCATGGCGCCCAAGAAAACGTAAGCGCCACATAGTTTTAGTTATTAGCTGTAATTTGAAAGATTGGTTGCGATTAAAAGATTAGTTGTAATTGAAAAGATTTAGTCAGCCGCGTTGACGTACCGACACTAAGACGTCACCGGCTATTTCACTCACGGTGTTTTTAGTAACACCGATATTCAGGAGTCAAACAGTGTCTGGAAATAAGCAAAAATCAGTCAGCGGCGCCACCAAGCGCTTCAAGCGGACGGGTTCGGGCGGCTACAAGCGCAAGAGCTCTCACATGCGTCACATCTTGACCAAGAAAAGCACCAAGCGTAAGCGTCAGCTTCGCGGCGCTTCAATGGTGCACGAATCAGAGGTGGTTCTTATCAAACGCATGTTACCCAACCAACGCTAGGAGAGCGCAATGCCAAGAGTAAAACGTGGCGTCACCGCACGCGCCAATCACAAAAAAGTTTTAAAGCAAGCCAAAGGCTATCGCGGCGCTCGCAGCCGGGTCTTTCGTGTTGCCAAGCAAGCGGTCACTAAAGCAGGTCAATACGCCTACCGTGATCGCAAAGCCAAAAAGCGCGTATTTCGTCGCCTTTGGATTGCCCGCATTAATGCAGGTGCGCGTGAGCAAGGCATCACGTACAGCCGCTTGATGGAAGGCTTGAAAAAAGCCGAGATCGAAATTGATCGTAAGATGCTTGCTGATCTGGCCATTGCTGATACAGCAGCGTTTACCGCCATCGTCGATAAGGCGAAGGCTGGTCTGCAAGCCTAATCAGGTTTGCTAACCGACGGTTTTTCTCAGCGACAAACTTATCGGTTGTTCAAAAGACCAGGCGTTGATCACGCCTTATCGACGGGGAAAGCCGGGTTGCCGGCTTTCCCCGTTTTTGTGTCTGGAACTTATAAATCTGGAACTAACAAAAGATGAATCGCCATGACCATGCTTGATTTAGACAAATTGCTCACCGATGCGCAGTCGATGATTGCCGAAGCCGACTCCCTTGATGCCATTGAAGCGGCGCGTGTCGAGTTGCTGGGTAAAAAGGGCCGGCTAACGTCTGCGTTAAAAGCCGTTGGCCAATTGCCCAAAGAAGAAAAACCGGCTGCAGGCCAGGCCGTTAATCAAGTGAAACAAACGGTGCAGGGCTTATTGGAAAACAGGCTCGCTGTGCTGGACAATGCTGCCCTTGCCGAGAAGTTGTCTCAGGATGCGGTTGATATTTCTTTGCCGGGCCGTGCGACTGCCACCGGTGGTTTACATCCAATTACGCTAACCATTGAACGTATTTCAGCTTTGTTTGCGCAACTGGGTTTTGATGTGGCCATGGGCCCTGAAATTGAAGATGATTATCATAACTTTGAAGCCCTGAATTTCCCTGCGCATCATCCAGCACGTGCCATGCACGATACGTTCTACTTTGATGCTAACCGTTTGCTGCGCACGCACACCTCACCTGTGCAAGTGCGTTACATGAAAGCCAATCCGCCGCCCATGCGTATTGTGGTACCAGGGCGTGTGTATCGTTGCGATTCAGATCAAACACATTCGCCGATGTTCCATCAAGTAGAAGGTTTGTTGGTTGATCGTGATATCGGTTTAACCGATTTAATGGGCCACTTGGAAGGTTTTTTAAAGCTGTTCTTCGATCAGGACGACAGTGAAATCCGATTCAGGCCATCGTATTTTCCGTTTACCGAACCCTCAACCGAAGTAGACATTCGCATCGGTAAAGGACCATGGATGGAAGTGCTTGGAGCGGGCATGGTACACCCCGAAGTATTTAAAGCCGGTGGCATCGACCCGGAACAATTCACCGGTTATGCCTTTGGTATGGGTGTTGAGCGTTTGGCCATGTTGCGATATGGCGTTGAAGACCTTCGTCAGTTTTTTGAAAACGATTTACGTTTTCTTCAACAGTTCCATCAGGCGGGTTAGCGCATGAAATTCAGTGAAAAGTGGTTAAGAGAGTGGGTAAATCCACCGGTTAATGTTGAAGAACTTGCCGAGCAGTTAACTTATCTTGGTTTGGAAGTCGATGACATTACCTCTAGCTTGCCGGCTATGTCGGAAGTGGTTGTTGCGCGTGTGGTTGATGTGTTGCCGCACCCCGATGCCGATAAACTACGCGTGTGCGAAGTGGACAACGGCACATCCGATCTTTTGCAGATTGTCTGTGGTGCGCCCAACGTGCGACAAGGCATGGTGACCGCATTAGCTAATGTGGGTTGTCCCATGCCCGATGGCAAAAAGTTAAAGAAAGCCAAGCTGCGCGGTGTTGAGTCTTTTGGCATGTTGTGTTCGCCCAGTGAAATCGGTTTGTCTGATGATAGCGACGGCATTATTGAATTACCGTCAACCGCACCAGTTGGTGAAACCCTGGCCAGCTTTTTAGAGCTCGACGATCATATTATTGATGTTGACTTAACACCCGACAGGGGAGATTGCTTAAGCATTCGTGGTATTGCACGTGATGTGTGTGCACGTAACGATCTGCCATTAACCCTACACGAAATTACGCCGCTGGCAGAACAACATGAAGACACCTGGCCGGTGCGGTTGTCATCGAGTTCGGCCTGTGCTCGTTATGTTGGTCGGGTGATTAAAGATGTCGACATGCGACGAGCCAGCCCCATCTGGATGAGTGAACGATTACGTCGCAGTGGTATGCGTGCCATTAACCCTGCGGTTGATGTTACTAACTATGTGATGCTGGAACTGGGACAACCTATGCACGCATTCGATCTGGATAAGCTGCAAGGTGAAATTCAGGTACGTCTGGCAGGCGAAGGCGAGCAACTCACGTTGTTAGACGGGCGCGAAGTCAAACTCACCAGCGACACTACCGTGATCGCTGATGACAGTGGCGCGATTGGTATTGCAGGCATCATGGGTGGTCTTAGCACAGCGGTTGATGCAAACACCAAAAACATTTTCATGGAATCGGCGCTGTTTTTATCTGAACACATTATTGGTAAGCCGCGTTACTACGCATCCCCGTCAGAGTCGTCGCACCGGTTTGAACGTGGTGTTGACCCGGCATTGCAAGCCGATGCCATGGAATACGCCACCGGCATGTTAATGAATTTGGCCGGGGGGAGTCCTGGCCCTGTGCGTGATTGGCAAGACGGACCACGTTTACCCAAAGGTGAGCCGGTGGTTGTTCGTCGTTCACGCTTGTCGCGTTTAATCGGTGTGGATATTGGTGACGACATCGTTGAACGTGTATTTACGCGCCTTGGCTTTACCCATCGATCGCACGATACCGGTTGGACGGTAACGCCACCGAGTTTTCGTTATGACTTGCGTATAGAAGAAGACTTCCTGGAAGAAATTGCGCGTGTGCATGGTTTTGATCAGTTGCCAAGAACATCACCTGCGCACCACCCAACGTTTCGCCCGGTGGCAGAAACGGCTGTGCCGGTGATTGATATTAAAAAAATGTTAGCGCACCGCGGGTATCAGGAAGTGGTGACGTATAGCTTTGTGGAACCTAATCAGTTACAGCGCTTACGACCTGACTTGGCAGCGCTTGCGTTGCCTAATCCGATTTCAGCCGACTTATCGGTGATGCGCACAACGTTGATTAGCGGGTTGCTTGACACCATGCGACGCAATCAAAGTCGACAAATGCCGTCGATGCGGTTGTTTGAAACTGGCCTGCGCTTTTTGCCCGGTAACGAGCAGGGTCAAAAAACGCAAGATGCACACATTCAATCAGATCATGGCGACGACATACAGATTGACGACACCCTGCAGCAACAAAACATGCTTGCCGGATTAGTGGTCGGTAAACACCTGCCGGAGGGCTGGAGCAGCGATGCGCGAGAGGCCGATTTCTTTGATGCCAAGGCCGATTTAGCGGCGCTTTTTGCTCGTGCAAACGGCGTATCGCTGAATTTTGAGCCCACAGATTTGGCCATGTTGCACCCTGGCCAGCGTGCCGCGATCGTCTGTGATGGCGTCAGAATAGGCTTTTTAGGCCAACTGAACCCCGAAGTTCAGAAAACGTTGGATCTGTCGCAAACTCCTATAGTGTTCGAGCTTTCGCTGGCAGCCCTGTCCAAGGCCAGGGTCACCGCAGCCGTTCGCTTATCCCGCCAGCCCAGTGTGCGGCGAGATATTGCCCTTTTGGTGGATGACGCGGTCACTCATCAGGCGCTTGAGGCCTGTGTGACCAAACATGCACCAGACTGGCTCACCGAGATAACCACATTTGACGTTTATCAAGGTGAAAAAGTTGAAAAAGGCAAGAAAAGCATCGCGTTAGGCTTGATTCTGCAAGACTTTTCGCGCACTCTAGAGGAATCCGAAGTAGAGCAGGCGGTGGCCCGCATTGTTGAAGCCACAACCAGCGAACTCGGTGCCGTTTTAAGGGTTTGACATGGCGTTAACCAAAGCAGCAATGGCTGAAATGTTGTTCGACGAACTGGGGCTTAACAAGCGTGAAGCCAAAGAGTTCGTAGAGCAGTTTTTCGAAGAAGTCCGAGCCGCGCTCGAGGCTGGGCACGATGTGAAGCTATCAGGCTTCGGCAATTTCGTGCTCCGCAACAAAAGCGAGCGCCCCGGGCGTAATCCGAAAACCGGGGAAGAGATTCCTATTTCAGCGCGTCGCGTGGTTACATTCAGACCCGGGCAGAAACTCAAGACGCGTGTAGAAGCTTATGCTGGAAATCAGCAACAATAACGAATTACCCGTAATACCCAATAAGCGCTACTTCACTATTGGTGAAGTCAGCGACCTGTGCCAGGTTAAGCCTCATGTGCTGCGCTACTGGGAACAGGAATTCCCCGACCTAAAACCCGTCAAGCGTCGTGGTAACCGTCGTTATTATCAGCGCCACGACGTGGTACTGATACGTCAAATCCGTGGCTTGCTGTATCAGGAAGGCTACACCATCGGTGGTGCACGTCAGTACTTGGCTGGCGATACCATCAAAGACGACAACACTCAGTCTCAACAAATGATGCGCCAGTTGCGCACCGAGCTTGAAGACGTGTTGCGAATCCTTCGCACGTAGCTTCAATCAATTAGGGCACGGTGCAGGTACTAAGCCGCTCGGCGCATTTAACGTTCAAAAATTCCATCGGGAAGTTACCTAAGTCATTACCGCTTGGGTCGTAGACCTTGACATCAAAGGCGGGTTCACCAGGTTGTGCAATGGGTGTGAGCTCGATGCGTGAATTATCTTGTGCCGTTATCTTTATCGAACCTGATTCAAAGTAGAAATCTTTTAAGGGCTCTGTTCTACCATCAAACGGGATTGGGTCTGGTAGGGAAGAGCCGCTTGCTGAAATCCAGTCGAAATCGCTATGGTAATTTTGGCCAAAGTTTAAGTCTGTTTTCACACGTAAGGAGCTGTAGCTTGTCCAGTCTGCATTGAGTACCATCGAGCCGTGTATTGAACCTGTAGCGCTGTATCGCTTGCAATACAATTGGTGCACAATCTGGTTGTCTATCATTTCATAAGCACAGACCTCAGTACCTGGGCTAGGTCCGTAAAAGAAATCTGCGCCTGATTCATAATTGGCCACGCTGATATTTTTACCTGCAACAGAGTCTCCGTATCCCGCAACAGAGCCACCATAACCTCGTGATGAGCCACTTAATACACGAGAATAAGATACACCATGTTCTAAATTGGCAGTAGCTGCAGCACCGTTACTGCGATACACGGTCAGGTTTTCAGCGCGCACACCAAAGCCATCTCTGAGAACATAATTGCTATGAAGTTTGCCTTGGTAGGTTTTATCTGCAAATGCGCAGTAGTCGAACACTTTGCTATCAATGGATACGTAGCGATGAGGTCGAAGCAGCATCTCACCACCGTCTGTGCACAGATAGATTTTGTTGTTGTAGTTTTCGTCAGTAAATTCAGATAACAACGAAAAGCTAGAAAACGGAATAGAGAAGTTTATAGGTGGTTCGTTTGTCACTCTGCCAAATAAAATTTCATTGGCGTAATCCCCATTTATCCAAGGCAGTACACGAGTAATAACGTCCTGGTAGTTACTCCCATTGAGTTGTGAGTCGACGCTGCCGAGCGCTCTAACCGCTGCATCTTTTGCAAATTGTGAGAAGTGGGATGGATGCACAAATTGAAAGTTATCGAGGTGATACCAGAAAACCGAGTCTTCTGAAACCACCCGAACAATATCTCGATCACCTTTTAGCAGTGAAAGCGCTTTAATGCCCATGTCGGGGTAAATCACATTGCCAGTTTGTGTGCCTGATGTCAGATTAAATGCAGTCACCCCACCTAAATCCCATTCATTGCTGGCGTTTCCAGCCTGCCATCTATTCCATCCGATAACCAACAATGGGTCGCCGTTGGCTAATTCAGCTGCAATGGCATTGAGTCGGTTGTTCGTAGCACCCGAGGAGTAACCGCTGTTCACAAAACCAGATGCTGGCGTAGTGTTAGCGCGCAAATCTATGCCTAACGGTACAGTACGAATGTATCCACCATTCTTGTTGAATAGTGATGCTTCATATTGCTTGCCTCTTTGCTCAAGTGTCATCTCATCGAGCTCAGGGAATTTGTCGGCAACAATAATCAACCATTGATCTGTGGTGAGTACCGATTCAATTTGATTAGACGCGTTAGTGCCAGGCAGCGTGTAACTCCATTGAACAGAGCCATCTTCTCGTGTGGCCGAGAACAAACGAGTGTCCGGGTTAACACAAAAGCGTGTGTTCAGATCATCGATAGAACCGATGCAGCGTGCAGGCAAAATTTGTGGTGCTACCAAATCAAATACTGGTGGCGTAATAACCGGTTGCACGACGTCAGAGTCGCCGTTCACCGTGACATTGTTATCTCGATCGCCGGTGGTGTGATTGATCAAAATGTAAGTGCCGTTGGCAACCGTACACGAGCGACCGCCTTCGCACAGGGCTTCGTAGTTTGTTGCGTTTAATACCTGGTACCAACCGTCATCACGCCACTCAATCGTGTTACCAACCACCGTTACAAATGCATTGGTGTCTGATTGACCGACGATGACCGTATCGCGTTGACCATTGGTATGGTTGATCACAAAGTATTCGCCGTTTGGTACTTCGCAACGGGTGCCGCCTTCACACAGTGATGCGTAAGTTGATGCGTCCTGCACTTGATACCAACCATCGTCAGGCCACTGAATGAGATTGCCGGTAACGTTTATCGCGCTAACGTCATTGTTCTGGTTTGAATCACTAACACTGATGTTAAACCGCTCACCACTGGTGTGGTTGATAACGATATACTCACCAGGGGGCATCTCACACCGTCGTTGCCCCTCGCAAATGCTTTGATAATTATCCGCGCGCTGTACCTGATACCAGCCATTGTCGGGTACCTCAATCACATTGCCATTAGTAGTAGGCTGGGCAAATACCGAGGTGTTGAAACTGAGTAGGGCAAACATCGGAATCAGGCGGAGTAGGTCAGAAAGGCGCGACGTTCTCATAGGTCTGTTTGGGTATTCAGATTTATATTAAGCAGAGTGTAATTGGCGCGACCCGAGGTCGCTAGGGATTATTACCTTTGTGGTCGCTTTATACTACTTGTGACTTCATCAAACTATTGCTAAATGTAACGGCAATGGATCAACCAGATCAAGCGATGGCTAAACGCTGCCCGACCCAATACCGTTCGATAGTCGAACTCTCAACAAATGATGCGCCAGTGGCGCACCGAGCTTGAAGACGTGCTGCGAATTTTGCGCACGTAATTTAAGCCCAAAACAATCGCTATTCAGAACGGCCGCTCAAAACCTCTGCGTAATTGAGCGCATAAATCGGCTCGTATTGCGTTTTCGGTAATATTCACTCCCCACTCGGTGTGCATCCGTTCTATATTGGGTAAATAATCCAATATTTGCGATAGAGAATTTCATGATAGCGACAGGCCTTTCAAACCTATTTAAACTTACGGTAGCCGTAAACCTGCTGTGGGCCAGTGGCCAAACACTGGCTTCCCCGAATGTTAATGGCAACGTTATAGAAGTACCGGACGATGGTTGGTATCAAGTCCAGCGAGCCGATAACTTTGACAGTATTTGTGAAGGCCAGCGAAACTGCGAGGTGACGCCTGGAGACTACATCGTTATCAATCACACCACTGGAGAGCGTTTTAACGTCAGTGTCAGTGGCAACCAGGACTCACTCACTTCAATCAGTGTTTCAGGAAATACCATCAGCTGGCCGGACGATGGCTGGTATCAAGTACAAACAGCCACCACTTACGAATCACTTTGCGAAGGTGGCCGCAGCTGCAACGTGCCAGATGGCGAATACATTGTTATCAACCACACCTCAGGCGCACGCGAAATGGTATTGGTTGATGGAAACACAACCATGGCTGACACCGTTGTTCAAATTGACCCGAACGAATTAGTGTCTGTTGTTGGCAACACAATTTACTGGCGTGACGACGGTTGGTATCAAGTACAAAATGCAAACACGTTTGAATCACTGTGCGAGGGCGAACGTTCTTGTACCGTGGCTAATGGCACTTACATTGTTATTAACCACACGACTGGACAGCGCGATAATAATGTAACAGTGGCTGATGACTCTACAATCATATCACCGGAGATAACGCCACCTCAGTTTGATTTGGTTGCACCGCAAATTATGCCGGCGAATTGTATTGGTTCATTGGATAGCCAGAATACGCGTTTTTGCGTTAACCCTGACACGCGCTTGTTTTCGGCAACCCGTGAAGATGGGTCTGTGCAATGGAGCTATACCTTGCCCGGTTCAAACTCGACTAATCAAATTGAAACGGTACTCACCACCGATCAATGGTTGATTATTGTTGCTGACAAATTCCCCGAACTAGATGAATTTACGCTTGACCAACGTTCCAATCAATACGAAGCTTCTTTGTTCAATAAAAACGGCGCATTTATTCATACCGTACCATTGACATTTGATTTAAGAACAAACAACTCAATAGAAACCGCGCGGGTGAGCAGCCGCTATTCCAGTGGAGCGTTCAATAATCCGTTACCGGCCATCGCGACTGAAACCGATGCGGGTAACCCATTGCTTTTTGTAGGCTGGAACAGATGGCGCGTTAGCTCGCCAGTCAATCAATGGGATATAGGTGGTGTTGCGCGGTTTGACTTGGCGCAGGGTACTGCATTGGGGTCAATGGTTTTCCCTGATAATGGTATCAGCCAGTTATCCTTAATAAAAGCAGATCGAGATATGCTCCGCATTGTCTCAGACAGTTTCACTATATTGACATACGCAGATGGTTTGGATTTTATACATCCTTCTCACTTCTCGCAATTTATTAAGGATGCAACCATCAGAGCGCCCGGCAGCGTGGATTCGCAGCTTAACGGCAGCAACTACAGAGACGTTATTAATCTGGTATTACCTTGGATAAACGGCGACGTTGCAAACGAAACGTTGTTTGGCAGTGTGACCGACGAGCCACCCGGAAGCTTTTCAATCCCGTTTAATGAGTTCAGCCTGTTATCGCAATTTGAAGATGATAACCACTTCAACAACACGTATCAGTGTACAAATGGTGGCGAATTGCTGAACCGGCCTCATCGTTTCGTTAGTATTGATATGAATGTGTTTGATCATTGTGCGTTCTCAGGTAAAACCCATAACGGCAAACTCATGGCTAACTACGTTGGCAGGGACGGGTTTGGTGTACGCGGCGAAAACCTCACGGTGTTTCGTAACGATGTATCAGCAACCACGTCAAACATCAGCCACTCTGTTTCATATTCCAGAGTTTTAAGCGGTTCCTCTCGTGGGTATTTTGGGTCTATGGTTGGCTACGGTGAATCAGCATACGGTAATAATGTGAGCGTCACAGGCTATTCTTCATCTGCACGGTTTTTTTACGGACGAGATATTGGAAGCCATGTTTGTGATACGCAATTTGACAGTAACGGGGTACGGGTAACGCAACTGCTTTGTCAAAGAAACACTGCCGAAGGCAGCATTACTGGCAGGATATCCCTTAATGCAGAATGGACGACCTACAGTGCATTGACTGTGGACACAAACCTGAAATTCGGCCAGCCATACTTTACCGACTTTAGTTGGATATCAACCGACGGCTCAACGCTACCCGACCCAATACCGTTTGATGGCAGAACAGAGCCCTTAAAGGATTTTTACTTTGAATCAGGTTCAATTAAAATCACGGCGCAAGACCAGTCACGTATCGAACTCACGCCCATTGCTCAAGCAGGCGAGCCTGCCTTTAATGTTAATATTTACGACCCAAACGGGAACGATTTAGGCAATTTCCCAATGGAATTTATCAACGTAAAGTGTGTTGAAAGACTGGGTGGATGCAAAGTCCCTTAGTGTGACAATGAGGGTCGGTGTTAACAAGGTGTTTGCTAAGCGCATTTAAGCTCCAAGCTGGCGATTAGCGTTAGGGCAGATCCATTTTGGTGATAATATCTGTTATTCGCTGCGTGTTTTCTTGGGTATCGGTTAACACCAATGTGTTGCCGGGGGCGTGTGCGGCCAGATGACTGTTTGCCGAGATGAGCGGTTGTAGTACTGGGATAAGCTCTGCAGCCTGAATATGCTTTAGTGTAATCACGGTAGTGATCAACTGAGATGCATGCGCACCCGATTGCTGCGATGAGTCGTCTGATTTAACCACGTCCATGGTGTTTTGCTTGGCAAACTCTGTTGGTTTGACAATATAAAGCGCACCTGACTTGATCATAGCCAACCCATGCACATGAAGTATGGCGTGTAAGTCGGCCTCGTTTATCTCGTCGCTACTTTTCCCATACAGTTTTATTGATGCATTGGTACTTGGGGCTATAATGATGGTTGTATTGTTGTTTTGTGCAAACTCATTTAGCAGTGTTTCGATGTTGTATTCGTAAGCAGCATTAGTGTTTGATGCATTGCCGGTGTCGTTGGCCACGACTATCGGCCAATGCACGAGTAAAAGAATAAAAGTGATTAAGCACAATGATTTCATCGTTGCATTTAAAATGGTTGCTCTACGTTATTCGCTAATCAGGCAGGCTACTTTAGCCTCTACATTTGCTGTGAATGTGGAAACAGAGCAAGTGTACCTGTCCGAGTCAATGCTAGAGTTAATGTTAATCGAGTCGGAGCTGCTGCAAGAACCGCCTGTAGCAGATCTTAGAAAGTAACCGCCCTCAACAACGAAGTCAGGGCAGCGTGCAACGCACGATTCTCCGGTACCAACATCAGAACAACGGCGAGTGATGTAAGCCATACCAGACCAGGTTAGTCGGCCATCGTCGATATTGACATCATCTACTGGCGGTAGCTGTTGGGCGTGAACTCTACCCCATACCGTGCATAGCAGAATAATCGCCAGCAGTAGTTGTATACGATGTTTAAGTTGCGGGTTCATTACAATATCTCCTCTATCACAACCCAAATTATACCGGCATGCTTGCGCTCAATTGAGTGATCATCGCGTCAATGGTATGTTGGTATAGGCTGCAATGTTGAATTGCGCCAATTGCTCCTCAGTTTAAATATTACCGAAACAGCTTACAAAGGACGAATCTATGTCTTCTTGTCAGCACAACTAGCCAAAAGCCAGAGCGGTATAAACAAGAATGGGCTCTTTAGGAAAGGTATTTGTTGTGGATCTGTCTTAAAACAGAATATGATGGAGGGAGACTCAGAATATTCAGTGTCACTGGTTATCTATTCTTTGTTAATTAGCATTTGTTATATTCCACTTTTAACAGGAGCAGGAAATGAGCACAACATCTAAAATAAAAATAATAGCCATCAGTTTGGCTGGTACCGCAGCATTGTTGGCTAATACTGTATTTGCTGAAACAAGAATTACGTATAAGTCTGCAAAATCAACGTCGTCGTATTATCAGATGGGAGTGCAAATTGCAGAAGCGATGAAAGCTGGCTCTGATGGTGAAATCATCGTGACCGTTGAGGAAAGTCAGGGGTCAGTGCAAAACGTTATGGAAGCCAAAGCACGTGGTGGCGACTATGTGTTTACCACACCGCCTGTACTGGTGAAGCTTGCACAAGGTGGTAAAGCCATGTTTGAGGGAAAGGGTGATCCTAAGTTCGATGACATTAGAGCACTGTTTCCCATACCTTCTCTTACCATGCATTTTGTTATGTCAGATAAAAGTGGTGTCAGCGACTTTGCCGACATGGAAGGTAAAACCATTTTACTGGGTAAAGGTTCCTTTGGAGCAACTGAAGGTGAAAAGTACCTAAAGTTGTTTGGTCTTGAGGGTAAAGTTAACCTTGCTGAAGTTGAACTATCCAATGCTGTTTCAGCTTTAAAGAACGGACAAATAGATGGGTTTGTCACCGCCGGATCATGGCCAGCGCCTAATGTGATTGAAGCTGCTGCCTCCACTGGCGTCAAGGTTATCTCTTTGAATGATGAGCAAGTGACACTCTCTAAGCGTTCAAAACTGGTTATACCTGCAGGCACTTATGCCGGTCAAGATGCAGACATCACGACAACCTCATTGCCCGTTGCAGCTTTTACCACAACCGCAATGAGTGATGATGCTGCGTATGCATTAACTAAAACCTTCTGGGAAGGGAAAGAGAGTATGGGTGCGGGTGCTGCATGGTGGAATGGTGTTGATCAAGGTTTAATGGCCAACATCACTGGCAAAATTCATCCAGGAGCCGTGAAGTATTATAAAGAAGCCGGATTTGAACTCACAGCCGATCAAATGTAATACCCGTTTATGGCAGGGTATCTAACCATACAGATACTCTGCCTTTTACTTAAAAAGCAATATCAAATTCTTTATGACGGGCTGCTGATTTGTCTATGCAATGGAACGCCGAGCGTGTGGTTTCTCATAAGGTATGGGTGTTAGCCGGTGCCGTCGTTATTGCGTTTCATCTGGGATTGATTTTTTACGGCCTGGTGCCAAATCTGATTGCTCGGCCCATTCACCTGGCGCTGGCATTACCCTGGATTCTCGTTTTTTCCTCCAAAACCCGCTTGTCATTTCAGACCGGATTGGCTTTAACCATTGTGGGTGTGGCGTGCTGTGTCTGGGTTGCGATAAACCAGAATGCGTTATCAGATCAATACGGGTTTCTCGAGGGACGTTTGCAATTTGTGATTGCAAGCCTGTTACTGCTTATCGTTTTAGAAGCAGCACGGCGTGCAATTGGTTGGCCTTTACCTCTAGTTGCAGTAGCGGCTTTAGCTTACGCGCTGTTCGGACAACACATCCCGGGTGAGTTCGGGCACTCGGGAACACCGCTGGCCAGTTTTCTTGGAACAATGACCATTGCAGAAGGTGGTATCTGGGGAAGTCTTTCCGGTATATCAGTTAATGTGGTTGCCATATTTGTGATCTTCGGCGCCGTGCTCAATGCTGGCGAAGCCGGGCAGGGGTTTATCAATGTTGCTTCGGCTGCGGCTGGTCGATTAAAGGGTGGTGCTGCAAAAGTATCGGTTATCTCGTCCGCACTGTTTGGGTCTATTTCCGGTTCTGCATCAGCCAATGTTGCATCCACTGGTGCTGTCACTTTGCCAGCGATGCAAAAGTTGGGTTATCCAAAACACCTTGCTGCCGCCGTAGAAGCAGTTGCATCCTCTGGGGGGCAAATCATGCCGCCGTTAATGGGTGCGGGTGCGTTTGTCATGGTTGAACTAACCGGTATTCCTTATACCGGTATCATGGCTGCCGCATTCTTGCCAGCTGTGCTGTATTTTCTGGTGGTGTGGGTGGGTATTAACTGCTACGCCAAACATTACGAGCTTAAAGGTTTATCAGAAGATGCCAGGCCGCCCACCAAAGACGTTTTGATCACGTCTGCTTTTTTTGCCGTGCCTTTCGCCTGCTTGTTGTGGGGGATGTTTGTAGCGCAAGTCACACCTCAGTATGCAGCTTGCCTGGCTATATTGGCGGGCACAGTCATGCTTTTTGTGGATGCTCGACTCACGTTCAATTTTGATCGTACAAAACAACGACTCGCATCAGCTTGCTTAATAGCTGGTCGACAAGTCGCTATGATCGCGTCGATTATATTTTGCGCATCCATCATTATTGGTGTTCTGTCTGTGACTGGCTTGGGTATCAAGATTACTTCGGTTATCTTGTCAACCTCTGGTGGCCTACTTTGGCCGTCATTGCTGCTGACCGCTTTGGCCTGTTTGGTGTTGGGTATGGAAGTACCGACAACCGCTGCCTACGTGATTTGTATTTCAGTGGCTGGGCCGGCGTTAACACAATTAGGTCTCGAGCCATTGCAGGCTCATTTATTTGTTTTCTGGTTTGCACTGCTTTCCACCATTACTCCACCAGTATGTGGCGCTGTGTTTATTGCGGCTGGCATGGTTAACGAGAATTGGTTAAAAGTGGCTTTTACTGCCATGGCACTGGGGATTGGTCTCTATCTCATTCCTTTGGGAATGGTATTGCAGCCACAGATTATTAGCCTGGCTGCTGAACCGTGGCTTGCGGCCCTCGCGTTTGGGCAGCTCGCAGTGAGTCTGTCACTGATATCGATTGGGCTAATTGGTTCTAAGTCGCTAATTGTTCGTGTGCTGTTGGCGTTGGCAGGCTTTGCAATGTTGATATACCCAGCGTTTATTTCCTGATGCCTTTTTTATTCTATGGCGCCAGGGAGTTCAATCCATAGATATTGAGACAGGTGCTCTCTGAGATCGATTTTGCAGGAGCAACGGACTTGCTAATGCTTTAGGATTCGCAACGGTTTGTCGGCGCGTTTTATAGCAGTATTGCTAACGGCAGTATTGGCTTCTACTACACCAGCACGAGAATCCGACAAGTTGACCATGTTCGACGGAATCTCTTTGCGCTGTTCCAAGGTCTTTTTTAAAGCGTCCTCATGCCGTTTGTAAAACACAAAAAACAGCATTACCAGGCTTAGAATAACGCCGAAAATGCTGGCGATTTGCACAAATGTGGATAGTTTTACTCGTTGTTGTAGCGGTGCTTGCTCTTTGCTTATGGCTTCAATAACCGGCATATCGATCAGACTTTGGCGATACTTGGCCGTTGTCTCAAAGTTATCCAGAATAAACAAGCTATGCAGCTTAACGAGTTGTAAGTGTCGCCAGTTAAGTTGCTGGCTACTGTCGATTTCGATGCTCCTGATTAGGGCACTCAGCTCGGCTTTATTAGTTTTGCCAGAAGTAGAGATATAGGAAAAAATTTCCAAGCGAATTTTTTCGATTTCTTGTAACAGCAATGATGTTCCGATCTGGGAATTATCGCTAATTAAACGCTGCGATGTTTTTAACATGCTGGTGAGCTGGATATAGTTTAGCGAGGTCTTGTTGTAATCATTAAACAATTGCTTTGAGCTTTCGCTCAAATTTACCTTAGAAACCAATGTCTCTAGTTCTGATTGCAGCTGCGCAAGCTGATCATAGTGTAGTTGATCACCAAAATTGGCGTTTAACAGTTGTAACTTATGTTGCGGAACTAATTTTTCCAACGCTATTAAAGGGTTGAGTTCTTCGCTGGTGGCTTTATCTTCTTTGAGCGAAATAACCCATAGCGAGGAACAAACGGTAAACGCCAGAATACAGATAAGTTCCAGCTTGTAGTCTAATAGTTTCACGTTATTGCACCTTAATAACCGGTGAACTAAACGCATGCAGTAGCGCTACTATATCCTCGATTTCGTCTTCGGGTAATTCTCTTCCTAACTGAGATTTCCCCATAATACGGACCGCTTGAGGTAGGGTGTCAACGGCACCGTTATGAAAATAGGGGCCGGTTTGTGCAACATTGCGCAAGCTAGGTACTTTAAATACGTACTTGTCTTGGTCTTCGCGGGTTACGTGATATCTTCCCAAGTCTTCATCCAGTAGCTCGGGAATTTCACTGACTCTGCCCAGTTTTTGATACATGTTGCCGCCAATATTGGTGCCTTGGTGACAGGTCGTGCAGCCGTGATTCATGAACAGATTAAGACCGCGTTGTTGTTGCTCGGTCAGCGCCGTTTTGTCGCCCAACAAAAATCGGTCGATTGGAGCATCGGGGGTGATCAATGACTCTTCAAATGTAGTAATTGCTTTTACAATGTTCTCGACGGTGACGCCCATGGGGTCAAGTGCTCTGAAGGACTCATTAAAGTAAGAGTCGTTTCTGAGTTTTTCGATAATCTCCGCCCAGGAAGATCCCAGCTCCACTGGGTTGTGCACTGGCCCTGATATTTGGTCGCTAAGCGTGCTGGCTCGTCCATCCCAAAACTGTCTAAAACTAAGGCTTGAATTAAGCACTGTGGGAGAGTTACGCTCACCTTTAGCGTTATTTATTCCTATCGAAACTGGAAAGCCGTCATCTCCTCCAAAGTCGATAAGATGGCAAGAGGAGCACGAGGTCGTATTGTTTTTTGACAGAATCGGTGAAATGAAAAGTGCTTTGCCCAGATTTACCCACCGAGAATCAATATCCATTTTTCGTGGAATAGGCTGAATGGGCCCAGGCACTTTCTCAAAGTAATAAACGGTTTTTTGCTCGGCTTTACCAGCGCTGCTCGGTTCGCCACTCTTGAAGTACAACGCGACAGGCACAAGAGAGCACAGCAGGAGGCTAAAAAAGACCGTTTTGTAGTAGCTAATATCCATTTAATCAATGAGGCCGCGTTGTTACGCGAAATTTAACGAGGTTATTGAATCATGCTATCGGAAACAGGATCCCCGTAACGCGACCAAGACCAAAAAACTGGCATTCATGGCGGTGCACGAAAGCCAACTCCGTCATAAATTGATGGATATTCGTCCGCTCGGCTCTAAGCACAGATTCGCATGGGATTGCGTTATACTAGCGGGCTGTTGTGGGCTATTTGTGTTTGGGCGTGTTAGAGCACTAGCCAGTGCAGTGAGGTCTTTTCTAAGGCCGCTGTTTATATCAGTAAATTCAGCAAGTTAGATGGTCGGCGGGGCGTGGCGCAGTCTGGTAGCGCACCACAATGGGGTTGTGGGGGTCATAGGTTCGAATCCTATCGTCCCGACCAATTAATGAACATCAAAATGGCGCATGTGTATTAGCCAAGCTACATTGCCTCAACTACTCGTTGCTTAATCGCTGTTGGGTTAATTAGATAAT
>CALHOI010000111.1 GCA_938035525.1 uncultured Granulosicoccaceae bacterium
TGCTATTGCTAAATGTCCTTTTGTTGTTGTATCGGATGTTGCGGTGAACACTGACACCGCTCAGCTGGCCAATGTACTGCTCCCGGCAAACGCCTGGTCAGAAAAGGACGGCACGGTAACCAACAGTGAGCGAAGGATATCAAGGCAAACGGCTTTTCGCACAGCGCCAACCAACGCTCGCCCAGACTGGTGGGCAATTGCAAAGGTTGCTCAAAAAATGGGTTACAAGGATGCATTTGCGTACACGTCCCCCAGCGAAATCTTTGCTGAGTATGCCGCACTTTCCGGGTTTCAAAATAAAGGATCGCGTGACTTCGATATCAGCGCCCACATGTCAATCACTCCAAAAGAATACGATTCACTAAAACCGTTTCAATGGCCGCAAGTGGAACGCGAATCAAAGCAAAACAAGCGATTTTTTGCGGACGGCGGATTCTATACTCAAGATGGGAAGGCAAAGTTAGTGGCTGTTGCTGTTGAAGCTAACCAAGATGCTTCCAGCACCAACACTTTCACCTTGAATACGGGTCGCATCCGCGACCAATGGCATACCATGACACGCACCGGAGTAAGTGCACGATTAAGTGCGCATATCGGTGAGCCGTTCATTGAAATCAATCCGCTGGATGCCCAGAAGTTGAACATCAAGCGTGCGGGCATTGTCGATGTGCACAGTGTTTATGGTAGTGCCAAGCTAAGAGCATTGTTAACCGATCGCGTGGCACCCAAAGAAACCTTTGTTCCAATGCACTGGACCAACATGTTTGCATCCAGTGGCAGAGTGAATGCCACGGTGCACGCAAAGCACGACCCTGTATCGGGTCAACCTGCTTTAAAAAGCCAAACCGTTATGCTGGCAGCCAGCCCAATGAAAACGTATGGTTTTATGCTTACAAGGCACAAACCTGATCAACTTGAGTATGACTATTGGGCGATAGCGCGAGTCAAGCTTGGTTGGAAAATGGAATTTGCGTCCAACAGCTCACCTGTGCGTGTGTTGAATACCCTGGTGGAGCAAAAGCAATTGTCACAACCGGATGCAGAAGTGGTCCGGTACAATGATGCGCACGCATCTGTTTATCGCGCAGGTTGGTTTGTTCACAATAATAGACTCGAAAGTGCCGTCTTTTTAGCTGCGACACCGGTGCCGCTGTCGCGACAAGCCATCGTATCAATATTTGATCATGACTTTAAGGATAATCATGAACGTTTAGCGGTAGTCAGTGGCGCTGGCTTGTCCAGTCGCGAAGATGTTGGCGCGATCATTTGCAGCTGTATGCAGGTAGGTGCCAAGACTATACAACGATCGATAGACTCCGGGTGTTCAACGGTTCAGCAAGTTGGCGATAGCTGTGGTGCGGGTACGCAGTGCGGAACGTGTCGTTCTGATATCTGTCGTATGCTGCCAGTAGCTGAGCTAGCCTGATACTCCAGATGGTGTAAAAAATTTGGCAAAAAAAGTGTGCCTAAAAAATGCTACTTCCCGGAGTCGCTAGCCCAATTCCAGGCTAAAGGGGATTTTCGTTTCAAAGCACCGCTTAAGTGCTGGCGCATTTTGTAAGACGCATCTACTACATCACCTTTTTCCAATAACTCGAGAATTTCTAAATGCTCTGTGCATTGGACGACAATCCTTTCACGATCGATTTTGGCCCGATACTCCATTAGTCGACGCATTCTGTTTACTCGTTGTAGCGCCAATAGAAAAAATGGATTACCTGAAAGTTTTATAATTTCCTCGTGAAAGATTGAGCCGTTTGCAAGGAGTGTTTCGTCTGCCATGCTACCCAAATCTGCTTCCAGCATGTGCTCCTGCAGGCGACGCTGCTCATTCAAGACTTTTCGATCCAGCTTGAATGTTGGTTCCATCATCGCGCTTGGTTCTATTGACAAACGAAACCGATAGATTTGCTCGAAGGATTCCGGTGTTTTCGCTACCGGTAATAGTCGCCAGCCATAGCCTTCTTTTCGTTCCGCCCAGCCTTCTCTTGTTGCACGTACCAGAATTTCGTTGACCTTGGTTTTGGTCCATCCATATTCTTGTCGAAGGAATTGTTCAGTGACTTCCTCTGGTACGCGGTTGGTCAGCCAATCGTTAGCCATTTGATGGTATGGATCAACGTCTTTGTGGTGTTGGTCTTTTAGCCATTGAAGCAGCGAATCAGAAATATTTTCAGGTACAAAGTAACCGCGGTTAGCCTGTCTGCTTAGTAGTCCTCGAGCCTCTAGTGTGTTGAGTGCTTCACGCACGGGTGTTCGCGAGACACCATATCGATCAGCGACTTGCTGTGCGCCCACATGTTGTCCAACCGCAATGGAGCCGGATGCAATTTCTTGCATAAGGCGCTGAGAAATACGGCTTGAAAGCTCACTGCTGGGCATTGTGGTTCCGATAAATCATTAATGCGGCATTCAACAAAGTCGGGTCTCTCAACCGATTTGACAGGTAGCGCGTGGCTCGTCCCTGATTGGGAGGGCATTTCAGCGCGAATAAATTTGAATATTTGATAATAAAAAACCTATGACGACTAATTCGGAAGCTATTGATTAACTTGAGTTTAACTCGTTTAAACAAAGAATAAATCCTGTCACTAGGGCTAATCTTAGAGAAAATATCAAATTAAATGCAAAAAATATATTGGCTTTTTGTATATAAAAGTACAATATAGGGGCAGCGTAACAAATCTACGCTCAAAGCACATAATTGGGGAGGAAAATCCACGTGTTTAGACAATTTATTCGTACCACTACGGCGGCAGCAATCGTCGCAGCTATCAGTGTTTCCGGCGCGCAGGCCGAGGGCTTCAAAGCTGAGAACCCTCAATGTATCGCTCCATCCAACCCGGGTGGCGGCTGGGATTTCATTTGTCGTACCACGGCAAAATTTTTGTTCGATCTAAAAGTCATCGAAGACTCCATGCAGGTCACCAATATGTCTGGCGGTGGCGGTGGTGTTGCTTTCGCACATGTCACTAAGGAGCGTAACGATGACAATAATCTGATCGTTGCAGCATCCATGAGCACCAGTGCTCGTATCGCCCAAGGCATTTACGAGGGTGCAACACAAGACGACGTACATTTTCTGGCAACGTTTGGCGCTGAGTACGGTGCCATAGCGGTACAAGCCGACTCAAAGTACCAGTCACTAACGCAAATGATGGATGACATTCTGGCCGACCCACGATCTGTTGGTATTGCCGGTGGTTCATCGGTAGGTAGTTTTGACCACATCAAGCCAATGCTTGTTGCACAAAAAGCAGGTTTGGAAGATGTCACCAAGTTGAAGTACGTTTCGTTTGATGGTGGTGGTGAAGCTATGACAGGTTTGCTGTCAGGTGCCACTGAGGCGTTGTCCGGTGATTTTTCTGAAATGCTTGGATTCATGGAATCCGGCGACATTAGAATCATCGCGATTCTCGCACCCGAACGTCTTGAAAGCTTTCCTGATATTCCCACTGCAAAAGAGCAGGGCTATGACGTTGTGGGTGCAAACTGGCGCGGCCTTTACATGCCAGCAGGTGCGTCAGATGAGGCTAAAGAATTCTGGAGTAATGCTATTCAAACTATGGTAGCGGACGCAGGTTTTCAACAAACGCTCAAAGACGCCGCAATGGCTGAGTTCAATAACTTCGGTGACGACATGTATCAGTTTGTTGCCGGAAGCATTGAAGACATCACCAAACTGTCCAAAGAAATCGGCATTATCAAATAAGAGATTGCCAACAGATGGGTTGATCAGTTCTTCTGATCAACCCTTTTTTCACTTAAATCCGGGGTATTAGCATGAGTGATCGAATCTTTGGTGGATTCGGGTTATTGCTGGCTATTTTTTATATTTGGGCAGCAACAATAATAAAAGACAGCTTTATGGTTGATGTGGTAGGCCCAAGAGCATTCCCCTACATGGTTGGGACTGTGCTTGCGCTTTGTTCCATTTATTTTATTTTTCGCCCAGACGATGAGCCGGCATGGCCAACATTCCAGAAATTTTCTGAGATCTTTTTTGCCACCGCCGTTATGTTGCTGTACGCCTGGGTACTGCCCGAAGTCGGTTTTTTGATATCGACCGTATTTGCTACGGCATATCTCACTTGGCGCTTGGGGACACAACCTTTCTGGTCTCTTGTCACCGGGGTTGCCACATCAGGTGGCATCTATATAGTTTTTCATCTGATTCTGGGTCTGTCTCTGGCCAAGGGTCCTTTAGGTTTTTAATCGACAATGGAAATTCTTTCTTTATTAGGTGATGGTTTCGCCGTTGCGCTCACGCCGCAAAATTTGTTTCTTGCCTTTATGGGGTGCTTTCTCGGCACACTAATGGGGGCATTGCCGGGGCTTGGGCCTGCAAACGGAGTGGCCATTCTCATCCCCATTGCGTTCTCGCTTGGCTTAGGTCCAACACCATCATTAATACTGCTAACCAGTGTTTATTACGGCGCAATGTATGGGGGGCGAATCAGTTCGATACTGCTCAATATTCCGGGAGATGAGCCTGCGATGATGACTTGTCTCGATGGCTATCCAATGGCGCAACAGGGTAAAGCCGGTGAAGCACTGTCGCTTTCCGGTATTGCCTCTTTCTTCGGCGCTTTTGTTGCTACCTGCGGCCTGGTTGTACTCGCTCCGCAGTTAGTAAAAATTGCGTTGTTGTTTGGACCGGCGGAATACTTCGTGTTGTTCACTGTGGCATTTGCAACCTTGGGTGGTATCACTTCAACGAATCAAGCAAAGTCTGCATTTGCCGCCGCACTTGGTTTGGGCGTTGCCATGATCGGTAGTGATTCGCAAACCGGCTCGCAGCGATTCACGTTTGATCACATACATCTTTATGACGGTATTGACTTTCTTATAGCGATTGTGGGTTTGTTCGCACTGAGTGAAGTGTTTATTTTTCTTGAAAAGCACAATAAGGACGCTGGTCCGTCATCTGGCCCACCTAAGATTGGCCGCATTCTGCCCGACCTAAGCATGCTGAAACGTTGTGTGCCATCCATAGGGCGTGGTACAGCTCTAGGATTTTTCTCTGGCGTGTTGCCTGGTGCAGGCGCTTCACTTGGTTCGTTCCTGGCTTACTCGCTGGAAAAGCAGACAGTTGATCGCGAGGGTGAAACATTTGGAAAGGGCGACCCACGAGGTGTGGCTGCGCCAGAGGCAGGTAACAACGCTGCATCTGGTGGTGCGCTTGTGCCCATGCTGGCGCTGGGTGTTCCCGGTTCTGGCACTACCGCTGTTTTACTTGCGGTCTTGCTGCAACTCAATATAACGCCAGGCCCGCTGTTGTTCACCAAAAATCCGGATGTAGTCTGGGGTCTTATTGCGGCATTGTTTATAGGTAACTTTATGCTGCTGGCGATGAATATTCCATTGGTTGGTCTATTTACTCGCGTGTTGCTGATACCAACCAGAATCCTTATGCCGGTCGTAGCGATGATTTCGTTCGTAGGTATCTACAGCATCACCGGGTCAACCTTTGATGTGATGCTGATGGTGGGCTTTGGTGTAGCCGGCTGGGTGTTGCGAAAATTGGAAGTGCCTCTGGTACCGGTCATTCTGGGCATCCTTCTGGGTAACCAGATGGAAGTTAACCTGCGCCGAGCGATGACTATTTCAGATGGTGATTGGTTAACTTTAGTGGGCAGTCCACTGGCCATCATTCTTTGGGTGATCGCCATTGCCGGTTTTGTACTGCCGATGATCTATGGGCGCAGAATGAAAGCGCGTATGGAATCTTCCCGCAAAGACGATGAAATTATTGGAGACTAAAAGTGTGTGTTCAACAGATGTTAAAACGGAATTGTGAAGGAACGTAATCAATGAGAATAATGACAATTCCTTGCGATGGCATAGGCCCGGAAATTATGCTGGCCACGTTAAATGTTCTGGATGTAGCTAATAAACGATTTGATTTGGGGATGACATTTCATGAAGAGGAAGCCGGATTCGCCAGTTTACAGAATCATGGTATTACGCTTCGCGATGAAGTTTTAGACAGAGCTAGAAGCGACTTCGATGGTGTGATACTTGGTACTCAATCACATATGGATTATCCAGCGGTAGCCGAAGGTGGCAGAAACGTATCTGCCGGATTTCGCATTGGTTTAGACCTTTATGCCAACGTTCGACCCGCACGAAGCAGGGACTATATCCCTAACAAAGCACCGGGTATGGACTTGGTTATTATGCGTGAGGCAACCGAAGGTTTTTATCCAGACAGAAACATGTTCAAAGGGGTTGGCGAAATGATGCCTGACCCCGATATGGCCTTGTCAGTACGCAAAATTACTCGACACGCATCGACACGAATTTGCAGAGAAGCGTTTAAATTAGCAATGCAGCGAAACAAAAAAGTCGCTGCTATTCATAAAGCAAACTCGTTTCTGATGACCGATGGGTTGTTTTTGGAATGCTTTCGGGATGTGGCTAAAGATTTTCCGGAGGTGGAAACAGAAGAATTGATCGTCGACGCTTATGCTGCGTTGCTAGTACGTAAACCGCAAGCTTATGATGTGGTGGTAGCCACCAATTTTTATGGCGATATTTTATCTGACCTGGCCTCAGAACTCTCTGGTTCACTTGGATTGGCAGGTTCGATCAATGCCAATGCCGAAACAGGACTATGTTGTGCGCAAGCTCAGCATGGTTCCGCCCCCGACATTGCCGGAAAAAACATTGCCAACCCAACGTCACTGATTCTTTCAGCGGCTATGATGCTGAGCTGGTTAGGTGAACAGCGCGGTGTGCAAAACTTAATGGACGCGGGCACAGAAATATCGAATGCCGTTGATACGGTTCTTGATACTCCATCAAACCGAACCCGTGATCTTGGTGGAAATGTGAACACTGATGCGTTCGGTGATTTGGTCAAACAAGCGCTTATTCAGTGATTGAACGGTCTTTGACAGAGCCGATTGGAACACCCAGTGATGCACAGCAAACGCCTTGCGCTTATCCACGCCACCCGACTCGCGATTGATCCCATCGTCTTTGCGTGTCAAACGCACTGGCCAGACGTCGAACATATATCTATCCTGGATGAGTCACTGTCGATTGATCGAAGCAAAGATGCACAGCTATCTCGTGTCTTGTCAGATCGAATTATCGCGTTGTGTCGGCATGCTGAAACGTTGGGGTCAGATGGTGTGCTATTCACCTGTTCGGCTTTTGGTTCAGCCATCGATATGGCGGCCGAAACTTCCGATATTCCAGTGTTAAAACCGAATGAGGCCATGTTCGAAAAAGCACTCGCTTTAGGGGAGCGAATTACCATGATTTACACCTTCCCCCCAGCGGTCGCTGGTATGGAAACGGAATTTGACCACTATGCACAGGGCTTGCAATCTTCAGCTCAGATTCGATCCGTTTATGCAGAAGGTGCCCGACAAGCGGTAGAGCGCGGTGATGCAGAAAAACACGACCAGATTATTGCGCATACTGTTTCGCAAGTAAAAGATGCTGATGTTATTGTACTGGCGCATTTTTCCATGGCCACGGCACAAGGTCTTGCCAGCGACGCTACCAATATCCCTGTTTTGAGCAGCCCAGCAACTGCCATAGAAAAAATCAAGTTACTTGTTATGCCCAATATAGAATCAAACTCATGTTAGTCGGGGTTATAGCGGATGACTTTACGGGTGCCAGTGATGCAGCCAATACACTGGCAAAAGGTGTTGCACCTGAGGGCGGACTGGCTACAGCACAATTTTCGGGTGTTCCACAACAAAGTGCTCCGGTCGGACTTGATGCCGGCGTTATTGCTTTAAAAAGTCGCTCAGCTCCAGTTGACCAGGCTGTTGAGCAATCACTTGCTGCGTTGGAATGGTTTAGAGCGCAGGGGTGTCAGCAAATTATTTTTAAGTATTGTTCAACGTTTGATTCCACCCCCGCGGGCAACATTGGTCCGGTTGCCGAAGCACTTGCAAACGCATTGTCGACAAAAGCAGTGGTGGTATGCCCGGCATTCCCTGCTGCCGGGCGAACCGTTTATCAAGGTCACTTGTTTGTGTTCGACAAACTGCTGAATCAAAGCGGCATGGAACATCACCCGGTCACGCCAATGACTGAGCCAGATCTTCGCAAGTGTATGGCACGCCAGTGTGCAGGGTCGGTCGGTCACATTAATTTGTCCGTTGTTCAGGAGGGTGCCGAGGCTGTGACAGCTGCGCTACGGGCAGCTGCTCGAGACGGTCACCAATTTTGTGTTGTCGATGCGGTAAGCGACGATGATTTATTAACCATTGGTGAAGCGGTTAGTGAAGACAGTTTGATCACCGGTGGTTCTGGTGTTGGGTTGGGTTTGCCGCGTCATTATATTGCGCAAGGTATAACCCAAACGCAGGCCAAATTCTTTAGGCCGGTCACCGGTCCAGCAGCTATTCTTGCAGGCTCTTGCTCGAATGCCACTCGTGGACAGATTGATGCCCATCAACAACGCCATCCAGTCTATGAAATCGATATCACGCGGGTTATGTCAGGTGAAATTAACAGGCATACATTGTTGGAATTTATTCATCAACATAACCACTCTATGCCGTTGGTATATTCTTCGGCCAACCCGGATGCGGTTGCCAAATTACAAGCCCAGTTTGGTGCAGATGAAGTATCAGCAAAGTTGGACAGCCTGTTTGCCGATACGGCAAGTTGTCTGATTGAACAGGGCGTAAAGCGCATTGTTGTGGCTGGTGGTGAAACATCCGGTGCCGTGGCTCAGGCTGTGGTCAACACACTTAATGTGGAAGCTATGTTTATTGGTCCAGAAATTGATCCGGGTGTACCCATACTCCAGGTCGGCGACACACAGCCCGTAATGCTGGCGCTAAAGTCTGGCAATTTCGGTAGCACTGATTTCTTTGAAAAAGCCCTGTCAATGATGGAAGGCAGTAAATGAAATCGGCTGAACTTCAGGCGCGGGACGACATGTTAGCGCTTTGTGCGTCATTGTTTGATAGAGGCTTTTAAGGCTGCATCAGGCATGGTCAGTCGTGATTCTCAGTTGCCTAGTGATTCTCAGCTGCCTACAAGATCAATCAATACGGTTGACGGCCAAAAGCATCTGATCGACTTGCCAGCCATATTTGGCCATCGTTTGGCGAAGGTTCCCTACGTTCTAAGATTGCTGGTTGAAAATCATGTGCGCACGACTGGTGACACTACTAAAGTGGTGCAAGCTATTGACCAATGGCTTGATGGCCAAAAAAAACAATTTGAATTTAGCTTTAAACCTAATCGTATTTTAATGCATGACACTACATGCACGCCAGCACTGGCCGACATTGCGGCAATGCGCGATGTTCTGGTAAGCGAGGGTTTCGACCCCAATAAATTATCACCTCAAATTCCGGTTGATGTATGTATCGATCATTCGGTAGCCGTCGATGCTTACGCTCAAGCTGATGCATTGATGTTGAATCAACAGACCGAATTGAATCGTAATCAAGAGCGTTATAAATTCTTGAAATGGGCATCGCTGTCACTTGAAAACATCAATGTGTACCCGCCAGGTTCGGGCATCATGCACACGATTAATCTGGAGCAGTTGGCCTCAGTTGTTGTTACGAGTGATGATGGTTTTGTCCATCCAGACATGATGCTTGGCACAGATAGTCATACCCCTATGATTAATGGTATTGGTGTGTTGGGATGGGGTGTGGGAGGTTTAGAAGCAGAGAGTGTTTTGTTTGGTCGCGCCGTTTCAATCGCTTTTCCGGAAGTCATAGGGGTGGAGTTAACTGGCGCGCTCGGCCCTGGTACGCTTGCCACCGATCTTGCACTTGAAGTCACTCATCAGCTTCGTAATATTGAAGTATCAGGCAGCTTTGTGGAATTTTATGGGCCTGGCGTATCCACGCTAAGCGCGGACGATCGTGCCGTTGTCGCCAATATGGCACCCGAATACGGTGCGTCAACCGGCTATTTTCCGGTTGATAAACTCACCGTTGCATACCTTGAGCGCACTGCCAGACCAGTTAGCCTAAGCGAATCGATTGAGCCTATACTCGCTGCGCAGTCATTGTGGTTTGATGAACATCAAATACCGCATTTTGATCGTAGAATTAAGATTGATTTGAATAAAATAGGTTCATTGGTTGCCGGTCCGGAGCGGCCCCAGGACCGATTCGATGTGACCAAGGTCATGCCCGTTTTCGAATTAAAAATCGAACGTAAATTAAAAATCGAACGTAAATTAAAAAATGTGGCTTTAAAAAACTTGTCGCTCGATGAGGTGCCCGATGGTGCCGTTGGTATCGCTGCGATCACCAGTTGCACTAATACAAGCTCACCAAAATTACTGATCGCTGCAGGTTTGCTGGCGCGCAATGCTAGAAAAAAAGGCTTGGCTCCGCCAGCGTGGGTAAAAACATCTTTAGCACCGGGCTCAACGTCGGCGCAAGCGTATTTGAATCGTGCCGGTTTGTTAACTGATTTGGCGGCGGTAGGATTTGACATTGTCGGTTTCGGCTGCACAACCTGTATTGGAAATTCTGGATCACTGCCTGAATCTATCGTGCAGGCACAGAAACAGGGTAAGGCCGTTGCAGCTGTGATTTCTGGAAATCGAAATTTCCCTGGTAGAGTCAATCCGCAACTGGAGTTGTGTTTCATTACATCGCCACCGATGGTGCTTGCTTACGCATTAAAGGGTGTGCTTACCGGTGACGTACACAATGACCCAATTGCCTACTCACCAGAGGGCGGGGCGGTTTATCTGCATCAGCTTTGGCCGGACGATGCTGAAATTCAACGAGTATGGCAAGAATGCTACAACGTAAATGATATTCCCGACAGCTTTGCTCGGGCGCAAAATACGCAAAGCTGGCACGGAATCAAAGCTCAATTGTCACCATGTTTTGATTGGGATAAAAATTCTGTTCAGCTTAGGCCACCGGAATTTGTGGGTTTGCATCAGCGAAGTCGTCTGGGTAGTTACTCAGCAAGCCCACTGATGGTTTTAGGTGATGATATGACAACCGATCATATTTCACCAGCAGGTGCAATCAGCCCCAGCAGTGAAGCCGGAAAATGGTTGATTGATCGTGGTGCAAACGAAACCGATCTAAATGTGTATGCGTCTTATCGTGGAAACTGGGAAGTGATGTTGCGAGGTTTGTTCACCAATAGTCAGGCGCGCAATTATTTGGCGGCGAGTATACCTCCGGCTTACACAGAGCTGACAGATGGCCAGCAACTGCCGGTATACCAGGCAGCCCGTCAGCTTGAATGTGAAAACCGATCACGTATCATTCTAGCGGGAGAGCGATACGGTATGGGGTCAAGTCGGGACTGGGCAGCAAAGGGAGTCGCCTTGTTAGGTGTGAGAGCAGTTATTGCACGCAGTTTCGAACGTATCCACCGAACTAATCTTATTGGCATGGGGGTTTTACCGCTTACCATATGGGACGACTTTATACCTGCTAAAGCAAATATAACCGCCGGTCGCTCATTTTGTATTAACGTATCCGAAACTGATCTAAGGCCATGGGCAAGAGTGTCAGTTATGATGCTGACAAAGGAGGGCGAATCCATCAGCATCGAATGCCGGGCCGCCGTAGAGACGCTTCAGGAAATTGAAATGTTAACTCTGGGTGGGGTGTTGCCGGCAATACTAGCAGACCACATGCAAGCATAAGCTTGCGATGCTCAAGGTTGTATGCATATCAAGCGTTGTTCGCATACCAAGCGTTAAAGGTCAAATCAAGCTGAAACTATACTCAGCATCAACTACTCAGCATCAACGAGAAAACTTAGCGAAATTAGATTGTGTTAGAGGGTACGAATAACAATCATCTATTAGGCGATGCGGACGGCAGAAGTCTATTAGAGACGCCATCGCTGGTTGTTGATATAGACGCATTAAAGCAAAATATCGCGGTTGCTGCAAAGCTTGCTGCAAAATCAAAAAAGGCTTTCTGGCCTCATCAAAAAGCACATAAGTGTGTGCAAATAGCAAAACTGCAGCAAGCCGCTGGAGCTGAAGGGTTTTGTGTTGCCAGCATTGGTGAAGCTGAGGTTTTTGCGCGCGTGGGAATCGCGCCACTTCTCATTACTTCTACGTTTTGTACCGAGAGACAAATTCAACGAATACTGGCTTTGCTAGCGCAAGGCACATCCATATCCGTGGTAGTTGATAATGCAGCGTTGATTGACTCCCTGAATAAGCTTTGTTCACAACAAAACCTAAAACTTGACGTGTTGATCGACATCGATATGGGGAGGCACAGGGCTGGGTGTTTGAACGTATCTGACGCTGTTGCATTAGCAAAGCAATTGCATGGCGCGAGTCACTTGAACCTTACAGGAATTCAAGCGTATGCCGGTCAGCTGTCGCACATGCGCAAGTTTTCAGATCGAAAACAATCCGCAATCGAAGCTGAGCATCGAACAGGTGAATTTAAAATGGCAGTGGGTGGTATTGCCAATACGGAAAAATTCAGATGCACCGGAAGTTGCACTGGTGCAATTATGCTCGATATTCACAATGCTGAGCTAACCGAGCTTCAGTGGGGTACTTATTTGTTCATGGATGAAGAGTATTCCAGCATTGAATTTGGTACTCAAATTAAGGACAATCCGTTTGTTCCATCTTTGTTTGTATCGAGCAGAGTCATTAGCGCTAATGCCAAGACTCATGTCACGATGGATGCTGGCGATAAGCGATTTGCCAGTAAATATGGAGCACCGCCCAGACCCGTTCGCGGTGCACCGCCCGGTGCCACTTTCACCCCGGTTAGTGATGAACATGGTTTATTGGCGGCTCAGCCTTTACCTGCATTGGGTTCATTGGTTGAGTTGGCGGTGCCTCACAGCGACCCGACAATAAACCTGTTTGATGCTATTCACGTGGTTAGCGGCGACAAGCTGATCGACATATGGCCCATTGATGCTCGTGGTGTGTATTAGATGCCAGAAGTATGGGTTTTAGTTTGGATATTTTTAAGGCGCACAATAAACGCCAGCCGTGAAAGTTGTTGCCCCAGAGCCTGCTGGTGCAGAGCATCGATATGTCAGCTGAGTCCCTAAGGACTGGATTGTGGTTTGCGAAGTAGAGTTGCAAAAACCACCTGTGGCATTGCCTGTGTTAGCGTTGTAGTCACATTTGGCTATGCAATCGCCCTCGGTGCTGTCACAATTTTTTGTTACTAAGTAACGACCAATAGAATCGTTGTAGAACGTAACGTTTACGGCTTCTGATTCGGAATCAGGTACAAAAACAGTGGTTGCTGACGCCAAGTCACTGAATGCAGCGCCACCTTCACTAAATGCCACTATTCTGAAAGTTCGAAGCGTTTCGCTTGGTTGGTAAGAGTTTGAACCGATGACTGTTGTCACATACTGAAAACCAGCTTGTCCTTGTTGCGATCCTACCCTCGAGCCAGCATAAACATTGTAGCCGGCTGCTTCAGGTAGCGGATCCCAAACAATGGTTGAGCCTTCCGCTCTTACATTGCTGACATCGGGTAGGCTATTGGCGAAAACGCTGTTGCTAACTGAAGCTAAAAAGAGAGGCACTAATAGCAGAGCAGCGAAAGTAAAGATTTTTGAGGGAGCTTTCATCGTATTGACTCCAGTGTTTGGCCTCTTAGCATACAATGCTGTCGCTCGACTAGTTAACGGTATTATTACCTCTTGCGTAATGTATAGAGGGGTTGCATACTAGCTGGCTGTCATTAATGTACTTACTTCAGTGAAAGTTGGCAGTTAGTACTCACTCATGGCGCTTAACATTTCATCCAGTGATAGGCGCGCACCGGTTTGTAAATATTCCATGGCCTGCAGTGAGGCCTCATGTGCCGGCTCGCTTGAACCTGCCACACAATCTTCAATCACTCGGCAAAAATAATCCGATTGATGTCCATCTACAAACGTGTAGTGCACACAAACATCGGTCAACCCGCCAACGAGTATTAATGTTTCCGCTTTGAGGCCGCGCAGTAATATTTCCAGGTCGGTGCCAAAGAAGGCTGAGTATCGTCGCTTTTGAATATGATAGTCATCGGGTAGCACACCCATTTGCTCACGTGCCAGATCAGTGTTTGGATTGCTATCAAGACAATGAATGGACTCTTTGCCATCAAGCTCGCGGCCAAAGTCGATGAGATTTGCGCGGTGTATCTCCTGGATAAAGATAACCGGTATGTCTTTCTCACGCGCTTTATCAATAACGGAACGTGCTTTTAGCATGCGCGGTGCGTAGTCCTTCATGTGCGGGATCGCTCGGTCATCTCCTTCTGTGGTGTCGGTGAAGCAACTGGCTTGTATGTCGATAACGATCAACGCCGCACGTCCTTCGATGATTTTTCGAGCTGTGGATTTATCGCTGGTTGGATTCGCCATGAACTGTCCAATTAACTTGGTTGGGTAATCGATTTGCCGGCTAGTTTTTTTTACAAGATGACCAGCCTAACGCACACTCACGAAAACATTGTAAACTGAACCGAGTCAATTTTCAGGACTACCATGCAATCTCAAGTTCGAGTTGTCATTGTCGGCGGCGGTATTGTCGGCACCTCAATATTGTATTGGCTAGCAAAACTCGGTTGGACCGACACGCTATTACTTGAACGTCGTAATCTGACGTCCGGATCAACCTGGCACGCTGCCGGCAACACCACATATTTCGGCCCTTATGCGCAAATGACGCGCTTGTTTGCAGGTTCCATTCGAACCTACCTCCAGGCTGAACGCGACAGTGGTGAATCCATCGGCTTTCATCAAACCGGCTCTTTGCGTGTGGCTACAACAAAACGCGAACGAGAGCAGTTTCATGAATTTGAAGCCGGGTATCAATCGTTAGGCATTCCATATCACGTGGTTGATAATGATGTAATCAGCGCATTACATCCCTGCATCAACACCGATGGCTTATTTGGTGCAGCGCATACACCCACTGATGGGCATGTTGACCCCAGTTCAACAACGCATGCGCTGGCCAAAGCGGCGCGAAACCTGGGTGCATCTGTTGAGGTGCAATGCCCGGTTCACCAGCTTAGTAAAGACGGTGACCAATGGCTGGTGCAAACAGAAAACGGAACCATACGAGCGCAACACGTTGTCATGGCGGCATCGTTCTGGACGCGTGAACTTTTACAACCGCTTGGACTAAACATTCCTTTGTATGCAACGCAACATCACGAAGTTATCACTGAATCAGTACCCCAAATAGCGGCCCTTGATCATGAAGTACCTGCGTATCGTGATTCTTATGTGTCCTGTAGCATGCGTCAAGAGCAAGATGGTTTTTTAGTTGGCGTTTACGAAACAGAACCCGTTTTCTGGTCTTTAGATGGAATCCCAAAGGACTTTAAAGAAGAACTCTTCGCACCTGAAACCGATCGGCTTATGCCCCATCTGGAAAAGCTGATGGTTCGTGTGCCCGCTTTTGCCGAAGCGGGAATAAAAGTTATCAACAACGGGCCCATGTGCTGGACACCAGACGGGCTGCCAATGCTTGGACCTATTAATACGCAGCATCCGGGTTTGTGGCTGGCATCGGGCTTTAATGTCGGTATTGGCACCGGTGGTGGTTCAGCCGAATTTCTTGCACACTGGATGGTCAACGGGAGCCCGTTGTTCGATCTACCCATTGTGCATGCCAACAGATTTGGAAATAATGTAACGACGGAACAAGCTGTAGAATCAATCAATGCTTGTTATCGAATGGGTTATAAGCTGCCTGAGTCAATCAGGGTGGGCTAGTTCAAATATTTAAATCAATAGTGCTTAGTTCGAGTTAGAAATTATAGCTGGGTCTGAAATTTTGGTAGGTCTTAAAATTTCTGTTCGGTTTTGAGTGCTTACCTCGGTTTTAAATTTTTAGTACGCCAATAGTATTGGCTTAGACGATGTTGGAGATTGCCATGAAAGGGGCACTGATCGGTTGCGGTTTTTTCGCGCAAAACCAGCTACACGCATGGCGTGATATCGACGGTGTTGAAATAGTGGCACTGTGCGATATCGATACCGATCGCCTGCAATCGACTGCGCATACATTTAATATTTCAAGCACCTATCAAAGTGCGGCGGAACTATTTTCAGCCGGTGGTTTCGATTTTGTCGACATTGCTACCACCGTCGATTCTCACCGTTCATTGGTTGAAATGGCAGCAGCGGCAGGGGTACACGTTATTTGTCAAAAACCCTTTGCTAATAATATGCCCGATGCACATGCCATGGTTAGTGCTGTCAAGGATGCTGGCAAAACTTTGATGGTTCATGAAAATTTTCGTTGGCAATCGCCAATCCAAGCTGTGCTCGGTATTTTAGATTCCGGTGAAATAGGTGATCCGTTTTTTTGTCGTGTTAGCTTTCGTTCCGGATATGATGTTTTCTCCGGACAGCCTTATTTAGCTGAAGGTAAGCGATTTATCATCGAGGATCTTGGTATTCATATTTTGGATATCGCTCGTGCTTTGGTTGGCGATGTTGAAAGTATAACGGCTACCAATCGACGAATTAACCCCAACATTAACGGGGAAGATGTCGCTACTATGCTGCTAAGTCATGCCGATGGCGCCACCAGTGTGGTTGACTGCTCGTACGCAACACAAAGAATCCCGGAAACATTTCCTCAGTCGTTGATAGAGATTGATGGGCCGTTGGGAACCGTTCGATTAGATGCAGGTTATCAGCTAAGCATCCATACCAAAACTGAGGTAAGTCGAGATGTATCGCCGCCCGTGCTGCCCTGGGCCGAAAAACCTTGGCATAACATTCAAGAGAGTGTGTTTAGTATTCAACAGCATTTTGTTGATTGCGTTACCAAGGGGATAGAGCCTCAAACATCTGGTGCAGATAATCTGAAAACACTGGCCTTGGTTGAAGCGGCGTATCGGTCGGCAGAAAGTGGCTGTGCCGTTAGTTTGGATAACTATTTCAGCAAGTAATCCGGACCACAGCGTACTCTGAGAGCGTTAGCTCGCGACCAATTTGCTTTGAAGTTGTGAGACCAAACCCGTCGATGGAATCCGTGCATTGCTCAAATGTATCGGCCGACAATGTGGCGATATCGCATTGGGTCGAGCGAAGTCCGTCGAAATTGACAAGTTGCGGTTTGTTCGTCAGGTTGCTTACCCAAAGAATTTGCTTGCCGTCATCTTCATAGCTAAATGCTTCCACTTCTCGGCTATTGCTTGAATTGGTTTGTATTTGAGGTAGGCCCGTAGCTCGCGTTAACCCACTCAAAACATGGTAAACCGGAAAAACCTGTTTTTCAGTATCATCAAAGCCAGGTCGTGGCCACTTCTCGTGATAATTGAATATGCCAAACTCGCCAGTTGGTGCGTGTAAATTGATGCAGTCAATACCACCTCGTACCATATGTGCAGCGTAACCACCAGTCCATGCCGAATTAAGCAGTCCTCGCTGGCGCGGGTCCATACGAGCCATGGCTATTCTTGTGTTGTTAGGGTTATCCATGGTTTTCGAACCGTAAGGGTTAAAGCGCATTGCGATGGAGCTGGGTCCAACATGGTATGGCTTGTCAGGGGCGAATGCTCGACAGGTTTTAATGATGTACGGCAGCGCTTCGAGGTTTTCAGTTACCGAGATGTCATCGCTTGCATGCGTGATGGTATTGCTGGCATGGCTAATAAAATCCATGCTGTTTATTGGTGGGCGATGCCTGTTTAGTTCTGGAAAAAACGATAACATACCTCCGCCTACGGGTACGCCTGGGAACTGTAATCGTACTTCGTCGTATAACCTTGCCAATTCGGTTACCGCCGGCCAGGATGGCCCGGGCATTATGGATTTAAGATATTTAGAGGGTGCAACATGAATTGCGCTCAAGACCATTTTTGCCTGGCCACAACGCTTCGCAAGCTCAGCTATCTCAGATTTGAAATTCTTATCTGGGATAACGGCTTGTAATTCGATTTTTGTATTGATGCTGCCGCATAGCTCGGTAGCATTTTTAAGATCGTCAGTGTTGTGTTTATCTAACTCGTGCCATATAACCAATTGTTGTGGCTTTAATTGGTGCAATAGTCCCTCGCTGTGCTGTGCGCCTGCCAAGTGCTGAGGCTCTAAGCCCAAACCAATAGCTGGCATTGGTTTGGGTGTATCAGCATTGCTTAGGGTGATAGTGCATGCTTTAGTATCCTGCTCTTTATGAACCGCAGGTGCCTGAATGTTTTTGACATCAAAAAAGAGTTCAACACTTTGCGTGAAAGAATCTGCTTTTGCAATGGTATATGGCCACGGCAATGCCAGTGGCCTGACGTAAGTTTTAAATGAAGCATCATTCCATTGTCGATGATCTTCCATCTCAAACGTATCGCCGGTCATTTGGCAACGAACATTCGCACCCGGTAGCACTTCGTGTGTTATTGCCCGGATGTTCTTGAATGGTTGCACTGGATCGATCAATTCTGGAAAATTGGAATGTGTGATGTCTCCGGTAACAGATTCAATACTCACTGGATAGCCAGCAACACCGGCAAGCGGGTGTAGTACGACGAAGCCAGTGCGATTAGTTAAAAAATCCGTACTTGCGTGAAAGTTGCCAGTGAAGCTCAGCTTGCCATCGGCGGAGCCGGAGATATTGGCGTGGTATCGTATTTCTTGCGTGTCATCTTGGCACACGGCATCGAAACTAATGCTAAATGAGTCTTTGTTTTGTTTTAGTTCGACGTTACTTAATGCGGGTAAGTAAGTTCCCCAGTCTTTATCCCTGACAACAATGGCGATGTTTCTAATGGCTTCAGTGCCGTAAAATTTAATTGATCGCAGTGCGCCTTGGTCGAAATCACAGGATATTGGTCCCGCTGTCAATCTGCTCATTGCCGGTACACATTCGTGGGTACCGTAAAGCTTTGTAGCGATAGATGTGCTGTTTTTCATACTATCGAAGGTGCATTTTTGTTTATGGAAAACTATCTTATTTCCGTGGATATACCTTAACGGCACTGTCTGGTTAAGTTAAACTGATTTGCTGTTTGTTTCAATGGCCTGAATGAACAGAGAAAATACCAAATAGCCCCACAACAATAAGACTAATAGCCCAGACTATATCAAGGTTAAACCAGGTCTTAGATAAGAACTTTAAACCCAACCAAAAGTAGATAACAACAGCTATTAGTGCGCCAGCAGCGGCCATTGCCAGGGTGTGCATGGCAGCCACGCCAAAGGCGTTTGCAATGTTGTTACCCATGATAGTGTGTGCGCTTAGGTGTGCATTGTCGCTGGCGGCGTTAATACCTAAGAAAATTGGCACCAGCATTAAACCCGCACCGTGAGCCATAGCCGCAAGAAAAGACCAAAGCGCAAGCCTTGCAGGGTGAACGCGTGCCAAGAACTTCGGATGCTTACGATTGATAAGCAAATAAACACCCATTGCAATAACCAACACGCCTGCACCAATACGGATTTCATTTTCCCATTGAATCAGCGTGCTCATTAACGTAAACGGCAGTAGGACGCCGATCATTGCCAGGAAATGCCCCAGTGCAAGCATGGCCAGCGCTTTAGGCAGCGCTGAGTGTTTACGTTCCATCAAAGCGGCAGATACCGCCAATGGCCAACCCATGCCAGGATTAATGCCATGGTAAAAGCCGGAAAAAACGACAGCCCCCGTGAGGACTGTCGTTGAGGTCATATCGATCATTAACTACACTGACGGGTAGCAAAAACTATCGGTTGAACAATCGCCACCTTCAAGTCTAATTTGGTGCGCGCGCAAACCTGTTGGGAAGTCGATGTAGAAATCTTTATCGAGTTCAAAGCCGCCGTTTTCTCCAACGTTTGCCATCACCATCTGACCACCTTCAGTACCAGGGTAGAATTGATCGTCCCAGGTGGAGTAAAGAGAGTTGGTCCAATAGACGCGTTTCCCGTCACGGCTGATCTCAACCATTTGCGGACCGAAGGCAAAATCCTTTCCATTGGTATGTTTGTGCTTTGCCACAATACCACCCAGTTCCACTTTGCCAGCCAGCACTGGGTTCATGGGATCGGACACATCATACTGATGCATCTCCCCAAGACCCCAGCAGGCAACGTACAAGTATTTGTCGTCCAAACTTAGATCAATATCGGTCACCAAGGGTGGTACTGCGCCAAAGCCTTTTAGCAACTCTGGTAAATCATCTGCATCGGCAGGAACTGGATCGATGGTGATTGTCTTTTTCGCTTGCCAGACACCATCATCATCGCGCCACCATGTGAATATTGCACCTTGTAAATTAGTGGTGTCCACCACAACACCACAAAAGCCATAAGATTTACTTGGGTCGTGGGCCGGACGAATTTCTAAGGCCATTTGGTGATGTTCACCAAGGTCTATTGTTTGAATGTTCTTGCGCGCACGCAAATCCCAGAAGTGTATGGAGTGGCCGTATTTATTACTTAACAAATCATCAGGTACAACACCATTTTCAAATTGTGGTGGCAGGCCCCATTCCGAGCTAACCATGTAATCCTGCGGCAAGTTCCACCAGAAATCGTAGTGTTTATCTTGTTTGCCACGATCCATTTCATAACGGCCGATAATCTCAAATGTCTCGCAGTCCATAATAAAAATACCCGGAGGTCCATCTGTGCCATCCTTGCCACCTCCACCCAGTGTGGAAACATAGATACCTTCCGGCCCGCAATGAATTGTGTGTGGTCGGGAATAGCCGGTTTTCTCGAATACTTCTTCTGGCTCAATAGTTTTGTGTATGTGCGCTTTGAGAGGATCTTTTACATCGATAATGTAGATACGCGATGAGCGTATTCCAGGCACGATCAGATAGCGTCGTTCAAGAAAGGAATGACCTGAAAGCGGGGAAAGTGAAGCTGAGCAGGCGTTCCAGCCAAAGTGATGAAATTCATCGCCTTTGTTTGGTGTCGTCACAGTGTGGACGATCTGCCCGAAGCTATCCGAGCCGGGCTTCAGGTCCACTACGGCAATACCATCAGATTGCGAACCATCGGGACTTAGCATCACCGTAAAAGCGTAATTTTCCGGTGCCGCACCCATTGCAAGCTTGGGTGATGCATGGAAGGTTGGATCTGGTCTCATGTTCATTTGCTACTCCTCTTCTTTAAAGTTTCACTGCCGCTTTGCGGCACTTAGTGTTGGGTCAGGATTGACCCGGTTTTGGCATCGTGCATCCTATGTGTCGGCAACATTGCATAGCTGAATCGCTCCAGCTATTTTTTGCGAGAGTAAAGTGAGTTTCGTTCCGATGTCTGCGCGGTAGTCGCAGTCAAACCGGCGGATGGGTCCAACGGCACCAACGCTAAAGGTGGCGCCGATGTTTCCGATTGATACTGGCGCTGCCACACTGGCAATGCCAAGATCAATTTCCTGGTCACAATCGGCAAAGCCGCGCTTGACGATTTCATCAAACTCTTTACGTAAGTCGGTCTTTGTTATTTTTGTGTGCTCGGTGTATTGCTGCATGCTGCCTGACAAAATAGACTCCTGGAATTCAGGTTCTGCAAAAGCCGCTATTGCTTTGGAACAGGAACACGCATGCATCGGGCGCTCACCTAATCCTGGATGAATAAATGCACGCGCAGGGTCGTCGGGTGTTTCAACATGGATAATTTCAACTTTGCTGTTGCGGAACCGTGCAAGAAAAACAGTTTCATTGAAGCTGCTGGCAGCGTTTCTTAACAGCGGGGCAGCACAAGTGCGCACATCGACATCAGATTTGCCAAGCAACGCTATGCGTATCAAACGTTCGCCTATAACAAATCGACCATCATCTGCAGGTTGGTCCAGCAATTTGCGATTATGAAGCTTTTGTAGCAGTCGGTAGCACGTTGGTTTGGGCAATGTGGTCGCTTTTTGCAGTTCCGCAGCCGAAACTGGGCGGCCAGCAACGGCAACAACTTCCAGCAAACTGACGAGTCGCTCCAAGTGCATAGCCACGGCTACTCTCGCAATATGAGACTTGGTATCAGATGATGATAATTTTTGTGCTCGAACGCAAGCTATTTTTTCTCGAAAGCCTAAAAATGGCTAATTTGCAAACAATCGATATCGATTGTTCGTAAATATCGAACGGTGTCATTTAAATTGAATATCTTATTAATGAACGCGAATGGGATTAGAGTAAGAGCTCTGGAGGGTGGAGCCTCTTTTTTGGCGGCGTTCGGCAATTGACTGCTGTTAACGAGCTGCGGATGAATCAATTGGAGAAAATAAAATGCAATTAACGTTGAAACTTCGATGCTTACTGATTGCTTCTGTAATCAATATTGTTTTTTCCACGGCGGCGGCTGAGGATTGGGAGATGCCAATCAATAAAACGCCCAGGCCCCAAACCACGACTGGTATTCCACACATTCAAATAGGCGTTGATCCTGTGCCTGAGCTCTCCCAGCAACTGGCAGATCGCGTTGCAAAGATCAGCGGTGTCGAATTGCAGAACACGAATGTCGGGCGCGCTGGTTCAACTGGTTTTTGGGTGAGCGATTCTGTTGCTATAACACGTACTGAGTCCACTATTCGCGGACGAGAGTTTGCGCACTGCCATCCCGATGGAAGTTTGCATGCGTCATTGCCTAAGGAGCTTGCCAGCCAGGCCGTAGAGGCAGGGTGGGCCATTCATCATCCGTGGGCCAGCAAGAAACCGGGCTTGCAAGGCTTTGTCATGATCTACACGCCCACTACAAGCGAGGAGCTTGATGTTGTGTTTAGATTGGTTGAGGAAAGTTATCGGTTTGTTACAACCCCATAGTGCTAGATATATTCAGCATTACGGGTTGCCTGAATCCAGTACAGTGGCATAACGTTTCGAGGGGCTGGTGTAAGAGGACTCCCTGTGAGCCCACAATGTTTGTGGGCCATCGCGCGACTTGGGTTCAGTAGAGAATCGTGTTCTCAAACGTACTTATATGGCTCACACTGCTTTTAAAAAATCTACAGTCTTCGTCATAATCCGTGTACTTCGGCTACAAATTTCTGCAACACTACTACCAAAATAAACCAGTCTGTTCTCGTACTTTCCAGCACTAAAACAGGTAGTGGCCAAACTAATTCAATACCCTTAACCGTCTCGTTTGAATAGTCATGCACCGATTTTGGTAAAGGGGCTGATTCGAGTATGCCGGGTCTTATAGGCCACAAAAGCCGTAAATTGTTTTTATTGGCGAATTCAATTTATTTGCTTATGATGTCCGAAAAAATCATTGAGTGTAAAACAATGACGCGAAAAACTGCGGCATTTTGTATCGAACGCGAATATATTTAGTGACAGAAAGTTGCGTTTTAGGTGTAAATTTAGTGAGATGAGCCGTTAAGCGTCGGATTAACCTCTTGGCGGAGTAAGTCAAACAAAACCACATAGGAGAGAAAATCATGATTGGAAGAATCTTAGGGAGTGCTGCAGTGGCAATCGCCATGCTGTCAACTGTTAGCGTGACAACGGCGAGCGAGTTGTCCGGACCGGTAAGCTATGTCATTCCGTTTGGACCTGGCGGCGAATCGGATATTTCAGCTCGATTTCAGCAACCCTTCTTTAAAGAAAAGTTCGGTCAAGATATGGTGATTTCCTACCAACCCGGTGGTGGTGGTGCTGTTGGCTGGGCATCCTTAAATGGCCTTAATGGTGATGGCCAAACCATCATGGGTGTTAACTTGCCCCACATTATTATTAAACCTGCGCAAAAAGATGTTGGCTTTACCACCGAAGAGCTCAATACTTTTTATATGTTCCATTACACTCCCGATGCTATTGTCGTTGCTGCTGATAGCCCGTACAAAACCCTGGCTGATTTAGTCGCCGATGCGAAAGCCAATCCCGGAGAGGTGACCATGTCCGGTTCTGGTAAGGCGAGCGCGAACCATTTGGCGCAAATCAAATTTGATAAATTGGCTGGTACATTAACAACGTATGTACCCTTCAAAGGCACTGGTGCTGCTGTAACCGCACTGTTGGGTAAACAAACCAAAGCCGAATGGGGATACACCACTGTGGGTGCAAAGCAAGGTGATGCAGTTCGAATGCTAGCGGTTGCTATGGAGGAACGCCATCCATTGTTTCCTGATGTGCCCACGTTTAAAGAGCTGGGTTATGATATGACTGGCGGTGCGTATCGTGGAATTGCACTGCCTAACACGGCAGATGCTGCAACGACTAAAATGTGGTCTGACATGATCGGTGAAATCAATAACGATCCAGCCTTTCGTCAGCAAATGCTTGATGGTGGTTTCGCCATGCTGGATATTGATGCGGATGGTATGGCAGATTTCATGAAGGCACGTGTGGAGGAATACCTCAACGACGCCAGAGAAGCCGGATTGATAAAATAAGCTACGCACCAAGTCAAGCAGAATTGCGCAGGGGAGAGTCGCGTTGGAATTTGGGCAGTTTCTTGCGGCACTGACGCCACTCAACTTAGCGCTGGCTTTATTTGGTGTACTCGCCGGTACGGTGGTCGGGTCAATTCCCGGCTTAACCGCTACCATGGCGTTGGCTGTTCTGGTGCCGGTTACCTTTGCTATGGAACCGGCATCGGCTTTAATTCTTCTGGGAGCTATCTATACTGGTGCGATTTATGGCGGTGCCTACGCTGCTATTTTACTTAACACTCCGGGCACGCCTTCTGCCATTGCAACTACTTTTGACGGCTATCCAATGGCCAAACGCGGCGAGGGTGATCTGGCTGTCGCTTTAGCCTGTTTCGCTTCGGTTTTTGGGGGTATGGTTGGTGCGCTTGCCTTGCTGTTTCTCGCACCTCCTTTGTCAAAAGTTGCATTGGCTTTTGGTCCGGTTGAATACTTCTGGTTATCTATCTTTGGTTTATCCTTAATAGCGTCTTTATCTAACGGCAACCTGGTGAAAGGACTTGCTGGTGGTGCTTTTGGCATGTTGCTATCCACTGTGGGTGTGGCTGAAATATCTGCTGATATTCGTCTGACGTTCGGCAGTCAAACGCTCATCGGCGGTTTCGGTGTTGTTGGCGCATTAATAGGACTGTATTGCATCCCCGTTTTAATCGATCTTGTTGCAGTGCCTGACCGGCATTTAAAAGTTGAAGAGAACGTTAAGGCGGTTCGCATTGGTGATGCATTTCGTATAGCAATGCGATCTAAATTCAATTTGATTCGGTCTTCTATTGTCGGCACTCTTGTTGGCATTTTGCCTGGCGCTGGAGGCTCGGTAGCAGGTCTGGTCGCGTATTCGGAAGCTAAGCGAACGGCAAAGCCACAACAGAAGTTCGGTGAAGGCGAGGCCGACGGCATTCTGGCCACTGAATCTGCCAATAGTGCAACCGTTGGTGGCGGCTTTATTCCCACCTTGGTTTTGGGGATTCCAGGTACACCGCCTGATGCTATTGTGTTGGGTGCCTTGTTGGTGCAGGGAGTGCGTACTGGTCCTGCGATGTTCACGCAAAGTGGCTCAATCGTTTATACGTTTATCTACGGTTTAATCATTGCAACCATTCTAATGCTACCGGCTGGCTTGCTTATTGGGCGATATGCGTATAAATCTATCGTAACCATTCCCAAAGCCGTGTTAGTCCCCACTGTTGGTTTTATGACAATCATAGGCACGTTCTCTATCCGTAATAGTGTATCCGACGTGATTATTATGCTGTGTCTCGGCGTGTTTGGATGGGTGGTTGCAAAGTTTGGTTTCGCAGCATCACCGATTGTGTTGGGCTTGATTCTTGGACCTATTGCGGAGCAGGGTTTCGTGCAAGGCTGGACTATTGGCGCTGCAACCAAAAACTTATTTGGTATGTTCTTCGGACGTCCCATCTCACAAGGCATATTAGCGTTCACATTAATTACGCTCATACTGCCATTGTTCCTGGCACGTAGAAAGAAAAAAGCGAACATGGAGCAGGCATCATGAAACATTCCAGCGGTAAAGCAGGAGGCCAGTTTGGATCATTGATCATCTCTGCATTTTTTGTACTAGCTGGTTTGGTCACGCTATACGATACCTTGAGTTATACCGATCGAGATAGCCAGGTATTTCCGCAAACAGTGGCGATCATTCTAATTATTTGTGCGTCAGTCTCATTTGTTGTGCGATTTATTAAACCGACAGACAATGGCGGATTTGGTGAAGGAATATGGTGGCGTCGGGTATTGCTGATACTAACCATGCTGGCCACTTGTTTTCTAATGCCCGTTATCGGATTTTTGCCTGCAGGTGTTGTCGCCTTTGCGGGTGGCTTGATAGCGGCAATGCACGATCGCTGGACCCTATCGAACATACTGCTTTACTGGGGCTCTGGCGCCATAATTATGGTAGTGTTTTATACTTTGTTTAAATTTGCGTTGCATGTGCCTTTGCCCTGATGGAAATCGAACCAAGGCGAGTTGTTTTTGATATTAGGTAATAAAGCAGCCGCAGAGGCTAATCTTACGAAGTTGACTTTGCTGTGCCCGGATGGGTGTGAGCAGGCCCAAACCTTGATGGATGCTATTGCGACGCAGTAGAATAGAAAATCCTGCTCCTTTTCGAGCGTGTACTGGCTCTGTTAGTGGGTATATTGTTTATAGGACACTAGTTTAGAAGTCACTAGTTTAGAAGTACTTAATTCAGAGGTCATTGAATGAATTCGGTAAAGCAGAACAGGATGCTTAATCCATGAGAGTGCAAGCCGTGACCTTTTTTGGTCGGGTATTAGTTTGCTGGGTTTTCATTGTCAGTACACTTTCGGCTGTTGTCAGCGCGAACGATACCGATGTTGCCAGTGAAATCGATTCACCAGCCCATAAGCAATTGCTCAGTTTGGCCCATAATGGCTTGGCCACCGCTCAATATGAGCTTGGTCTAATTTTTGAATATGGGCGCGGTGTACCCAGAGATGACGTAGCTGCGATCAGTTGGTATGAAAAAGCCGCCGAGCAACATTTCGCCAGTGCGCTTTATCGGTTGGCAATTCTATATGACAACGGCTGGGGCCTGGCTTCTAATAAAGAAAAAGCGCTTCAACTCTATAAAGCTGCAGCAGAAAACGGGCACACGCTCGCACAACATGATATAGCCATTATGTATTTTCAAGGTTCTGGCACAGCGAAAAGCCCATTGGAAGCCTATAAGTGGATGAGAATAGCCTTGAACAGTGGTAATCCTTTGCTGCAAAAACACCTTAACTTGCTAGCGAAAAGCATGTCATTAGACGAAATAGAGGTGGCTGAGTATCTTGCGCAAGATTGGATGGTGAATTTCGGCAAATGATAATTCATGCTTTAGCTAAGGACTGTCGCGAACTGGGTATGTCGACTTAAAACGGAGATTCCAATCAACTCTCAATTCCAGCCCGAACCTTTAGCGTGGTTACATCAGCCGCTTGCTGGCGGGCTAGACTCGCACTCACGCAAGTACCGCGGCTACGATAGTTCGCGCCGAATTCGAACCCTAAGGCCTTCCCGGCCGGTACGTCTGGAATTGCGTTGTGATGATTTATTGATGCTCAACAATACTGATGGCGCAACGCCAGTATTGTTGGTGACGATCGGTGATAGCGGATTGAATGATTTTAGCGCTATTGGCCTAGCCGATAACCCTGTTGTTCCCTTAGTTGCTCAGCCTGAATTGTCTCCTTACGCCAACCAGCCCCATTACGCCAACCAACAAACTGCGGTACAGCACATACAACAGTGGTACACAAGCCAAGGTAGTCAGGACAAGTTCGATTCACTTAAAGCTGTTCGCATTTTTGATCAACACACTAAAGCGAATGAAGCATTTACAATCAGGGTTAAAGCACCCGTCACCTTGTGGATGCTAACAGACCCAGAACAAACGCTGTCAGATGCAAACTTACTTACCGGTGGTATGGGTGGTGCCGTAGCCTATGAGCACAGACGAAATGGAAAATCGGCCCACTCGCTACCAGAACCATTTGGTGAAGTGCGTGACGAATTTACCGTAACACGTGGCACCGCACGCGCGTACACGGTAGAGCCGGGTGAAACAATACAAATCATTGACGTTGATGGTCAGCAGTGTTCAGACTTTATGGCTATGAACGCCAATGCGCTTGAAAAAGGGCTGGAGCGGTATATTGATTCCACCGTAACGCGTTCCATGGTCAGAGGCGCTTACCCCATCCCAGGTATGTTCGATAAATTCTACGATCAGGACATGCGACCACTAATGAAGTTAAAGCAGGACACGGTAGGCAGACACGACACATTTGCTTATGCGTGTACCGCTCGTGGTTATGAGGAACGTGGATTCTTTGGTCACCTTAACTGTTCGGACAACATTAGCCATGCTTATTCCAAGTACGGAATTGGGCAGCGTGCAGCCTGGCCTGCGGTTAATTTCTTCTTTAATTCGTGGATAGATCATGGCGACAACCTGATTCAATCGGATGAGGCCTGGTCGCAACCAGGCGACTACATTGCATTGGAGGCAATGACAGAACTGGTTGCTGTGTCAACAGCATGCCCGGATGATGTTGACCCAATTAACGGTTGGAATCCCACTGATATACACGTACGCATCTATCGAAAAAATACTCCGGTAAGACACGCGATCGCCTATCGCAGTGAACCGGACGCGGAGCCTATATTGACTGAACATTCTGCTTTTCATGAAAGAACCAGTGCACTGACCCGGCACTTTGGCGTAGCACGAGATCTTTGGTTGCCGCAATCATACGAGTCAACCCGAAGCCACGAGGAATACCATGCCTGCCGCAATGCGGTCACCATTCAGGATATGTCTTCCATTCGTAAATTTGATGTGCTTGGACCAGACGCTGAGGCTCTATTGCAAATAGCGCTTAGCCGAAATATTAATAAGCTCAGCGTCAATCGTGGCATCTATGCACTCATGTGCGATGAAACGGGTAGCGTGATCGACGATGGCACACTGTTTCGTTTAACCCCGGATACGTTTCGATGGTGCTGTGGGTCGGATGACAGTGGCTTACAGTTAAAAGCCCTAGCAGAAACAAACGGCCTTAATGCCTGGATTAAATCGCTTTACAGCGCAATGCCTAATCTTGCCATACAAGGCCCGAATAGCCGTGAGCTAATGAAGCGAATTTGCTTTACCCAGCCAACGCACACCGATACAGAACAATTGCGATGGTTTGGATCAACCGTTGCGCGCTTGCATGATCGTGAAGGCGAGCCGTTTCAGCTAACGCGCAGTGGTTACACCGGTGAGCTGGGTTACGAAATATTTTGCCACGAAAAATCTGCACTGCCCATATGGGATGCTGTTATGCAAGCTGGTGCAGATCTTGGCATAAAACCAATGGGCTTACAGGCATTAGACACCATTCGCATTGAGGCGGGTTTAATGGCTGCCGGTGCCGAGTTTGCGCCCGATGTAGATGCCTTTGAAGCTGGGCTTGGCTTTGCGGTCGATTTAAACAAAGCGCATTTTATCGGTATTGATGCATTGAAGCGCAATGCTGCACAACCACGCCGGGTACTGAAAGGTTTGCGCTTCAATGGTCACGAATTGCCCCAACACGGTGACCAACTAATGTCAGGTAGGCGCAGTATTGGCCAGGTAACCAGCTCAACATTATCCCCAGCACTTGATTGTGCTATTGCCATGGCGCGCGTTGCAGTGGAACACGCTCACAACGACACAGAAATAGAAATAGGTAAGCTGGACGG
>CALHOI010000112.1 GCA_938035525.1 uncultured Granulosicoccaceae bacterium
GTGGTTGCGGTATCTCTGGTTCCTCTGCCACAAAAACTGGCTGGTCGTCTGTTGGGATTGGTGCGATCGGTTCTTCTGAAAGTTCTTGGCTTAGCGACGGCAGTTGCGAACTGGACCCGACTTCTTCAAGGTCAGTGATGCGCCGGTCGGTGTCTTTGTATAAATCGCGATTACGCTTCTTAAGCAGCTCGATATCGTTGTTGAGGTTTTCTATTTCGCCGCGAAGTGTGCGCACCTCGCCCTGCAGACTCTCAATTTGTTGCAGTAGTTCGAGCAGAGACTGGTCGAGCACTTTCTCAACCCGCTGTAAACGCGCATCGACGTCAGCAAGCCTGGCCCGGGACTGTGCATGTGCTTGCCCAGTGGTTGCCAGTACCGTTAACGTTAATACCAACAAAAGCAGTTGCCGCGATGAAGCAGACACCGCCATGCGTAACGGAACAAACACAAGCGCAAACACGTTCATAGCCAAACCCTAGTTCTGGACTTCAACTTCAACTTCATAGATGATATTGACACGACGGTTCTTGCTCCAGGCAGCTTCGTTATGTCCTTCATCGACAGGCAACTCTTCGCCATAACTCACACTTCTTAGCTGCGCCGAACTCACACCTTGTAACTGCAGCATGCGGGCAATGCTTTTGGCGCGAGCTTCACCCAGTGCAATGTTGTACTCGCGTGTGCCTCGTTCATCGGTATGCCCTTCCAAACGAGCACGCCCCGTTGGATTTTGCGCAAGATACCGACCGTGCTGGGTAATAATTTCCAGATACTCAGGGCGAATTTCAGACTTATTAAAATCAAAGAAGATGACGCGTTCTTTTGGGGCACGCCCGGCAATGGAATCGGGGTCGATTTGAGTGCCATCATCTACGCCATCGATGGTCACTGGGTTAACCGTGGCGCCACTGGCAGTTGCAGTTTGTGTTGTTGTTTGCTTGGGGTTGCTACCACAAGCCACCAGCATAGAACTCAACACAACTACCGCACCAATCGATATAGATTTATTCATAGAATCCTCTTTGCACTAATGCACACTAACGTTTATACGCCAACGCTTCAGACAACAACTGTTCTGACACTAACAGTCTAGTTGGTGAACGGTGACCATGCAGGTTCACGCACGCCGCCTGTGTCTAAAGAAAGACTTTGTACAACGCTGCCATCAAGAGAAACCGCGCCTAAGGTCTCGCGACCACCCAATTCAGTGGCGTATATGATCATTTGTCCATTTGGCGCAAAACTCGGCGATTCGTCCAGTGACCCGTCGGTAAGTGTTTGGAACAAACCCAATTCTCTGTCAAAGGTGCCGATTTGAAATCCTATGTCACTGCCGTGTACAAAAGCGACATTAGTACCATCAGCAGACACCGATGCGCTGGCGTTGTAGTTACCTTCGAAGGTGATGCGCTCAGCACGACCACCCGATGATGACACTTCGTACAGTTGTGGCCCGCCACTTCTGTCTGATGTGAAAATGAGCGTATCGTCATCGGCCCAAACGGCCTCGGTATCAATGGCCGGACTGGTTGTGATTCGCCGGGTTGCGCCATCGTCTACATTTAAAACGTAAATATCCGGGTTACCTTCAAACGAAAGCGTCACGGCTAGCCGGGTGCCATCGGGTGACCAGCTTGGCGCACCGTTGATACCTGCCTTGGAGATGATTTTTTTGCGACTGCCCTGCTGCCTGTCCTGGACATAAATAGCGGAACGGTTGCGGTTCTCAAAAGAAACGTAGGCGATGCGGATGCCATCCGGTGCCCACGCTGGAGACAAAATAGGACGCGGTGACGTTAGCATCGCTTGTGGGTTCTGGCCATCAGCATCAGCTAATTGCAATTTGTAGCTTTTTTTACCGCCCTCGCGTTCAACCGACACAAACGCAATTTGTGTGTTGAACGCACCGCGAATACCTAATACTTCTTCGTAGACTTCATCGGCAATTTGATGCGCAGCATTTCGTAAGGTTTGAGTCGTGACTTTAAAATTAAAACCACTTAGCAGCCTCTGCTGACTAACATCAAACAACTGAAATTCGACATTGTAGTTCTCACCTGCTTTATCAATGGCACCAATCAATAAAAATTCTGCGCCAGCTATTCGCCAGTTTCCAAATCGGGGTTTATCACCACTGACCGGCCTGCCAATTAAATCTTCCTTGTTCAATGGCGAAAAATTACCGCTTCGTTGTAAGTCGTCACTGACAATTCCAGCGATATCAGCAGGCGGTGCACCGCCACCCTTCCAGCCGAAAGGCACAATGGCTATAGGAATCGCACTTTCACCACCTTGTGTAATTTCTATTTCAATTACAGCAACGGCGGCGGACGTGCCAACTAACCACAGACACATTACACCCAGCAAAGCAGACACCACTTTGCCAGCTGCACTGCGTTTTGCATGTGTAAACCACTTACTGAACATGTTGCCTCGCTGATCAACCACGTGGGTTGAATCTGAATTTAACACGACGATCAAACAAACTCGCACGTGGTGCAGCCGGTAACGGATTAGCCGCCCAAACTGCATTTTCTACGGATTTTCTTAACGCTTTATTGTTGGGGATGCACGATGTGACTTCAACATCGTTTATCTCACCCGTTGGCAACTGAATAACACTGACATCGCAAATCACTTTGCCACCCAACCCAGTTGGTCGACGCCATTTTCGTTCAACACGGTTTCGTATGGCTCCGTGGTAACGTTTTTTTAACTGCTCCTCTTCGGCACGCTGTTTTCGGGCTAATGCGGTCTGCTCTTCTTGTTGTGCTAAAGCGGCTAAGCGCTGCTCTTCTGCCGCTTGTCGGGCTGCGGCTTCCTGACGTTTTTGTTCTGCTATGCGTTCTTGTCGCGCTTGTTCTTGACGCTGTGCTTCTAACTCGGCCTGGCGACGCGCTTCTGCTTCTTGTCGTTGCTGTTCTTCTAGCTCAGCTTGCCTGCGCGCCTCTTCTTCTAAGCGCTGCTGCTCTTCAAGCTCAGCTTGCTTACGAGCCTCTTCTTCAATACGGCGTTGTTCTTCCAGCTCGGCTTGCTTGCGAGCCTCCTCCTCAACCCGTTGTTGCTCTTCAAGCTCAGCCTGCTTGCGAGCCTCTTCTTCCAACCGCTGTTGTTCTTCAAGCTCAGCTTGCTTGCGGGCCTCTTCTTCCAACCGCTGTTGTTCTTCAAGCTCGGCCTGCTTACGAGCCTCTTCTTCTACACGACGTTGTTCTGCCAATTCAGCTTGCAGTCGTCGTTCTTCTTCGAGTCGCTTTTGCTCTTCCTGAGCGGCCAGAACCCGTGCTTCCTCAACTCGGCGCTGTGCTTCAAGCTCGGCCAGCTTTTGCGCCTGCTCTCGCTCGGCCTCCTCGGCCAGGCGTTTTTCTTCGGCTAACTTTTGTTGATTTTCTTCTTCAATCGCGGCCAGGCGCAGTCGTTCAGTTTCTTCTTCAGCCGCTTTTGCACGCTCTAAGGCAAGTTCAGCAAGTCGACTGGCTTCCTCTGCTTCCTTGATAAGACGTGCTTCTTCGTCTTTGCGTTTTTGCTCAAGTATTCGCTGACGTTCCTGCTCGGCTTCTTCTTTTTCTGCCAACGCACGTTCTCTTTGCGCCTCGGCTTCTTTGGCTTCTTCTATCGCTTGTAAACGATCAGCTTCTGCCCGTTTGTTTTGTTCTTCGAGTCGACGACGTTCCTCGTCAGCAGCACGGGCTTGCTCTTCCAGTCGAATTTTTTCTTCGGCGGCACGCGCTTTTTCTTCGTTTGCCAACGCTGCGGCTTCTTCGAGTTCCCGCTTGCGTTGTTCAGCATCTTGTTGCTCAGCCAAGGCTCGTTCCCGATCGGCATCGGCTTGCAAACGAGCGGCTTCTATGCGTCTGGTTTCTTCGGCCACACGTTCCTGAGCTTCAGCAATGCGCTGCTCTTCTCGCAATCGTTCCTGCTTAAGGCGTTCAAGCTCGGCTTCGCGATCAGCAACTTGTTGTGCTGTTAGATTTTCTTGCTGTTGTCGCAGTGCTTCGGCTTTGGCTTGTTCTGCCGCTGCGTTGGCAGCCTGCACCTGACGCTGCTGTTCAAGCTCTATTGCCTCTGATTGCAACGACTCAATACGAGCCTGTTCAGTTTCAGCTGCCAGGCGACGCTGTTCGGTAAGCTCAGTGGTTTCAGATAACTTTTGTTGGGCTTCTTCGCTGGCACGTTGAAGCGCTGCCAGTGTTTCCTGGGCCGCTGCTTGTTCGGCTGCCCGTTTTGCTACCTCAGCGCGGTCTTTGGCTTCAAGCTTTTCCAGGCTGGCTTGCACATCAGCAGGACTGATCACCTGCGCTTTGATGGGCGCACCGCTATCGTCCGCCGTATTTTTCGACGGCTTGGTTGCAACGTTATAGAGTAGTGCCGCTGCCAACCCACCGTGCAGTAATAAAGACAACAGGCTTGCAATCGGGTGTTTTTTTAGCAGCGCAAACATCGATGGGTTAGCGCGGGGGTTCCGACATCAAACTAACCACAGACGCCCCTGCTAATTGCAGTGCTGCCATAGCTTGCATGATGTCACCGTACTCAACTGCGGTATCGCCGGCAACCAGTGCTGGCCGCTCTGGGTCTTTTATCAATGCGGCGGTGGCGAGCGCCTGCACGTCAGAGCGATCCATTTTAGCTTCTGGATCGTCACTGATGTTCAGATACCAGGCACCTTCTTTGTCAACACTGAGAATAAGCGGCTCTATTGATTCGCCGGTATTGGCCAGCGGTTCGGCATTGGCATCGGGCAAATCAATGTCAACACCCACGCGCAGCAGTGGCGCGGTGATCATAAAGATAACCAACAACACTAGCATGACATCAATGTAGGGTACTACATTGATCTCTGCCATTTGACGTCGCTTGCGACGAGCTGGACGAACCTGCCCCATGTATTGTTTACCTTAATTGTTCAAAAAACAGCTACGTAAAAAACAGCTACGTTCAGTCCTGACGCGAACGTCTTATTGCTTGTCGTTGCAACACCGTGGAAAACTCATCTGAAAAGTTCTCATAACGGTTAAGCAAGCGATCAATGTCAGTTGCAAACCGGTTGTAAAAAATAACTGCCGGTATGGCCGCAAATAAGCCAATCGCCGTGGCGATTAAGGCCTCGGCAATACCGGGCGCTACCATGGCCAGGGTTGCCTGCTGGACATTACCCAGCGCGGTAAATGAGTTCATGATGCCCCAAACCGTACCAAACAATCCAATATACGGGCTGACAGAACCGACAGACGCCAGAAATGGCAGGTGTTGTTCCACGATATCGGCCTCGCGGGACACGGCAATGCGCATGGCCCTCCCCGACCCGTCCATAATGACTTCGTCGTTGTTTGTCTTGCGACGCAAACGCCCGAATTCGGAAAAACCGGCTTCAAATATGCGCTCTAGCCCATCAAGGGTGCCTCGGCGCATGGTTAGCTGCGAATATGTGCCAGAAATATCCGATGAACCCCAGAAGTCTTCCTCGAATTCTTCGGCCATCTGCTTGGCACGGCGCAGCTGCCGACTTTTACCAATGATCAAGGCCCAGGACATGACTGACGCCAGCAGCAAAATTATCATTACCCCTTGCACAACCGGGCTGGCGTCGAGCACCAGTTGCATTATGGACATCTCGTTATTCACAAGTCATCGCCTCTCTGATTGACGTGGGAATGGCAGTTGGCGCTAGTGTATCCGCATCTACACAAGCGAGTTTGACTGACGCCGAAATCAATAGTTCGTCGCCTCGATAGATAGGTTGTTCCATCTCAATGCTAGCCGGTCTGAATGTCATGATATTGGCATTTACGCTCAGTTGGTCATCGTAACGCGCAGGTAGGTGATAATCGAGCGTTACCTTACGCACAACAAAAAGCCGTCGATGCTGGCGATGCCAGTAGTCAAGATCGACGTTTGCGTCACGCAGGCATTCGGTTCTGGCCCGCTCCATAAACTTCAGGTAGTTGGCATAGTAAACAATGCCTCCGGCATCTGTGTCTTCAATGTAGACACGCACCGGCATAGAGAATCGACGCATACGCAAGTATTACAGAGAAATGTTTTTAAATACAGAGAGTAACGCCCTTACCATGAAGAAAATTCTTACTTTTTAACGCCAGCGCTGTTACACACCGGCAGCGTTACTTATAAAGCAGCTAACCTTCGGGCATTTCCAGATCAAAAATCTTATAGGTATTAGCTGTTACGACTCGGCCACGTGGGGTGCGCATCATGAGTCCTTGCTGAATTAAGTAAGGCTCGATCACCTCTTCAATGGTGCCCGGCTCTTCACTTAACGCAGCGCCCAGGTTATCCACACCCACAGGCCCACCATCAAATTTGTCGATAATGGCGTGCAGCAGCCGGCGATCCATCGAATCCAGACCCAGTTTGTCCACTTTTAGTAAATTTAGTGCAGCATCGGCAACATCACTGTCGATGTATCCATTGGCTTTGATGTCGGCGAAGTCGCGCACGCGTCGCAGCAGGCGATTGGCGATACGCGGTGTGCCGCGAGCCCGTCGGGCAATTTCTGAACAACCACCGTCATCGATCTGAGCACCCAGCAACTTGGCTGATCGGGACACGATGCCCGCCAAGTCGCTGGTGGCATAAAATTCAAGGCGCTGAACAATGCCAAAACGGTCTCGAAGTGGCGCTGTCAATAATCCGGCGCGCGTAGTGGCCCCTACCAGCGTAAACGGTGGCAAATCTATCTTGAATGACCGGGCAGACACACCCTCACCCGTCATGATATCGATTTGATAATCCTCCATAGCCGGGTACAGCACTTCTTCAACCAAGGGACTCATGCGATGTATTTCATCAATAAACAACACATCGTTTGCTTCAAGGTTGGTTAGAATCGCTGCCAGGTCGCCGGGGCGTTCGAGCACCGGCCCAGAGGTGTGCAACATGCGTACATCGAGCTCATTGGCAATGATGTTGGCCAGTGTGGTTTTGCCCAGCCCCGGTGGGCCAAATAACAGTACATGATCAAGCGCTTCAGCACGTAATTTGGCCGCATCGATAAACAAGGACATTTGTTCAGTGACGGCATCCTGACCGCGGTAATCCGACAACTGCTTGGGGCGCATGGCACGCTCTTGCGCATCATCGCTACGCGGCGCAGCCGAGATGAGTCGATCGTTATCGTCTTCTGTCATGGTGCTACTTTAAAGTTGCCTTCAACACGTTGCCTTAAACCCGACAAACTAACCCGACACACTGCGTAAGGCGCCACGGATCATTTCCTCGACACTTTGTCCATCGGCAGCCGTCCTATCCAATAAGCGTTTGACTTCGGCAGGCTTATAACCTAATGCCATGAGTGCGTCGCTGGCTTGCGAACGCGCTGAGGTGTTGTTATCGACAGGCAGTCCTGCCTGTACTGAACCACCGGCAAGTGTGTCCACTTTATCCTGCATTTCAACCACCAAACGTTCAGCGGTTTTTTTGCCTATACCCGGCACACGGGTTAGCGCAACCACATCTTTTTGCGCAATGCAGGAAAAAAATTCATCAGCTGTCATGCCAGACAGAATGGACAAAGCCACCTTAGCGCCAACGCCATTGACTTTTAACAGCGCGCGAAACAATGATCGCTCCAGTTTGCTGCCAAAACCAAACAGTAACTGCGCATCTTCACGCACCACAAAATGCGTGTGCAATTCAACGGCTTGGCCAACATCGGGCAAACCATAAAACGTTGACATGGGTACGTCGACTTCATAGCCAACACCCTGAACACTCACTAAGAGTGCTGGAGGATTTTTCTCTAGTAGCGTGCCGTTGAGTCGGCCAATCATCGCCGTAAACCTCTGCCACGTGAACGACGCCGGGGCGCAGGCACATTGGCGTTGCGACTCATGCCCGAGTGCGCATGACAAATGGCTATGGCCAAGCCGTCAGCAGCATCGACCTGCACTGGCCGGTTAAGTCCCAGCAAGGCTTTTACCATGGTTTGTACCTGTGTTTTATCGCTGCTGCCAGAGCCTGTAACCACTTGCTTTACCGAACGCGCGGCGTATTCACTGACCGGTAAACCTTTCGAGACCACCGCAGTTATTGCAGCGCCTCGTGCCTGACCCAGCTTTAGGGCCGACATGGGGTTTGAGCTGACAAAAACCTGTTCTATGGCAACGCGCTCAGGGTTAAATTCGTCAACCACTTCATTGATCGCCGAATGGATATGCCCCAGCCGATCGGCGAAGGTTTCGCCTTTAACGCGTATGTGTCCATGCGTCACGTAGACGCTGCGGGCACCGTTGGAATCTATGATGCCGTAACCTGTTATTACCGAGCCGGGGTCAATACCCAGTACTCGGATAGTCGGTTTGCCCGATTGACTCAAGCGTAAGCCTCGGGTGGGATATCGGCGTTGGTAAAGACATCTTGCACATCATCCAAGTCTTCCAGCACGTCTATGAGCTTTAGCAGCTTTTGCGCTTGCTCAACATCGAGTGCAACATCAGTTGATGCTTTCATGGTGACTTCTGAATGTTCAGGCTCTAGCCCCGCTGCTACCATCGCTTCCTTAACATCGACAAACGACTCTTCGGTGGTAGTCACCTCGATGGAGCCGTCTTCATCGGTGATGACGTCTTCTGCACCGGCTTCAAGGGCAGCTTCCATAATGGTGTCCTCGTCTGCACCGGCTGGATAATTAAGCGTGCCGATTTTACTGAACAAATATGATACCGACCCAACTGCGCCAAGATTACCGCCGTGCTTGGTAAACGCATGCTTAACCTCTGAGACAGTTCGGTTACCGTTGTCGGTCATGGTGTCAACCAATATGGCAACGCCATTAACACCGTAACCCTCGTATCGGTTTTCTTCGTAGTTGACACCTTCGAGTTCACCGGCACCTTTTTTAATGGCGCGCTCGATGGTGTCCTTGGTCATGTTGCCACCAAGTGCTTTATCGACAGCAAGTCGCAAACGCGGGTTGGAATTTAAATCTGAACCACCCATGCGCGCAGCAACGTTGATTTCCCGAATCAATTTGGTGAACAGTTTTCCACGCTTCGCATCCTGCGCATTTTTGCGATGCTGGATATTGGCCCATTTACTGTGCCCAGCCATAACTACCTCGTTAACCTGTGTTTATCTGAACAGGAACTGCCAAGTTCCCGTTGGTGTTCGCAGCTACTGATGAACAAGACTCAATCTAACTGGATAAGTATACAGTTTAGTCGACAAATCGCCCATGCTTTAAAAACTGGGCCACCTTGCGAGCTGCGAGACTGGAAAATAGCATTAATGCGTGGGAATGTGGGATGCAAAGCGAATCTGTTGCACCAGCCAATACGGTTTCAGATTGGCTGACCGCACCGTCATTGACGTGCGGGGGCCTGTGGATTAACGCGGCCATTCCGGCCCTTGAAGACCCACTGATAATGCCGGTTTCACGCCCATACAACTGGCTTGGTGCTTTTTCGAGCAAACCATCAACCACCGACTTACCCAATAACGGGCGTATCCAGCGTTTGGCAGTGAGACGTTTAGCCAATTCACTGCCCTGCACCGGGCTGGCCATCAACACCACTCTGCCAGCAGTGAACTGGTCGGCTTCGGGTAATTCGGCATTCGCTCGCAGAGCGTGCAAAATCACGATACCACCGAGGCTATGACCAACCACATGCACTCGCTGTGCTGAAACTGACTGGAGCTCAGCCAATAAGCGCTGCGCATTTTCTGGAGGCGTTTGGGTAAAAAAGTGGTTTTTAAAAACACGTGCATCAAAACCCTGGCTACGCAAACGTGTCGCTAGTCGCTTCATGACAATGGGTGGAGAATAAATACCCGGCACCAGCACAACGGTTTCGATGTGTGTGTCCTTGGTATGCACTTGCAACGCGTTAACGATTAGCGATACTGCGCTGTCAACGCGATATCTTCTATGGCTTGCCGGTTGGTGGGTGAGCTGACTCGCTCCATGGCTTGCTCTGCCGGTAGCCACACATACTCGGCGTGTTCGTCTGCATTTAACAACACTTGCGCAGGCGCATCGAGTTCCACACTAAACAAGTGTTCTCGATTGTGTGTTTGTTCGGGGTGATAACGCTGGCGCCAAACCCCTTTTATTTTAAACACAGAGCTGCACTGGTGATCGGTTAATGCGGATTGCAAGCCCGTTTCTTCAAACAACTCGCGTTGCGCAGCATTTGCCGCTGTTTCGTTTTCTTCTAAACCACCAGTGACCGACTGCCAAAAATCAGCCGGCTCTAGTCTGCGCATCAATAAAACTTCACTGGCCCTGGTATACACCAATACCAGCACAGACTCGGCTCGCCGGTATTGGGTAGCTTGCTTCATCAGGCTTCCACTAAGTGCTTGGCTCTGACCCAGGACGTGTTCGCGCGCGTAAATGCAAGTCTTTTAATTGTTGCTCTGACACTTCACTGGGTGCACTGGTCAGCAAACAGCTGGCAGATTGCGTTTTGGGAAATGCCATAACATCACGAATGGATGTGGCACCACTCATTAACATAATCAGTCGATCAAGCCCGAAGGCAATACCGCCATGTGGTGGCGCACCGTATTTAAGTGCGTCAAGCAAAAAGCCAAATTTATCTCGGGCTTCTTCCTCACCAATACCCAGTACGTCCAGCGCTTTTTGCTGCATTTGAGTGCTATGAATACGAATGGAACCACCGCCCAATTCAGTGCCGTTAAGGACCATATCGTAAGCACGCGATAGTACCTTGCCCGGGTTATCGTCCAGTTGTTCAAGCCACTCTTCTGTACTTGTTGCACTGGGTGCCGTAAACGGATGATGTAGCGCATGCCATCGCTTGCCGCCTTCGTCCCATTCGAACATAGGGAAGTCAACAACCCACAACGGTCGCCACTCGTCGGCCACCATGTCCATGTCTTGACCGACTTGAACACGCAGCGCGCCCAGTGCATCGGCAACCACGTTAGCTTTATCAGCGCCAAAGAAAATAAGGTCGCCATCTTTTGCACCGGTTCTTTCCACAATAGACGCCAATACGTCGTCAGGAAAGAATTTGATGATTGGCGATTGCAGGCCTTCGCGCCCTTTCGCAACCTCGTTACACTTTATGTATGCAAGCCCTTTGGCACCGTAGCGTCCCACAAACTCTGTATAGACATCGATTTCTTTGCGAGTGAGCTTGTTACCGCCGGGAACACACAAGGCAGCCACTCGACCATCGTCGTTTTTGGCCGGCTCTGAGAATACTTTAAATTCAACATCGCCCATAAGGTCTGACAATTCCACCAGCTTTAATGGAATACGTAAATCAGGTTTGTCGGAACCGTAGTCGCGAATGGCTTCCTCATAACTCATGTGTGGAAACTCAGGCAGCTTCACGTCCAGCACATTGGCGAATAGCTCACGCACCATTGATTCGGTCATGTTCATGATCAGCGATTCATCGATAAACGACATTTCGATATCAAGCTGTGAAAATTCTGGCTGCCGATCGGCACGTAAATCTTCATCGCGAAAACAACGAGCAATTTGATAATAGCGATCCATGCCACTCATCATTAACAGCTGTTTAAACAACTGGGGTGATTGCGGTAACGCAAAAAAACTTCCCGGGTGAGTGCGACTGGGTACCAGATAGTCACGCGCACCTTCTGGCGTTGCACGTGTGAGTGTGGGTGTTTCGATTTCAATAAACTGTTGCGAATCCAGAAACCGTCTAAGCTCTCCGGTAACTTTTGATCGCAGACGCAAGCGCTCTTGCATAACAGGTCGACGCAAATCAATGTAGCGATGGCGAAGCCGGTTTTCTTCGGACACATCGTTGTCGTCAAGCTGGAAAGGCGGTGTGTCGGCTCGATTGAGAATCTCGAGCTCCAGGCCCAATACTTCGACTTCGCCGGTGGGCATGTCCGGATTGACCGTGCCTTCTGGTCGGGCTCGCACTCTGCCGGTAATTTTGAGCACGAATTCGTTTCGCACCTGTTCCGCCCGAGCAAACATCTCAGCGCGATCGGGGTCGAATACCACCTGTACTAATCCGGTATGATCGCGCAGGTCGACAAAAATGACCCCGCCGTGATCGCGGCGCCTATGTGCCCAGCCACAGAATACAACCTCTTGATCCATGTGGCTTGTGTTGACCGAGCCGCAGTAGTGACTACGCATAAAGTTCTCTGTTAGCGAAAACTTTCAATTGTAGATAGGTTTGCGGCACAGAACTAGCGATAATATTCGACTAACACTTATTGAAGGAGCCGAAATGGCCGATTATGACGTTTACGGGGTGGGCAACGCGCTCGTCGATATTGAATTTGTTGTACCAGACGATGCTTTGAGCCAGCTCAATGTCGATAAGGGCCTGATGACCCTGATTGACGAGGAGCGTCATCACGCGCTCCTGGGTTCACTGGATGAACAGCAAGGTGAACGCGGCAGCGGCGGCTCGGCAGCCAATACCGTTATCGCCTGTGCGCAGCTGGGCGGTAAAACGTTTTATTCGTGCAAGGTGGCTAATGATGAAACCGGCACTTTCTACATGACCGATCTGGGCAAGTGCGGTGTCGACAGCAACCTGACTATGGACAACCGTGAGGACGGCATTACCGGAAAATGCATCGTGCTGATAACCCCGGATGCGCAACGAAGCATGAACACATTCCTGGGCATAACCCAAACCATCAGTGCCAAGGAGCTCGATCTGGACGCTCTGGCTAAGTCAAAAATTGCTTATATTGAAGGCTATCTGGTGCCTGAAGTCGCCGCCAGAAACGCCGCCATTGAAGCCAGAAAAGCAGCTCAGGCACACGGTGTGCAAACCGCCTTGACGTTATCCGACATCAATATGGTGAAATTTTTCAAAGACGGCTTGCACGAAATCATTGGCGATGGCCTGGACATGGTCTTCAGCAACGAGGACGAGGCCAGACTTATGTTTGAAGCCGACTCCATCGAGGGCTGCGTTGAGGGTATGAAGGGTGTGGCCAAGAAATTTGCGATTACCCGCGGTGCCAAGGGCGCGACCATTTTCGACGGTCACAATGTCATCGATGTGAAGGCAACCAAAGTCGACCCGGTGGATACCAACGGCGCAGGTGATATGTACGCCGGCGCATTTCTGTATGGCATGACGCACGGACACTCTTTTGAGCAGTGTGGCGAATTGGCCAGCGCGGCGGCGGGCAGGCTTATCACGCAGTTTGGCGCTCGATTGTCGCTGGCTGACATGGCCGATATTGGGAAGCAGTTCTCTATCTGACAACTGGTTGTGGCTGACCGGCCAATGTGTCACACAGTGACATAGTTGGCCGGCCCCGTTTGGCTGATTTCCTGCACTGCAATGGTGTTATTTCCAAATTTCAGCCGCGACGGATCAGCCAGACAATGCCCGCAACACAACCTGCATTCATCAGCCATTCCGATTCCCTGTTCCAGACCTTGCTGGATGACATCGCTGTGGCTACCCCTCGCTCCATTGATGCAGAAAAACGCGCCGAATTCTTGCGCTTTATCACCAGCTACTTTAAGGGCTCCCACTTGGCTGACCTGGAGTGGATAAACCCCGAGGACCTAAACGGTCTGGCCTTATCGCATTGGCAGCTTTGGCGTAGTCACAAAGAAAATCAAATCAGTCTTAACATTCTGAATCCCACAGTGGACAGTCATGGGTGGCAAAGTCCTAATACGGTTATCGAATTAATTACCCAGGATCAAGCTCACTTGGTGGCCAGCATCCGTAGCGCACTGCTTGATAAAGGCCATAACGTTAGACTGATTATTCATCCGGTACTTGAATCTGTTGAATCAGCCAAGCCGCAATCGCTCATGCATGTACAAATTGAGCATGTACCTGATGAACGGCTGAACGACATTGAAACCCACATACGAAACACGCTCGCAATCCTCGAGGCCGTTAGAAAAGACACGCCCGCCATGTTGCAGCGTCTGAAAACCATTAGTAATAACAGCGACGACGCCGAACAATCCGCCTTTTTTAAATGGTTGCTGGAAAAACAATTTATTTGTCTCGGTATGGTCGAAACCACACCCAAGAGCGATAAATTGAGCGGCAGCAACACCGATTCGCTGGGTATGCTGGCAGACTTAAACAGCACCGTGCAATGGTCAGTGGACACACTGATACCAGAAGATGCGCTGGAATCACTGCACAGCGTTAAGGACGACATCGTTATTTGTAAAGCCGACGCCCGCACACCCATTATTAAATCAGACTACACCGACCTTATCTTATTGCTGCATAGAGATGAGGCAGGCACGCTGATTCAACTTGGCTGTATTGCCGGCTTATTTGCAGGTAACTTGCAAACAGAGGCACCTGAATCTATCCCCCTGTTACGCCAAAGCATTGATGCAGTCATTCAAAGTTCAAGCTTTGCACAGGACTCACACGACGGCAAGGCGCTCGCTGGCGTGTTGAGAGGTTTCCCTCGCGACATGCTGTTACAGACATCGCCAGAAAATCTGTTGGCGATGTCCGAACGTATTGTGTCGCTGCACGAACGTCAACAGATTCGCTTATTCCATTCTATTGACCCTATGGGTCGCTTCTGCAATTGTCTGGTTTATATTCCCCGAGACACATACAGCCGTGAGTTAAGGCTGGACATTGAATCCATATTAAGATCAAAGATTGATGGGATATCCACGCAGTTCCATACAGAATTTTCATCAGAGTCGGCATTGGCTCGGTTGCATTTTGTGGTGCAGAAAAAGCCGCCATTAAATCGCGACATTGACTGGAAAAGCATTGAAACACTCATTCAACAGGCGGCTATCACCTGGGATGATCGCTTACTGGAATCACTGAGGCAATCGTATAAAGAACCAGAGGCTCTGGGCTTATACCAACGGTACAGCGGTGGTTTCCCACCCGCCTATATTGAAGACTACTCAGCTCGCATTGCTGTTTCAGATATCGCTTTTATGGAAGAGAATCTAAAACAGGATGCGCCGGTAATGAGCTTTTATCGTCACATTGTTGCCGACACCGGCACCATCAATTTCAAGTTGTTCTGCCAAACCAATCCGGTTACGCTCTCGGATGTGATGCCCATTATTGAAAACATGGGATTACGCGTGGACGCAGAACACCCATTTGAAATACGACGTAAAAACGATAGCGCTATCTGGATACATGAGTTCACGGTTGAACAACTGGGTCAGAGCAAACTGGATTCAAAAAGTTCGGCGGAAAATATTCAATGTGCCTTTAGCCATATTTGGAGCGGCGCCGTCGAGAACGATGGCTTTAATCAACTGATACTGGCCGCGGGTCTTGACTGGCGTCAGGTTGTGATACTGCGCAGTTATTGCAAGTACCTTATGCAAATAGGTGTGCCATTCTCGCAGGCATACGTTATCGATGCTCTGGTGGCTAACCATGCAATAGCCAGCGATATCGTTGCTTTATTCCAGCAACGTTTCAACCCGGCGTCAATTGAAACTACTGATAAAAACATTGAACAACGTATTTTGTCGGCACTGGATAGTGTCTCCAGCCTGGATGAAGATCGAATACTGCGCGCCTATCTCAATTTAATAAAGGCTACGCTCAGAACCAATGTGTATTGCACCAACTCCGAAGGCGCACATCCACATTATTTGTCGTACAAGTTTGACTCTGCCGCAATAAACGATCTGCCACTGCCTCACCCGATGGCTGAAATTTTTGTTTATTCAGCTGACTTTGAAGGCATTCACCTACGCGGTGGTCGAGTCGCACGAGGCGGGCTGCGATGGTCTGATCGTCGTGAAGATTTCAGAACTGAAGTACTGGGCCTGATGAAAGCGCAGATGGTTAAGAACGCCGTCATTGTGCCGGTTGGTTCTAAAGGCGGCTTTTATGTCAAACGAGCGCTGTCCAGTGAACGCGACATCATGATGAACCAGGTTGTAGGGTGTTATCAAAACTTTTTACGCGGTTTACTGGACATCACCGACAACATTGTCGGCGACGATATCATTGCGCCTGACAACGTGGTTCGCTACGACGATGACGACCCCTATCTGGTAGTAGCGGCTGATAAGGGTACGGCCACATTTTCAGATTTTGCTAACGCCGTATCGGAAGAATACGGTTTCTGGTTGGGTGATGCGTTTGCATCGGGCGGCTCTGTTGGCTATGACCACAAAAAGATGGGCATTACCGCTCGCGGTGCGTGGGAGTCAGTCAAACGACACTTTCGAGAACTTGACCACGACACACAATCGCAACCGTTTAGCGTGGTTGGCATTGGTGACATGGCTGGCGACGTATTTGGTAACGGCATGTTGTTGTCAGAGCAGATTCAACTGGTGGCGGCATTTAATCATCAGCACATTTTTATCGACCCAACACCAAACGCTGCCAGCAGTTACACTGAACGCAAGCGCTTATTCGAATTGCCGCGTTCAAGCTGGACCGATTACAACACCGACCTGCTATCCCAAGGTGGCGCAATCTATTCGCGCAGCGACAAGAGCATTACCTTATCCAGTGAGGCCGTTGCGGCGCTCGGACTGGAAAAAAACACTTTTAATCCTACCGACTTAATCAACGCGATATTAAAAGCGCCGGTCGATCTTTTATGGAATGGCGGCATTGGCACCTACATGAAAGCCTCCAGCGAAACACACGCCGATGCGGCGGACAGAGCCAACGACGGGTTAAGGGTTAACGCGCACGAGTTACGCTGCCGTGTGTTTGGTGAAGGCGGCAATTTGGGTTGCACACAATTGGGTCGAATTGAGTTTGCTCGCGCCGGTGGCATGATTTATACCGATGCGATTGACAATTCAGCCGGTGTTGATTGCTCTGACCACGAAGTGAATATAAAAATCCTGCTTAACGCTGTTGTTGCCAGCGGTGACATGACACTGAAGCAACGCGATGCGCTTTTGGCCGACATGACAGACACCGTGGGGCATCTGGTATTAACAGACAACTATTTGCAAACCCAGTGCATTAATCAATGCATGGAGACCGGTGGGGTATCACTGGATGAAGCCCAAAGACTGATGCAACACCTGGAGTCTATTGATCGACTTAACCGAGATATTGAATTTTTACCCAGCAACGAAGAAATTGCTGATCGCCTGGCTGCCAACGAAGGCCTTAGTCGCCCTGAAATAGCCGTGCTGGTGTCTTACAGCAAAATGGTTATGTACGATGATATTCTGGCCAGCGATTTTGCCCACGAACCCGCACTACAACAAACATTGCTGGGCTACTTTCCAGGCACGTTATCGACGCAATTTGCCGATCGCGTTGCAACACACAGACTACGCCCAGAGATCATTGCCACTGTCGTGACAAATGAATTGGTCAATCGCCTGGGTCCAACGTTTACGTTTCGAATGCACCACGAACTGGGCGCAACAGCAGCCGAAGTTGCTGCCGCATTTATGGCCGTGCGTTCAATTTTTAAGCTGCCACAGCTATGGCAATCCATTGAAGAGCTGGATAACAAAGCCTCAGCTTCAATTCAAAACAAAATGCAATTGTTGGTTCGCGGTCTGGTCGAACGCTCAACCCACTGGCTGCTGCGATCTCGCCGCGGCCTGCATTCAATCGACGAAGTTATTGCACAGTTTGAGCCCGGGATAACAGAAATTATTTCAAGCATGCCAGCGTGTCTGGCCAAATCAAACCGGGAAACACTTGAACAACGGATAGACTTTTTTACCAACGCTGGTGTTCCAGAAGCAACAGCAAGAGCCGTCTCACAGGTTGTACCGCTTTCATCTTCTTTGGATATTGTTGAAATTGCTGGCTCGGCTAACACACCCATCAGCAATGCAACAAAAGTGTATTTCGAACTGGGTAATCACCTGGAGCTACAGTGGCTACGCGAGCAAATTGGCGAACTGCAGGCACGAAGCCATTGGCATACGTTATCAAAGTCGGAGCTTCGCAGCGACTTGCATTATCAGCAACGCCACTTAACAGCAGAAGTTATCAGCTCGGTGGGCATGTCAAACAAAGATGCGTTTAGCGCCAGCGATATGGTTTTGCGATGGTCTAACGCCAATCAATTTGCGGTAAAGAAATACAGCGACCTGATCACTGAAATGAAAGCCGGCACAGGCGTCGACTTTGCCATGCTATCGCTGGCTGTTAACGAAGTGCATAAGTTATTGCGCTCCGACAGACCGCTGGCTGCCAATGAATAATATGGGCTAAGCGCCATTTTTTACGGATTAATAACGCAGCGATTTACTGAACCGACTTATTATTAGCCAGGCTTTCGAGCAGAAATAAAATACTCGCGTATACCCACATACAAACCACTGGCAACAACAATGAACGCACCCAGCACCTGGTGCGTTGCCAGCACCTCTCCAAAAAAGATATAGCCAAACACAATGGCCCAAACCAGAATAAAATAATTAAACGGTTGCAGCACAACAGCACTGGTCACTTCCAGCGCTTTTATAAGTAGCATGTGGCCCGACACCGATGTAACACAAATACCACACAGTAAAATAACCGTTTGTGTCTCCAGTGCTTGCCAACGCCCCACAACAGCAATAAGCGATGCAACAAAACCCACCAAACCAAAATACAATAAAGAGGTTTCGAAAGAGTCACGCTTGGAGACTTTACGTGTAAGGATGTTGTAATAGGAATACAACAGCACGCAAATCAGTGCTAACACCGCAGCAGGATTAAAAACGCCCGTGCCCGGTTGTACAATGATCAGCGTGCCAACAAACCCAATGAGCACCGCAAGCCACCGGCGCCACCCAACCTGCTCACCCAATAAAGGCACTGATAGGGCCGTTATAACCAGTGGAAAACAGGAAAATATAGCGTGAATTTCTGCTATGCCCAAAAACTGTACGGCGTACGCAAACAAGCCAATCTCGGTACACATGATAAGGCCACGCGCCAACTGTGATTTGGGAAACACCGATGCTATGGCTTGCTTAACACCACGTTTACGTGATGCGTATATAAGTGCAAAAAGGGCAAAAGCCGCAAACCGGACCACCAGGATTTGCGGCACCGAAATGGAGGCTGTCAGTTGCTTGGTGATGACATCCTGAGCGGCAAACAGCACGGTTGAAACCAGCAGCAACCCAATACCCAACAGGGGTACATCGCTCGATTCCCACTGTGGCTGGTTCGTCGACATTCTGACCTGTAGTTGATAACAGTGCCGCACAATAACTGACCTTGCCACATGTTAACAACGGATTTTTCAATTTTTTGAGACGGCTCAGCTTTTAGCTACAGCGGCAATGCAGTATCCTGTCGGCAACTGACACACACTTATTGCGTTCTCGGAGACTAACTTGCCAGTAGCGAACCTCATGCTCATGCTGTTAATCGGCATCATTTTTGGCGGCATAGCCGCCGTATTTCTGCGTGGCAGCAAGTCTATCTTCGTCATCAACATTGTGCTGGGTGTCATCGGTGCGGCTTTGGGTGCATTTTTCCCCGTTCTTATGGGAAACACTGCGGTTGTCGATGTTGGCCCACCGGCCTACCTGCTGCGCGCATTAGGTGGCGCCTTCTTGTTGGTGCTAATAGCCAGCCTGTTTCGATCGGCCAAACCACCCGGCGCTCGTTAGCAAAACCTTATAAAGTACACCCCCCTTTAATGCCGTTATCTAAACCGGAAAGCCCATGAGTGAGAACGCCGAACTGGTCAGCTTTACAGAAGAGCATGGTGTAGCCTGGCTAACGTTAAATAGGCCAGACAAGCTCAACAGTCTCACCGCTGCCATGTTCGAACGACTGCACGAACTACTTTCACTGGCCAGCACATCTGACACCATAAGAGCGTTGGTTATAACCGGAGCAGGGCGTGCTTTTTGCGCAGGCCAAGATCTTGCCGATGCAGAGGGTGCTGATTTGGGCGAGTTGCTTGATCGTAATTACAACCCACTGGTCCGAGCGATAAAAGGCCTCAATATGCCAGTGATTGCCTGTGTCAACGGTGTTGCCGCTGGCGCTGGAGCAAATCTGGCTTTATCGTGCGATATGGTTTTAGCCGCTAAGTCAGCTCGGTTTATTCAGTCATTTGCGCATCTGGGATTAGTGCCTGATGCTGGCGGTACCTGGGCTTTGCCAAAGTTAATTGGTTTGCCTCGGGCTATCGGTTTAACCATGACGGCCGAACCACTGAGCGCCGAGAAGGCCGAACAATGGGGCATGATCTGGCGCTGCATCGAAGATGATGCGTTAATCGAAGAAACAACCGCACTGGCTGTGCAACTTGCCTCTCAAGCCACAACCGGTCTGGCATTTACAAAATTATTATTGAACAACAGCGGCACCAAAACCCTCGACGAGCAACTCGACCTGGAACGTGATTTCCAACAAGCGGCCTGCAAAACCGAAGACTATCAGGAAGGCGTTAACGCGTTTTTAAACAAGCGAAAACCCACGTTCACTGGCAGGTAATCATCTATGGTAATTATCTATTAAGCGCCACCACGCGTGGCACGATACATGCGCCATGCTTTTGTCCCAGTATGCTCAAAAAGCGCTCCGTGACACATGTCTCACTACGGCACAGTTAGCAACCTTTCCGGTGTGGCTCCAGAAAATCGAATGGCTGCCTCGCTACTTGCCCGTACATTGTCGCATTTGCCTGTCATCTGAGTCGTACTGGAGGCAAAGTTGGGTATCTACACCAAATCTATGCCGTTACTATGCTCAATGCTACTATTTGGTGGCCCTAAGCGCTAACCGCTAGCGACAAGAGGTTTTAAACAGACATGACTGACGAAGAAAACTTTGACGATGAAGAGGACATTATCCTCTCCGAACTCAACGACGAAGAGCTGGTCGAGCAAATGCACGACGACCTCTACAATGGCTTGAAAGAGGAAATCGAAGAAGGCACCAACATACTGCTGGAACGCAAGTGGACGGCCGATAGAGTATTGAACGACGCGCTGGTTGAAGGTATGCGTATCGTTGGTATCGATTTTCGTGATGGCATCTTGTTCGTACCCGAAGTGCTGATGGCAGCCAATGCCATGAAAGGTGGCATGGCTATTTTAAGACCTCTGCTTGCAGAAACCGGCGCACCACCCATTGGTAAAGTGGTTATCGGTACGGTCAAAGGCGATATTCATGACATCGGAAAAAATCTGGTTGGCATGATGCTCGAAGGCGCAGGCTTTGAAGTTATCGACCTGGGAATCAACAACCCGGTCGAAGATTACATTGCGGCCCTGGAAGAACACAAACCCGAAATTCTGGGCATGTCTGCGCTGCTCACCACCACCATGCCTTACATGAAAGTGGTTATCGATACTTTAAAAGAGCAAGGCATGCGGGATGACTTCATTGTACTGGTTGGCGGTGCACCACTTAACGAAGAATTTGGTGAGGCGGTTGGCGCAGACGCTTACTGTCGAGATGCTGCAGTGGCGGTTGAAACAGCCAAGTCTCTTATTGCCGAACGCAGACAGGCGAGTTAATCGCCCGCCTGTTGCTTGATTCGTATCAGTTATGTTCATCGCTTGCCTGCATACCAGCGCCAGACGCAACAGCAATAGTGTGCGCCGAATAGCATGAGCCGCACACTACTTATTGCTTGCGGAGCACTGGCACACGAGCTGGTTGACGTACTAAAAAGCAACCAGTGGCATCACATAGACGTTCAGTGCCTGCCCGCGGAATGGCATAACACGCCCGATAAAATCGCACCGGGTGTGGAACAAAAAATCATCGAAAACAAACAGGCTTACGACCACATGCTGGTCGCCTATGGCGACTGTGGCACGGGCGGGCATCTGGATACCGTGCTCGACAAGCACAATGTTGAACGCTTACCGGGCGCACACTGTTATGCTTTTTTTACCGGGGACGACACCTTCACCAAACTGGCTGGTGAGGAGCTTGGTACTTTTTTTCTAACCGATTATCTTGCCTGGCACTTTGATCGCCTGATACTCGAAACGCTGGGTATACGAAAACACCCCGAACTTCGAGACATGTATTTTGGCAACTACACTCGTATGCTTTATCTGGCGCAAACCGAAAACGACGAGCGCCTGGCGCAAGCCAAAGCGGCAGCCGAATCTATTAACTTGCCATTAGAGGTTCACTACACCGGCCTGCAGCCGTTACAACAATCCCTTAAAGGTATTAATATCGTCGCAGAGTAACTATTACCGCCTTCTAATCTGGACCCTATTTTTCTGGACAATCAAAGACCATGGCCGAACTCATTAAAATTTACTGGCGCGATATACCTTCCCAAGTCACTGCGAAAAAAGGTCGCAAGACGGCCAAAGTTGCTCTGACAGCGCGCTTTCAGGAAGGCATAGATCGAGCTGCGATGCGCGCAGGTAAGGGTACAAGTGACGCATATATGGAAGACTGGAAACGCATAAGAGAGCAATGTAGCGACGACCTGCAGGCCGAGGCTGAAAAAGCGGCAGCAGAGCTCGAAGCAGCGTTTAGCGATGAACACCTTGAAGCAGTTGTTAAAGCAAAAGGCATCGAAGCAGACGCTAAACCCACATAGCGTTGCAAGGTTGCACCTTGCAGGTGTGAGATCTCATGTACAAAGTCAGGCTATGGTCAACAAGACGCGCAAGGATGATGGAAATCCTCTACGCCGCGCTGGAAAAAACCTTACTGATATGCGCGCCACTAATGGAGCGCATTGGTTACAAGCGACTGGAAAAACCTGTGGCAGCCATAGAGAAAGGCATCAAAGGTGTGTTGTTTGATTGCCAAATGTGTGGTCAATGTGCCTTAAGTAAAACCGGCATGTCCTGCCCCATGAATTGTCCTAAATCCATTCGTAATGGTCCATGTGGCGGTGTACGAGAAGACGGCTATTGCGAAGTCAAACCGCACATGCGATGCGTGTGGGTAGAAGCCTGGGACGGCAGTCAGCGCATGAAAAACGGTGGCGACATAAGCATCGTACAAGTACCAATTGATCACCGACTCAAGGGCAGTTCATCGTGGTTGCGCGAAGTTCGCCTGCAACGCGATGCGGCAAAACTGGTGGCCTCAGATTCTGGCGAGGGCACATCATGATGTATGAAGACGAACCAATTGCAGGTTACCCGTTACCCATGCGCGACGGTCACAGCTCGCCAGGCCGCCTGGAACGTATTTTACGCGATGGCCATTTTGCCGTAACCAGCGAACTTGCCCCGCCCGACTCTGCCGACCCCAACGAGGTTTACGAGCGGGCGAGTTTGTTTGACGGGTACGTTGATGCCATTAACGCAACCGACGGCAGTGGCGCACATTGTCATATGGGTAGCCTGGCCGTTTGCGCCCTGCTGACTCGCATGGGATACGCGCTTATTATGCAAATCTCCTGTCGAGATAAAAACCGCATCGCCATTCAAGGCGATATTCTCGGTGGTGCGGCCATGGGTGTATGTAACATGCTGTGTTTATCCGGCGATGGTGTACAAACCGGCGACCACCCTGACGCCAAACCGGTCTTTGATCTGGACTGCATGTCGTTACTTAATATCGCTCGCACCATGCGCGATGACAGCACCTTTCAAAGCGGCCGTAAAATAGAGCACGCGCCACATGTGTTCCTTGGCGCAGCAGCTAACCCATTCGTACAGCCTTTTGACTGGCGACCCTTGCGACTGGCCAAAAAAATCCAGGCGGGTGCGCAGTTTATTCAAACCCAATACTGCTACGATGTTGATCGGCTTCGAACCTACATGCAAACCATCAAAGACATGGGCTTAGATGACAAAGTCTTTTTGCTTATCGGTGTGGGCCCACTGGCTTCGGCACGCACGGCAGAATGGATGCGTAACAACGTACCGGGTGTGCATATTCCAGATTCGGTCATCAATCGTTTAAAAGGCGCTGACGATCAAAAAAAGGAAGGCGTGAATTTATGCGTCGACTTAATACAGGAAATAAAAGAGATTGAAGGCGTAAACGGTGTGCACATCATGGCTTACCGACAAGAACACAACGTACCTGACATTGTAGAGCGATCAGGCGTACTCAACGGCAGAACACCATGGCACCCCAGACTGTTTGAAGGGGATGCCAACGTACAAACACAAATGGATAAACTTCATGACTGACACCATTGTTAGCTCCGCCACCAAAGAACACATTATTGGTGATGATCGTGCATTCACGATTATCGGCGAGCGCATCAACCCAACGGGGCGAAAAATCCTTGCCGAAGAAATGAAAGCCGGCGATTTTAGCCGCGTTGAAGCCGATGCTTTAGCTCAAGTGGCAGCAGGTGCGCAAATGCTTGATGTTAACGCCGGTATTCCGCTGGCTGACGAACCCGCTTTGCTGGCAAAGTCCATACAGTTGGTGCAATCAATTACCGATGTACCCATATCAATCGACTCCTCCATCATAGAAGCGCTGGAAGCAGGCCTGGCGGTTTATCAAGGCAAAGCACTGGTTAACTCCGTGACCGGCGAAGATGAAAACCTTGAGCGTGTATTACCGCTGGTGGCAAAGTACGGTGCGGCCGTGGTTGCCATTTCCAACGATGAAACCGGTATCTCTGAAGACCCGAACGTGCGGTTTGATGTTGCTAAAAAAATAGTTGAACGCGCAGCCGATCACGGTATTCCTGCCTCCGACATTGTTATTGACCCACTGGTTATGCCAATTGGCGCTATGCGTTACGCAGGCCGACAAGTGTTCGATATTCTTGATCGAATAAGAACCGAGCTTAAATGCAACACCACGTGTGGTGCTTCCAATATTAGTTTTGGATTACCACAACGCAACGGCATCAATGGTGCTTTTTTAAGTATGGCCATTGGCGCTGGCATGACATCGGCTATTACTAATCCAATTCACGAAGAAGTCATGCGATCAGTTATGGCAGCCGATGTGCTAATGGGCAACGATAAAGATTGCCTGGACTGGATTAAAAAATACCGCGAACCCGCCGCCGAAGGCGAAGCCGGTGCTCGCGGCCGTCGCGTCACCAAGCGTCGCCGTAAAACCTGAATGAACGCCACATGAGCACTAGCGAAGATCAAGCACTGGTCGTTTTTACCCCCAGCGGTAAGCGGGGCCACTTCCCTATCGGCACATCAATTTTGTCTGCGGCCAGAACTCTGGGTGTTGATCTTGATACGGTTTGCGGCGGTCGCGGATTATGCGGGCGCTGCCAAGTGCAATGCCCCGAAGGCGAATTCCCCAAACACAATATTGTTTCCAAAGCTGAGCATCTAAGTGAGTCAACAAAAGTTGAAGCGCGTTATCAGCGCATTAACGGCGAGTTCGCGCAAGGTCGACGATTGGGTTGTCAGGCCAATGTGTTGGGCGACATGGTTGTTGATGTGCCCCCAGAAAGCCAGGTGCACAGACAAGTCATTAGAAAAGAGGCCGATCACGCCAACATAACGCTTAACCCAGCCATCAGCTTACACGTGGTTGAAGTTCAGCAGCCCGATATGCACGACCCTTCGGGTGACCTGCGACGTTTAAAACAAGCACTGGAAAAAGAATGGAATTTAACCGGCTTAAGCACTGATTTATCTTTGCTGCATGGCTTGCAAGATGCGTTGCGAGCTGAAAACTGGCAAGTCACCGCAGCCGTGCACAACGATGGCCGCATACTAGGCGTGTGGCCCGGCTTCAAGGAACGCATTTGCGGTGTTGCCATCGACGTTGGTTCAACCACTATAGCCGCGCACTTGTGCGACTTGATAACGGGCGATGTATTAGGCAGCAGTGGCGCCATGAACCCGCAAATCAGATTCGGTGAAGACTTAATGAGCCGCGTGTCATACGTCATGATGAACCCCGGCGGTGATGTCGAAATGACGGACGCCGTGCGAGAGGCCATCAATCAATTGCTGGTAGATGTCGCCACTGAAGCCAGCATTGATGTCACCGACATCATGGAAATTACGTTTGTCGCAAACCCGGTGATGCACCATTTGCTACTGGGTATTAACCCGGTGGAACTTGGCGGCGCACCATTCGCGCTGACCACCGATGAAGCGCTGAATGTTGATGCTGCCACCATGGACATAAAAGCTCACCCCAAAGCGCAAGCCTATTTTCTGCCCTGCATTGCCGGCCACGTTGGTGCTGATACTGCCGGGGTTATTCTGTGTGAGCAACCCGGCAAGCTGGACGACATCACATTGTTAGTTGATGTCGGTACCAATGCCGAAATTGTATTGGGTAATTCATCAAGGCTATTGGCCTGCTCCAGCCCAACAGGGCCAGCATTTGAAGGCGCACAAATCAGCGGTGGCCAACGCGCTGCTCCCGGCGCAATTGAGCGCGTGCGTATTGATCCTGAAACGCTGGAACCGCGTTTTAGTATTATCGGCTGCGAAACCTGGTCAAACGAACCCGGCTTTAAAGAACAACTGGATACCTTGCCGGTTACTGGGATTTGCGGCTCGGGCATTATTGAAGTGGTCGCCGAAATGTTTCTGGCGGGCATCATTGATACCGATGGCGTAGTGCAAGGACATCTGGCACAAAAAAATCCGCGCATCAGTGAAGATGGCAGAACGTTTTCATACCTGTTGCACGAGGGTGATGTCACCATTCGCATAACCCAAAACGATGTCAGACAAATTCAGTTAGCCAAAGCGGCACTGTATGCTGGTGTTCGGCTGTTGATGGACCACTTGGCAATCGACAAGGTTGATCGCATTCGCCTTGCCGGTGCATTTGGCAGCCACATTGACGTTAAATACGCCATGATTCTGGGTTTAATCCCCGACTGTCATCTGGACAACGTTGCCTCTGCTGGCAATGCGGCCGGTACCGGTGCGCGTATTGCCCTGCTGGATCGCGAGTCGCGCTCACTCATAGAGGAAACAGTACGTGCAGTAGAAAAAATTGAAACGGCTGTAGAACCAAAATTTCAGGAACACTTTGTAGAAGCCATGGCCTTTCCACACAAAAGTGCTGTTTTTACCGAGCTGGCCAAAGTAGTTCAACTACCCGAACCCACCGTATCGCAAAGCGATGCCGCCGGCGTGCAACGCGGCCGCAGTGCACGACGTCGCGCACGTCGTAAAACATAGGTTATGATGCTGAACCACTCATCACCATCTGATCGATAAATTGTTTCGATTACTACTTAAAACCATCATGTGGCTGCTTATAGTGGTAGCTGTGCTGGCGATTGCCGTTACCGCGTTTTTATTCTTTGCACCCACCTTCGGTGCAAAGCCCACCAGTGATTCGATTGAGCGTATGAATGCCTCATCCAACTACCAGGATGGGATATTCACTAACATTGAAGAAACACGGGTAGATACACGCGAACCTGGCGAATCGTTGGGGCTATCTACCTTTTTGTTTCCAGCCAAAAACAAGAATCCCAACACACCACTGCCATCGGTGCATTTTGACAAAGAGAATTTCGCTGATGGGGATTTTGTCTGGTTTGGGCATTCAACCCTGATGTTTCAATCTGAAGGCACCAGGGTGTTAATTGACCCTGTGTTTAACCGAGCCTCACCCATCCCAATAGGTGGCAAACCGTTTGCCATGAAAGTGGAACAAACCATAGACACGCTTCCAGCTGTTGATGTGGTGTTAATTTCGCACGATCATTACGATCATCTTGATCATAAAGCCATTGCAGATTTAGCAGCCACCACAAAGCTGTTCCTTGTACCCTTAGGGATTAAAGCGCATTTATTGCGCTGGGGTGTGCCAGATGACAATATCATTGAGCTAAATTGGTACGAATCACACCTTGTTAGCAGCACTAATTTTACTCTGACCCCATCACGTCATTTTAGTGGGCGCGGCATTAACAACCGGTTTTCAACGCTGTGGGGTTCATGGGTGGTGAAGTCATCCCAGCTATCTGTTTTT
>CALHOI010000113.1 GCA_938035525.1 uncultured Granulosicoccaceae bacterium
GCCTGCTTACAATCGTTAATTGGGTCAATCTTTAGCGCAACATTTGAAGCCGCCGCACTGGCCGCCAAAGCCGGCGTTAGCGGCCAAGCCTTGCTTGACGTGGTATCAAGTTCAAGTGCATCGTGCAATGTAGCTAACGGCTCTCTTGAAAATATTATTGATCGACAATTTTATAAAACTGGTAGTCATATCTCTACCATGCACAAAGACTTGGTTATCTCACTCGACCTTGCCAGTCAATTGGGCGTTCCTATGCACACAGCCGCTACCGCCATGCAACTATTTCATGCAGGTAAAACCAAACACCCTGATGGTGACAACTGGATAGTAACGCGCGTTATTGAAGACATCATTGGCGAAGAACTACACCGATAATAACGATGAAACCTGTTCAACTTGCCGTCATCGGAACTGGAAACGTTGGCATAAGACATGTAAAAGCCATACAGGCACTACCCGATACAGAACTTTGCGCCGTAGTTGATCCGTCCATCGATTCGTTATCGGGTGTCGATCTTGCAAACACGCCTCATTTTAAAGATGCACAGGCGCTATTTAAAGAACAGCGGCCAGATGGCATTGTTATCGCGACTCCCACCATCCACCATTTACAACCGGCACTTGAATCACTGAGTCATGGCTGTCATCTGCTGATAGAAAAACCCATTACCACCGATTTGGCCGAATCACAGAAAATAATTGATGCTATTGAAAACACCAATCAACACGTTCTGGTTGGCCATCACCGACGCTATTACGCGGCTGTTCAGCAGGCAAAAAAAATGATTCAGACGGGTGAGCTGGGAAAGTTATTGGCCGTGTCTGGACAATGGTGTTTAAAAAAGCACAACACCTACTACGACCCAGACTGGCGTAAACAATGGCCAGCCGGGCCCGTTATGACCAACGCCATTCACGACATCGATCTACTCCGATTTGTTTGTGGTGAAATCAAGAGCGTTTATGCCGAAAGCAGTTATCAAGTCCAGGGTTTCGAAAAAGAAGATGTCACGGCAATAGTGATGCGCTTTGAAAACGACGCGCTCGGCACCTTCGTTTTATCTGATCAGTCACCTTCACCATGGGCTTGGGAATACGCTACTGATGAAAACCCTGCTATACCCGGCACTGGGGAGAATTGTTTTCGCCTGGTTGGTAGTCAAGGTTCACTGGAATTTCCAAATCTGGTGCAGTGGACATCAACCCAGGATGGCGGCGACTGGTTTTCCCCAATACAATCAAAAAGCCTCAAAAATGATTATCTTAACGCTTTCAACGCTCAGCTTACTCACTTTGCTAACGTCATTCGCGGTCAGCAAAAACCGCTGATTACCGCCGCTGACGCGAGTCGATCTCTGGCAGTAACACAGGCTGTTCTGGCGTCGGTGAAATCAGGAAAACGGGTGATGCTAGGCTAGAAACCGCCTCTGAGCGCTGGCAGCCCGGTTTAGACTTGTGGCTCAATGAGCACGCTGCTATTCTTGAACAGTTTTTACTCACCACCGGAAAATTTAACAGCATGTCTCAATCTGCAACAAAATCAGAACGCGTAGGCTTTATCGGACTTGGCGCCATGGGCGTTGGCATGGCATCCAACGTACTTAAAAATGGTTACTCCCTATCGGTTATGGCCAACTCGCGACGCGAGCCCGTCGATCGCCTTATTTCTGAGGGTGCGGTTGAAGTCAGCACGCCAAAAGAAATGGCACAACAATCCGATATCGTCATTTTATGCGTAACAACATCAGAAGTTGTGGAGCAATTGATTAACGGTGAAGACGGCTTATTGGCCGGTGCAAACGATGGCTTACTGATCATAGACTGCGGCACCTCCTTGCCGACGTCGACCATTGCACTGGGTGAAAAACTGCGTGCGGCCAATTGCAGCATTATGGACGTGCCACTAGGTCGTTCTTCTGCAGCAGCAGAATCTGGCACGCTAAACATGATGGCAGGTGGCAGTGACGAAGATTTTAATCGTGCCAAGCCACTGCTTGAAACCATGTCAGAAAATCTTTTTCACTTGGGGCCATTAGGAACGGGCCATAAAATAAAACTACTCAATAACGCTTGCTCTGTGTCCATGGCAATCATGTTGGCCGAAGTTGTACAAACGGCGCAGGCGGCCGACATCGACATGAAGCTATTAGCCGATGTCATGACATCCGGTCCGTTAGGCAGTGACTTTATGGCCTGGATGTTTGAAGGACCACTCAACAACGACGAAACCAAACTGCAATTTTCAATAAAAAATGCTGCGAAAGACATTGGCTACTTTGACGAATTGGCCAGTGCTTTGTCGCAAAACGCGTCAGTGCCAAATGCTGCAAAAAACACCATTAATAAAATGGTAGAAAAAGGTGTGGGTGAAGACTTCCTGCCTGCTCTGTGTCGGCACTTGTAATACTAAGCCATGGATGACAATAACGAACAACCTATTGTCTGGCACGGCAGCAACCAGACGCCAGGCGATTGCCTCATACTCAATGACGCGGACACCGTTGCAGTGGCGGTGCAAAACTTAAAGCAAGGCCAGCAGGTCAATGGGGTCACGCTTAGCGCTGCGGTACCCAATGGCCACAAGTTTGCGTTAGTTGATATTAACGAGGGCGATGACGTTATCAAGTATGCGCAACCGATTGGTGTTGCTAGTACCAACATCCGCGCTGGTGAACATATCCATACGCACAACCTGGAGTTCCGAGAAACAACTTGCCAGTACGAATTTAGCAAAGCAGCCAATGAACAAGTCGTGCAAGGTACCGATAAACAAGGTACCGACAATCAAAGCACTGACAATCAAAGCACGGACAATCAAAGCACTGACAATAAAAGTATCGACACATTCGATGGCTTCATGCGGCCCAACGGCACGGTTGGTACACGAAACTACGTTGCTGTCATCAGCTCGGTCAATTGCTCTGCGACTGCCGCATACCAAATCGCTGCCGGTTTCGACGACGAAGCATTAGCAGAATTTCCACACGTTGACGGCGTCACTGTGTTCGCACACGGAACCGGTTGT
>CALHOI010000114.1 GCA_938035525.1 uncultured Granulosicoccaceae bacterium
CGGCATTCCAGATGCACTCGACCTGGATTCTGATGGTGACGGTTTGCCGGATTCAACAGAAGGCACAGTTGATACCGATGGTGATGGTATCCCCGATAACCTTGACCTGGATTCAGACGGTGATGGTTTGCCAGATGCCGATGAAGAGTTAACCGATACTGATGGCGACGGTATACCCGATTCGCTGGACCCGGATTCTGACAATGACGGTATCCCGGATTCAGTCGAAGGTGCAACCGATACCGACGGTGATGGTATTCCGAACGCTCTGGATTTAGATTCTGATGGCGACGGTATTCCTGATGCAGTAGAAGGTGATGTTGACACCGATGGTGATGGCGTACCTGATTACCTGGATGAAGATTCAGACAATGACGGAATCCCGGATACACTAGCGGGTGATGTTGACACCGACGGCGATGGCATACCCGACTACCTGGATGAAGATTCAGATAATGACGGTATCCCTGATAGCCTTGAAGGTAATGTAGACACCGACGGTGACGGCATCCCTGATTACCTGGATCTGGATTCTGACGGTGACGGCATCCCTGACATGGTTGAAGCAGGTGCAGACCCTGCTAACCCTGTTGACACAGATGGTGATGGCATCCCGGATTTTCTGGACACTGATTCTGATAATGACGGTATCGCAGATAATGTAGAAGCCGGAAGTGACCCAACTAATCCAGTGGATTCAGACGGCGACGGTATACCCAATGTGCAAGACAGTGATTCGGATAATGATGGAATCGACGATGCGCAAGAAAGTACGCTCGACGCGGATGGTGATGGTATACCGGATTATCTTGCACCACCAGCGCCAGTTACACCGATTGAACCTCCTGGCCCGATTGTACCGCTGGACAGCGATGGCGACGGTATCCCGGATTCATTAGAAAGCACTGGTGACACCGATGGTGATGGTATTCCAGATTATCTGGACCCTGATTCAGACAACGATGGTATTCCGGATAACCAGGAAGCGGGTAACGATCCTGCTAACCCATTAGATTCAGACGCTGATGGTATTCCCGACTACCTCGATCTGGATTCGGACAATGACGGCTTGCTCGATTCATTAGAAAGCAGTTCAGACTCTGATGGCGACGGCATACCTGACTACCTTGATCTTGATTCAGACAATGACGGCTTGCCGGATGTATGGGAGTCGGTTGGACCAGAGGCTGATGCTAATGGTGACGGTGTGCTGGATTCGTTGACAGATGCAAACGGTGATGGTGCGTCCGACGATGTTGTGGCCAACAACTTGACCGACTCGGATGCAGATGGAGTACCAAACCACCTTGATCTGGATAGTGATGGTGACGGGGTATCCGACATCATCGAAGCCGGTGGTGCCGACGCGAATAACGATGGTCTGGTGGACCAATGGACAGACAGTGACGGTGACGGTATTTCAGACCGTGCTGATGTTGATCTGACCGGCGGTGAAGATCTGGATGGCGACGGCATCGATGATTTTGCTGATGCAGACTTCGTGATGTTGCCGGATACCGATGGTGATGGTGTTGTTGATCTGTTTGATGATGACTTCCTTGGGGATGGTTACATTCCACTGGCCAACGGCACAACGCCGGTATTGGGTGCAGCATTGCCCGATGCGGATGGAGACGGTGTGCCTGATGTGTTACAGGCCAATGCGGCCGGTATCATTCACACCGGTTTAGCCGGAAGCGGCTCGATGAGTGCACCGGTACTGATGATGGTTGGCCTGATCGGTTTTCTGGGTCGGTTGCGTCGTCGCCTGAAGCGATAATGTGGTAACTCAACACCACGGCTGATTTTGTTCTGAAGTCAGTCGTGTTAGTGATTGCAAGAAAACAAACCCCGATAGTTTTTATCGGGGTTTGTGGTTTATGAAGTCGAGCCCGACTACCGCTGTTAATACCCTAGGTACTTTCTCACTGTGATTGATCAGGTACTGTTACCACCGCATGCCTGCGTAAAACAGTAGCATGCCGGTTTTTATTCACTTTAGTTGGTTTGACCGATAACACCAGATAAACGCCTACTCCTGCAAGCGTAAGACCGCAGAAATCCAACAATGACAAACGCTCACCAAACATGAAGTAAGCGATAAGCATGGTTGTTGGGGGAGCAAGATACTCAAGGCTTGCAACTTTTATCGCTGAGAGATGACGTAGCATCAGGAACATCATGCCGTATGCGCCTATCGAAACCACTACCGCCAGCCACAGAACAGAAAAAAACAGTTCGCTTCCCCATTGAGTGTTAAAGCGCTCGCTTATTGCTGCCATAGGTAGAAACAATATTAGGGCGCTGGCGCAATGAATCAGGCAGACTAATGGTAGCGGTGTAGAGCCTTTGCGTAAAGCTTTGCGTTTAAGTGAAAATCGTCGATCCAGCAACGTGGCCAAACTGAATGCAGTGATTCCAATAAACGGCAACAGATACGCAACGGGTGCTCCGCCAAGTAATACTTTGTTTGCGATTAACATTAATACCGCGAACAACCCCAGAGCCAATCCAATCCATTGGCGAGGATTAGCCCACTCTCCGGATACAGAAGGTGACAATGTTGATGTGATCAATGGAAGCAGGGCTGTAATGAGTGCTACCATGCCTGTTGAGACATCCATTTGAAAGGCGGTGTTGCACATGCCAAGGTAAATGCCGTGAGACAGTAATCCAACGCTGGCATGAATCATTAGTTCCGAGCGAGATAACTTTCGCCACGAACGTGTGAGGCAGACTATCAAGACAAGCAGGATGACAACAATAATATAGCGATACACCAGCAGTGTGAATACGCCAGCATAGCCTTGCCCATACTTTGAACCAATCCACCCTGAACTCCATAGAATCACAAACGCAATGCAGCCAACGATCAATAAGCTGAGATGCTTAAAATTATTTTTTGGGATTGTGCTGTCAACGAACAGGCTTTTTTTGGTAGACATAAGAAAGATATAAAATCGCACTCGGCAATGAGCGTTACACTAATTTCGAGCGCATAGGACGATGAGATACAAAAGAGCACCAGTGGACGTTATTAAAGTACAGCCACTGCAGCAGCACAATCATATAGATGGATGAATAGAATGATTAAACTGAATGGGTTAGTTGAATTGAATGCCGTAATCTACGAGTGTTTTTTTAGGTGAATAATCAGACATGAATAATAAGGTTTGTATAGAGCGGGAAGCAGAGATTGGTCTGATTTGCCTGGACAATCCTCCCGTGAATGCCATTGGAGTTGCACTGCGAGCAGCAATCCATGAAGCTTTGTCTGAGTTACTTTTGGAAAAACATATTAATGCGATAGTACTTTATGGAACTGGGCGTTTTTTCTCGGCTGGTGCTGACATAAAAGAATTTGCTCGAACGGCCGAGCAGCCAACATTACCGCGTCATCTCTTGGGCAGGCAATTTGTAGCTCGTTGAATCCGATATCCTGCATGCTGGCCATTCTCTCCAGATAATAGTTAAAACCGAATTACAGATGCGAAAAACGGGCAAAACGTCTACGATTTCTCATTTTGTGATCCAGATCAATTGATTTATAGCTTTTATGTAACCCCCCTGTATGGAGCGTTTCGATAACTGGTCGATTCTGTTGTATAGAGATGATGGAAATTTGTCCCAGATTAGGAAATAGCATCAGCCCACCCGAGAGTGGGTAATAAGGAAGATTCTCTTTTAGTCGGTTTATTGCTGCGGTTATTCTGGTTATCGCGGTCTAAATGAGATGTTGCTGTGAAGCTACGCACCAAACTTCCGATCGCCGCCGTACTTTTTTCTATATTGCCTTTGTTGGTGGTTACCGCTCTTTCGTTCAGCATAATCAATAAATCGCTGACTAAGACTGTTAAGGAAACACTGCAAGTTCGAGCGTATGAAGAGCTGGATACACTACAGAGGGAGCTGACTGCTGCAAAGCACCAGCTTAATACACTAAGCATGCTTTCAACCATGCAGAGTGTCAGCTCCAGCAGTAGCTTGATAAATCTACAGCAAGATCTTAGTCGTTTTGCCAAACAAACACCCTTGTTTACTGAAATCAGTGTTGCAAATTACGAGGGCACGGTTGTAGCCAGTTCTAAACCCCAATACGTTAACACTGATCTCAATGGCACTTGGGAGTTTGAAGCTCCGAAGCTGGGTATTGAGTTTGATGGCCCCGTTGTTCATTCCTATCGTTTAGACAAAATGGTGGCTACACAAAGTGTTCCGCTGCTAAGCAGTTCTATTCCCAGAGCTATTACAGGTGCATTAATTGGCACAATCGATTGGCAATTCCTGCAGTCCGAATTAGCCAAGGGAACTTTGTTCGGCGGGCATCAAGATGAAAACAGAATGGTATTTCTTGAGTCCGTCGCCTCTCAAACTGATGCAAATCGAATGCTCTATGGCACCTCAGGTATACCAGCGCCAGTTCAATTACTTGCCAGCGCAACTAATGATGGTCAAGTAAGAGAAGTATCAATGGACGAGAAGCCTTACATGATGGTATCGATATTGTCATCACCTACTGGCGAATTCAGAGACCCGCAGTGGCGCTTGCATATGTTGCTCGATAGTGATATCGCGTATGCCGGTATCAGTGCTCTAAAACGAATGTATTTGTTTAGCGCAGCACTGTTTTTGCTATTGGTCACTGGTGTTTCGTACTTAGTGGTGCGAGCAATCGTTAATCCCGTGAATGCTCTGGTTACCAGTGCAGAAAAACTCGCGGCGGGAGATTACGACCACAAACTGCCTGACAGTAAATCTGATGATGAAATAGGCCAGTTGACCCGCAGCTTTGATGCTATGCGGACCGCAGTCAAACTAAATGAGCAAGAGCTGGTTCAAAAAACAGCAGCGGCGGAACATGCTGCACAGCTTAAGGGTGAATTTCTGGCGAACATGAGTCATGAAGTTCGCACACCCATCAATGGTGTACTCGGTATGACCGATTTGTTGCTTAATACTCCCTTAGAGAAAAAGCAAATTCGGTACGCGGAAACGATTTCTCGCTCTGGCAAAGCCTTGTTGGCAGTAATCAACGATATTCTGGATTTTTCGAAAATAGAAGCTGGGAAGCTGGAATTAACGGAGAGCGTATTTAACTTGCGCCTGATGGTAGAAGATATCGTAGAGATGCTGGTTGATGCTGCGCATCGAAAAGGCGTGGAAGTCATCGTTGATATACCGCCAGACAGCCATGTTGCGTTTCAGGGAGATGCCAATCGATTACGTCAGGTTCTAGTTAACCTGGTGGGAAATGCTATTAAATTTACCAATGATGGTGAAATCACGATCAGATTATCCTTAGAAGATTTACAAGATAATCGCACACTTTCAAAGTTTGAAGTCATTGATACGGGTATTGGTGTGCCTGAGGAACAACGCAGCAACATTTTTGATTCGTTTGTTCAAGCGGACGGTACCACCACACGTAACTTCGGTGGCACGGGTCTGGGGTTGACTATCTCATCAAAACTCGTTGAGATAATGGGTGGCCAAATAGGATTGCGTAAAAGCCAGTCTGTTGGCTCCACGTTTTGGTTTACCGCTGTATTGGAAAAGGTTTCTACCGATGTTGTAGACGCATGGCAATCCGATGATTCATTAGCCGGAAAACACGTGCTGATAGTTGACGATAACAACACCAATCGCGAAATATTATCCGAACAAGTCAACTACTGGGGCGCAAGCTCTGTTGCGGTAAATAGTGGTGCTAAAGCACTGGTTGAGCTAGAAAGGGCACACGAAGTCAATAAACCATTTGACATTGCCGTGCTTGATATGCAAATGCCTCACATGAATGGATTCGAGTTAGCGGTATGCATCAAAAAGCACAAGTTAGCTAAGGATATTCGGTTGGTGTTGTTAAGTTCTTCGTCTGAGCATGACTTAACCGAATTTGAAAAAATGGGTATTACTGCGGTTGCCATAAAGCCGGTCCGTCAAATTGAACTGTACCATTCGTTAACCGCAGTCGTAACCAATAACAGTAAGGTCATACAACAAGAGAAAACCGTAGCGCATAAAATTGACGGAGATGTCTTAAACGGCAATGTGTTGCTTGTTGAAGACAACCCTGTTAACCAAGATATGATGCTAGAGGTGCTAAGACAATTTGGTCTTAATGCTATTCTTGCGAACAATGGAGAGGATGCACTTAAAACGATAGAGAAGTACTCGTTTGATGTGGTGCTAATGGATTGTCAGATGCCTGTTATGGATGGCTTTGAAGCAACTAAGGCAATCAGGTTAAAAGAGAAAAATTCGAAAAAATCGGCACATCTCCCCATTGTTGCTTTGACGGCCAATGCAATGGAAGGTGATCGTCAGCGTTGCGTAGAAAGCGGTATGGACGAATACATGAGCAAACCGGTTTCTAACCAGGACTTAAAAAAAATGCTGTCTAAATGGCTTTCACCGGGTGATACTCAAGATAATACAAGCACTAATGCTGAAACGGAAGCAACACAGTCTCCAGTGATCGACTTCGATGTATTTAATGAGGTCTGGTCTATGTGCTCCAACGCCTCACCAGATTTTTTCACAACCTTAATGAACAAATATGTAGCTTCTTCTAAAAATGACATTAAGATGCTCCGAGATGCCATAGATAAAGCTGACAGTGCGGCTGTGGGTTCTATCGCGCACAGGCTTAAATCTAGTAGCGTCAGTTGGGGAGGTCAGGCCATGGGAAGCGCTTGTCAACGCCTGGAAAATGCCGGTAAAGAAGGTAATCTCGAGGAAGCTAATAAATACTGGGACAACGTATGCCAACAGCACGCCCGTTTGTTAGAAGCTCTTTTAATAGAAGAGAAAAAGGCGGCATAGCATGGGGTTATCACAGCAATCCAATACGCCTCTCGTCCTGGTTGTGGATGATGATAATACGACCCGAATGATGGCTTTGGAATTTATCTCGCAAGCAGGCTTTAGGTTTTTAGAAGCCAGTGATGGGAGTGAAGCTCTGCAATGTCTTGCTAATGAGGAACCAGATCTGATTTTGCTCGATGTTGAAATGCCCGGTTTAAGTGGATATGACGTGTGTTCCAAGATTCGAACAATGCCAAAGTATGAGAATACGCCGGTATTGATGTTAACCGGTTTAAATAACAATGAGGCGATTGATCTTGCTTATAATGCCGGTGCAACTGATTTTGCCACCAAACCGATCAATTGGTCTTTGTTGTGCCATCGCTTAAGGTATATGTATCGGGCCAGCAAGGCGGCAGAAGAGTTAGCTCAAAGCCAGATGAGCTTACAAGTTGCGCAACGAATTGCCGAACTGGGTAATTGGAGCTATGACTTTGCCACCAAAGAGATGGTCTGGTCTGATCAAATGTATGCCATGTTTGGTGTGGATTCAAATTTACATAAGCCATCCTTGAAATTGTTTTGTCAGTCCGTTCACCCTGATGATAATATTCGTGTTGTTGAATGGTTTAAGGGTGTCACAAGCAAATCCAAATCTGGAACCATTGATTTTAAAATTGTTGCAAAAGACGGACAGCCAAGACACGTACGTCAAGTTCTAGAACAAGTGTTTGATAACAGTGGAAAGCTGATCCAGTTGCAAGCCACTGTTCAGGATTTCACTGACAGACGAATTGCTGAGAAGCGAATTCATCAATTGGCCTATTATGACGAGCTTACCGGTTTAGCTAATAGAACATTATTTTCAGAAATATTGAAAAAAGCAATAAAAAATGCAGACGAGAGTAAAGATCAATTTGCTGTGCTTTATTTTGATCTTGACGACTTCAAGAAGGTCAACGACACCTTTGGTCACTCCATTGGCGATAAAATGATCCACGCAGTTGGGGAGAAGATTGAATCTGCTTTACGTGAGCATGAGGTTAAAGCAAATAGAACTTATAAGTCGAGCACCATAGCCCGCATGAGCGGTGATGAATTTACACTTCTATTAGATAAAATAGAGAATAGAGAGGCTGTTGCCGCACTAGCCACGGTGTTAAAAAATCTGTTCAACGAACCCCTACAGGTAGATGGTCACGAATTGTTTACCAGTCTTAGTATAGGCTCAGCGCTTTACCCAGAAGATGGCGATTCTGTTGATACATTACTTAAAAACGCCGATATCGCCATGTATGATGCGAAAAGAGCAGGTAAAGATCATTACCGTTTTTTCAGTCACGATAGAGATGCTGAGCTAGCCCGGTATCATGCGGTTGAAGATCGAATGCGCACGGCGCTAAAAGAAAACAATTTTGAAGTGTTCTATCAACCGCAGGTCGATTTAATCACTGGCAAAGTAAACTCTGCCGAAGCACTATTGCGCTGGACAGATGACGTTTTAGGTTTTGTATCACCGGTCGAATTCATCCCTATTGCAGAAGAAAACGGATTTATACTCGAATTGGGCGAATGGGTGTTACGCACAGCATGCGACCAAACGAAGCGTTGGGTCGATGAGGGTTTCGACGTCCAAAAAATAGCAGTAAATATATCGGTGCTGCAGTTTTCTCAAGCCGGTTTTTCCGATCTCATCGAATCGGTTCTGATTGATACGGGGTTAGATGCAAACGGATTGAAACTAGAGATTACCGAATCTGTGCTTGCTGTGGATACTAACCACGCTGTAAACGCTTTGCAGGCGTTAAAGCACATAGGAGTCGACCTAAGCATTGATGATTTTGGTACAGGTTACTCTAGCTTAAGTCAGCTGAAACATTTCCCCATTGATCAGCTAAAAATTGACCAATCATTTATACGCCACCTGACTGAAAATAGTGAGGACAAAGCCATTACGCAAGCCATTATAGCGATGGCAGATAGCATGAACATCAGTGTCCTGGCAGAAGGTGTCGAAACAGCTGAACATCTTGATTTCTTGCGTTTAAATGGGTGTGACGAAATTCAGGGCTACTATGTTTGCAAGCCAATGGGTGCTGTAAGTCTTGAAAAAGAAATGGGGCATATAAATAGATTGCTCGGGGATGTATTCTCAGGTACACACCTCTCAAGTACACACCTAAAGAAGGCCAGTTAAAATTATTTTGGTGTTGCCGACCCCTCACCGATATCCCAATACAAGCCCGTCATAATCTCTAACGCGCTTTTACAAAGTGGCACCAGAACATGTTCGTCGGGTGCGTGTTGCGAACATCCAGCGTACGAATGTGGAATCCAGATTGCCGGCAAACCCAGTAAATCGGTAAAAAGATCATTACAAATTGAACCGCCCATACTGGGTAGCACAACAGGTGGTTCTTTACTGGTCACGTGCATGGATTGTTTTACAAATTCAACCCATGGGTGATCTGGTTCGGTCCGCGCTGCAGCAAAAGCGGCGCCATTGTGTTTAGGCTTATCGTCAATGGTAACCATCGAGAAACCGTTTTTATCCAGATGTTCGCGTAACGCGGGTATGATTCTCTTAGAGTCGCCAACGTCGAAGTAACGCAATTGACAATGTGCGTTTGCGGTAGGGGATATTGCATTCACCGGTTTTTCCGGACTACCTGAAGTCATTGCCAGAACAGCAAAACTATTCCAACTGTATACTTTTTCTGATGGCGTTAATCCGGCGGCGCCCCATTTAAGGTCAATCAGGGGCGCGTTATTGCCGCCGTCGACAACTACACCTTCAAGCGATTTTTTTACGGCGTCTGAACGGGAAGGTGGTAACCATTCCTGTATTTGTATTTGACCACTTGCGTTAGCAATGCACGCGAGCGCATTAGATAAAATAATGGCCGGGTCTGCAATTAGTCCACCCCAGTTGCCAGAGTGGTGTGCGCCTTCTCTTAAAACAACATCAAGATTAAAATTGATTGCGCCTCTGGAGCCCAGCGTCAGGGTAGGCTTGTCAGGGCTCACTCGTGGTCCATCAGATGCGATAAACACATCGGCTGAAAATGCTTCCAGGTTACGGCTGATAGTTTCTCTTAAACCAGGAGACCCCGCTTCTTCACCCATTTCTATTATGAAACGCGCATTAAAACCCAGATGACCACGCTCCTCAATAACACATCGCATGGCTGCCATATTAATGGTGTGCTGCGCTTTGTTATCAGCTGTGCCACGGCCGTAGATTCTGTGTCCGTCTCGTGTAAGTAACCATGGGCCGCGACCCTTTTTCCATTGTTGGTCTTGACCAATTACCACATCGCCGTGACCATAGGTCAGCACGGTTTTTAGGCTCGTATCTTCCATTCGATTAGCAAGCAGTATCGGACCTCGACCTGGCTCTGGGTTGTCAAACACCTTGCAGTGAAATCCAAGCTGCTCGAACGCGGGCACCATGTCTTTATCGATGTACTCGCGAAGCGCGTGTTCATTGTCAGGCAATTGGCTCTCAGATTTGAACGAGACACGTTTTGCCAACTCAGATTCAAATTCTCCGTCACTGAGGTAGCGCGTTGCTCTGTTGATGGCTGAATCACGGCCTGTAGACATTCTGAGCTCCTGGGCTCGTAGGGTTGGAACGGCAGTTTAAACGTAAGCAGCTGGTCTGAGGGGCTCCAAAAAGACAAAGTTTAATCTATTGGCTGATTTAGCCCGTAGCCAGCAATAAGGATGTCAACTGGGTTCGACTAAACGTTCAAATTGTGTGAGAATAAACTGGGAGACTATAAAAGAGTCGTGCCACATCGCAGTCCGTAGCGATGGAGAGTGCGATCAGTTATTAATTGGTTGGAAGAGGATAATCATATGCAATACAAAAAACTCATACTCGTCGCTTCGGTATCAATGGTGATGTATTCAGGGCAAGCACTGGCTGAAAACGTGTTCCGTTGGACCAGTCAGGGTGACGCACTCACGCTGGATCCGCACTCGCAAAACGAGGCGCCCACCATCACCATGAATGGCATGATGTACGAATCGCTAGTGACTCGCGACCCCGACATGAACCTGGTTGCAGAACTTGCTGAATCCTGGTCAGCTGAAGGAGAGGTGTGGACGTTTAATCTGCGCAAAGGCGTGAAGTATCATGGTGGTGAAGATTTTACCGCAGAGGATGTTGCGTTCAGTTTTGAACGAGCTCGCCATGAAGCATCCGATTTTAAAGAGCAGATAAAATCAGTTGTAGACATAAAGATTGTCGATGACCATACCATTCAGTTTGTCACTGATGGCGTTAATCCAATATTGCCAAACGAGCTTACTTCATTGTTTATGATGGATAAGGGATGGGCAGAAGCCAACAACGTGCTTAACCCGCAGGACTTTGCTGCCAAAGAAGAAACCTTTGCAGTAAGAAACAACAATGGTACCGGCCCATTTAAACTGGTTTCTCGCGCGCCAGACGAACTTACCGTAATGGAAGCAAACGCAGATTGGTGGGGTAGTTCTGAATTTCCCGGTAATATTGATAGAATAGAGTATCGCCCAATTGGTAATGCGGCAACGCGAGTGGCCGCTTTGTTATCTGGTGAAGTGGACTTCGTTCTAGACCCCCCACTACAGGATCTAAAACGCATTGACGGTGCAGATGGTCTTAAAACCACAACCGTCCCGCAAGTGCGCACAATCTTTTTTGGTATGGACCAGGGTGTAGAGGAACTTCGAACGTCAAATGTGAAAGGTAAAAACCCGTTCGCTGATGTAAAAGTTCGTGAGGCCATGAATCTGGCCATTGATCGTAAAGCGATTCAGCGAGTTGTTATGGAAGGCTTGAGTTTTCCGGCGGGTATGATTACATCGCCTGGTGTATTGGGTAACACACCCGATCAAGATGCTGAGATTCCTCTCGACATTGAAAAAGCCAAGTCGCTTATGGCCGAAGCCGGTTATCCAGATGGCTTCAGTGTGCAACTTGATTGCCCGAACAACCGATATAACAACGATGAAAAAATTTGCCAGGCGGCCGTGTCCATGCTGGCAAAAATCGGCGTGACTGTAAACCTGGAAGCTATTCCCAAAGCTCAGCACTTTCCTAAAATCCAGAACCGCGTATCTGATTTTTATATGCTCGGTTGGGGTGTGCCAACGCTTGATAGTCACTATGTTTTTTCGTATTTGCTAGACGCTGAAGGTTCATGGAACGCCGTGGGATACAACAATGCCCGGGTCAATGAAATTACCGCCACGATCGCTTCTGAAACAGATCAGGACAAACGTACCGTTTTAATAGACGAAGCCTGGAGTGAAGTCAGAGCGGACATGCCTTACATCCCGATTCATCATCAGGTTATTGCCTGGGGTATGGCTGAGGGTGTAGATGCGCCAATTGGTTCAGACGATGCGCTGCGCCCCCGATTTGTGGTGATGAAGTAAATTAGCCGCGCAAGTTACGATGCAAGGGCGGCGTTTGTCGTCCTTGCACCGCCTTTATATTCTCCCTCCCATGCCATCTCTGCACACGAGTAGCTAATATGCTTGCGTATATTCTGCGTCGATTGGGCCAATCGGTTTTGGTCATGGCAGTCGTGTCTCTCATCTCTTTTTCTTTGTTTAATTTTGTTGGTGACCCTGTCAACAATATGGTTGGTCAGGAGGCCACTCGCGAAGATCGCGTCAGGATATACCAGGACCTCGGGCTCGATGATCCCATTATTACTCAGTACTTCCGGTTTGTGGGTAACGCTGTTCGTGGTGAATTTGGCCTGAGTTATCGCAGTAAACGTCCCGTAGACGAATTAATCAAAGAACGTTTACCCGCAACGTTAGAGCTGGTTTTTGTGTCAGCCGTTATTGCGTTGGTACTTGGCATTGTTGCCGGGATATACACAGGCATTCGACGAAATGGCTGGCTTTCCAAGTTCATCCTGTCTTCATCATTGGTGGGTGTGTCCTTACCGACGTTTATTATAGGGATTGGGCTTATCTACATTTTTGCGGTCAACTTGCGTTGGTTACCCTCGTCGGGGCGAGCGGGAGTGGTTGATATTGGTTGGTGGAGAACCAGTTTTCTAAGCCTGGATGGATGGCGCTCAATTATATTACCGGCAATCACGCTCAGTCTGTTTCAGCTAACCATGATATTGCGTCTGGTTCGATCAGAAATGCTTGAAGTCATGCAAACGGATTACATCAAGTTTGCCAGAGCGCGAGGTTTGTCGGAACGTGCTATCAATTTTACTCACGCTTTGAAGAACACGCTGGTGCCTGTTATTACTATTATTGGCTTAAACATCGGTGGGTTGATCGCGTTTTCTGTGATTACCGAAACCGTGTTTCAGTGGCCGGGGACCGGCTTAATGTTTATTCAAGCCGTGGACTTTGCTGATGTTCCTATCATGGCTGCCTACCTGGTTTTCGTCGCGCTGGTGTTTGTGGTAGTTAATCTTATTGTGGATTTGCTGTACGTGTTTATCGATCCGCGAATCCGAATCACGGGGCGTTAAAATCAATACCTCAACGCAAAAGCGCCGCAGCGGTTTTTTCAAGCGGCTGTTAAATAATGACGTCGCGTGGTCTTTTTTTCATTCGCCAACAGCGATGATTGCCGCGCTGATCACCGCTGTTTGCGTCATTGCTACCCTGTTTGCTCCATGGATTGCACCGTTCGATCCTTTTGACCCGGCGCAAATTTCACTGTGGGATGGCAAACTCCCGCCCGCTTGGGTGGAAGGTGGGCAAGAGCAGTACTTACTCGGTACTGATAATCAAGGCAGAGACATGCTCTCTACCATTTTATATGGTGGCCGATTGTCTATTCTTGTCGGGCTTGCGGCTGTTTGTTTGGGTATGGTGCTTGGTGTCACGCTGGGTGTGCTGTCTGGCTACTTTGGTGGATTAACCGACGCAATCATTATGCGAATAGCAGATGTTCAGCTAACGATTCCAGGCATTCTTTTAGCGATATTAATCAATGGAATTGGTCGCACCATGTTGCCATTGGAAATGCGTGAAGACTTTGCAATTTATGTCGTGATTTTTGCCATCGGACTGACCGATTGGCCACAGTTTGCACGCGTTGCACGTGGTGCCACGCTGGTTGAATCGCAAAAAGAGTATGTTCAGGCAGCCAAAGTCATTGGTTTGCCAAAACGGTTAATTATCCTTCGTCACGTATTGCCAAATACACTAAGGCCGGTGCTCGTTATCGCAACTATTGGTTTGGCTCTGGCCATAATTTCAGAAGCAACCCTGTCATTTCTGGGGCAAGGTATACCGCCTACAACGCCAAGCCTGGGGACACTCATTAGAGTCGGCAATGAGTATTTGTTTTCAGGTCTTTGGTGGATTACTTTGTTTCCAGCGATTGCGCTGGTAGTGCTGGTGTTTGCTGTGAACCTGCTTGGCGACTGGATGCGTGATGCGCTTAATCCTAAGCTACGATAGTTGCGATTATGCTGCTTGAAATAAACAATTTAAACGTAGACTTTCTGGCTCGCCGCGCCACAATTAATGCTGCGAAATCTGTGTCCTTGCATGTGGCAGCAGGCGAGGTACTGGGCCTGGTAGGTGAGTCAGGGGCGGGCAAATCTACCATAGGCAACGCCATTATCGACTTGCTGGAGCCCCCTGGTGAAGTCACCGGTGGCAGTATTGTATTTAACGGCGAAGAGCTTCGCGGCAAAAATGAAGATGCTATGCGCCACATCCGTGGCGATCGCATTGGGATGATTTTTCAGGATCCGCAAACATCGCTTAATCCGTTGTTGCGAATTGGCGAGCAGTTGGTTGAAACCATCCGGAAAACCAAACGAGTAAGTCAGTCACAGGCGCAGCAGAATGCCATTGACTTACTCGAATCAGTGGGCATCACCGAAGCGAAAGCAAGATTGCAGTCCTATCCGCACGAATTTTCTGGCGGTATGCGACAACGAGTGGTTATTGCCTTGGCACTCGCAGGCGACCCTGATCTTATTATTGCCGACGAACCAACGACTGCCTTAGATGTGTCAGTGCAGGCACAGATTCTTGATTTAATTCGGGGATTGTGCAAAACCAGAAATCTGGGCGTCATTATTGTCACGCACGATATCGGTGTAATAGCCAACATCGCAGACCGTGTTGCTGTGATGTACCGTGGCGATATTGTTGAAACAGGTAACGTACAGCAAATCCTGGGTAACCCACAGCATGACTACACCAAGAGCTTGATATCGGCTGTACCACCTGCTGATAAGCGATTGCATCGATTTGCCAGTGTTGACTACATAGATGGTAGTGGGCAAGACACAACCGCTGCAATGCAGCGTATTGATGTCAACACGCATTGGCTGGGTAAGCAAAGTCAACTGCAACAAACACATATTGACACTGAAAATACAGCGCCTGCGATTGAGGTCAACGATCTATCCATATCATTTAAGCTCCAAGGCGCGATACTCAAACGCAATCGTCGAATGTTAAAAGCAGTTGATAAAGTAAGCTTCGCGATTGCGCAGGGCGAATCCTTTGGTCTTGTTGGAGAGTCAGGTTCGGGTAAATCAACAGTTGCAAGGCTCATTGCCGGTTTACATAAACCGGATAGTGGAACGGTGGAAATATTAGGGCAGAGCGTTTTAGGGAGTCAAAAAGACCCTTTGATTAAAGCCGCGCGGCTAAACCTACAAATGATATTCCAAGACCCATACAGCAGTCTGAATGCGCGATTGCGTGTGTTGGATATCGTGGCTGAGCCTATTAGATTTTATAAAACTGCCGAAAATGAAAAGCAAACGCGCCAAATTGTTCAAGATCTGCTGGAGCATGTTGGGTTAGGTGCCGAAGCTGCGCTTCGCTATCCTCACGAATTTTCTGGTGGGCAGCGGCAACGTATCTCGATTGCTCGTGCGTTAGCATCCAGGCCACGCGTGTTGATTTGTGATGAACCCACGTCAGCATTAGATGTATCAATTCAGGCGCAAATACTGAATTTGCTAAAAGATCTACAGCAGGAGCTCGGTTTAACCCTGTTGTTTATATCGCATGATTTACCTGTGATACGACAAATGTGCGATCGGGTGGCTGTGATGCGATACGGTGCAATTTGTGAGATCGCCAAAACCGAAGAACTGTTTGAATCACCTCAGCACGAGTATTCAAGACATTTGCTGGAGCTAATGCCGCGCATGGATGTCTTTGGCTGAAATAGCCCCAGTTTAATAGGGCAGTTGTAAATAGTTATTGACAAATTCCGATTATTCAGAAATCCCACTTAATTTCGTAAGAAAATATCTGATTTTTTTCTGGAACCAATCCTCATGTCGTAAGTCTCACTTCCGAGCATTGTCAAAAATGCGAAGCATCAGCGTGAATTTGATTTTTCAAATCGTCCCGTTTCAGCTAACGAGGATGCGATAGCACTCGAAACGAATGTGCTGGTACCAACTAATTGAGGAGTATTAATCGTGTTCTTAAAATCTGACCCCGCGTCACCAACCGCATCACCGACTCAGTTCAAACGCAATTCGTTAGCAGTAGCAATTTCGGTATCGTTGCTCGGGTTTTCACAAGTCGGTCGCACAACATCTGCACCTGAACTTAATGCCGAAAGCACGCCGTTATTGGTTGCACAAGCCACTAATCCCTGCAACCCATGTAATCCTTGCGCAGTTAAAAAGGCGAGTAACCCTTGCAACCCCTGTAACCCGTGTGCTGTTAAGAAGGCGAGTAATCCTTGCAACCCCTGTAACCCGTGTGCTGTTAAGGCGAGTAATCCTTGCAACCCATGCAATCCATGTGCAGTTAAAAAAGCGAGTAACCCTTGTAACCCATGCAATCCGTGTGCAGTTAAAAAAGCGAGTAACCCTTGCAATCCTTGTAACCCATGCAATCCATGTGCAGTTAAAAAAGCGAGTAACCCTTGCAATCCTTGTAACCCATGCAATCCATGTGCAGTCAAGAAAGCGAGTAACCCTTGCAATCCCTGCAACCCATGCAATCCATGTGCAGTGAAAAAAGCGAGTAACCCTTGCAATCCTTGCAATCCATGCAATCCCTGTGCGGGCAATAAAGTTACTGCTGCAGATATCGTTCGACCTGAGGGTGTGGCTGCATACTCTAGTGAAGACATGGCAGAACTTGAGCAATATGGTAAGGAGCTTTGGAACGATACCAGCCTAAGCACAAACAATTTATCTTGTAATTCGTGCCATGCCAATAACGGGTTACTTAATGCTACCTTCGCCGAGCCGTACCCGCATGCTGTTGATATGGTAAGCCAACAAACCGGCGTTGCGCAGATCGATGCCGAAGGTATGGTTCAATTTTGTTTGGCAGTGCCTATGTCGGCGAGTCCGATGGAATGGAGCTCCAAGGAACTTGCAGCCCTGGCAAGCTACACCATGGCGGTTCAGAAAACCTTTGTACCAAATCCATGTGGTGCGACTAACCCTTGCAACCCGTGTAATCCATGCAACCCTTGTGCTGTCAAGAAAGCCAGTAATCCTTGTAACCCGTGTAATCCGTGCGCAGTGAAAAAGGCGAGCAATCCCTGCAACCCCTGCAACCCGTGTGCAGTAAAAAAGGCAAGTAATCCGTGTAACCCTTGTAACCCGTGTGCGGTAAAAAAGGCAAGTAACCCATGTAACCCTTGCAATCCTTGCAACCCGTGTGCGGCAAAAAAGGCGAGCAATCCCTGCAACCCTTGTAATCCTTGTGCAGTGAAGTAGGCGTGCAATTGTTGCAAGCCTTGTGTACATACTAAGTGATGACACGGCGCGTTGAAGGAGTGACGCGCCATTTGTCAAGGACATTAGAAGAATAATGGCGTGGATTCACTGTTTCGAATATAGTCTCCTATACAATACGAGCAACCATAGTTAAGCCTGATCAATTTCATATCAGATACACAATGCCCCAGATACCGATCGTCAAAGACATCAATTTTCAAGCTCTCAAGCAATCTGAGCTTGCTGACATGGATGCAGCGGCAAAGCAGATAAAAGAAACTTATCGTGCCTTAGAAAAAGGCAACATCAATATTGTTGGTGAGTGTCTTAAAGGTCAGGGCGAGTTTTATCAAATGGACCACTACCCAAAAGGTGACGTTTTTGACAACGAATCTTTTGCTCAGTATTACTACCATAATCATCGCGAAGACATGGATGAGCATGGGCATTTCCACACATTTATGCGTGCTGATGGAATTCCATCCAGTGCGGCACCGGTATTAAGCGTCAACGAAAAAAATGATGACGCTGAAGATGATCATGTCTCGCATATTATTTCCATTTCCATGAACAGGGCTGGCTTCCCAATAGCGTTGTTTGCAACTAATCGATGGGTAACCGGTGAAACCTGGTATTCAGCAGAGGACGTGGTATCCATGTTGGATAACTGGTCGGTCGATCATGCATCCCCAAACTTATCGGTCAATCAATGGATTAGTGCCATGATGCGCTTATTTCGGCCGCAAATAGTTGAACTGGTGCAGCACAGAGATGAAGTCGTCGGCGTATGGGGCCAGCAAAACCCGAATACAGATGTATTTGAGGATAGGAATTTAGAAGTGACTGGTGAGATACAAATATCTGTCGAACAGCAACACACTGAAGTTTTAAAAAATTTAGCTTAACTGAAACATCGCTTTTATTTAGTTTGTATTCAAAAGCAAGTTCGTCCCAAGGCTATATCTAACAACGGTGTGAATAGCAATTCCTTGTGTCCCGCCGCGTTCCCGATTCACATACCACAAATTTCGTATGTGTTTTTCTGGTCGCTTGCTGACGAATCCAGCGATCAGTGGTTTATAGCATCTGATCGACATAATGGACATTCAGCACAGGCGGGTACGACATTGCATGGTGATTGGTGGAACGGCTGGGATGAGTCTATCGTCGATATTTGACTGAAGCCTGTTTACGTCAGTCCAGGGACTGTGACACTGGATACAGACAGTGTATTTGGTTTTTCCGGTAACGATATAATCTATACCGGTGAAGGACACGATTGGGCCTTTGGCGGTAACGGTGACGATGAGCTTGTTGGTAGTTACTTTAACGATAGGTTGTTTGGGCAGGCAGGTAATGATCAATTGACCGGAGTTGGAGGTCGAAACTAGCTTAACGGTGGTACCGGTACCGATAATTGTGATAACTCAGGTGCGCAAGCGATACTGATACAGAAGTGCCCTTAGAACTACCGTAACAAACACCACCGTAACAAACACCACTGCAATATGCACCGCCGTAATAAGTACCACTGTAATACACACCTGAAGGAATTCAAATAGACGGTAGCTGAATACCTGCAAAGGTATTCAGCTAGAAGTCTTTACCTAACTTACATACAAAGATCATCAACAATTATGCAGCCTGCGCCTGGTAAGCTGACTGGCTGGTAGCGTTGTAAATCGGGATCACGCAGTGCATTGGCAATGAATGCTTCGAGGTTGTGCATTTCCTCATTGCTTAAACCCAGTGGCACGAAGCGCGAATCAAGGTTAGTTCTGGCAGCTGGGTTTTGTGCTTGCCCCGCATTTTTATAGGCAATAACCTCAGCAACCGAGCTAAAGCTTGCGCCATGACCCAGCACAGGTGCGTCGCTTAGATTGTAAAGCTGTGGGATTTTGAATTGATACTTTTCATGATCGTTGCCGGTAAATCCGCCACGTCCTTCTTTGGTGGCTTGATCAACTACCCCATGAATACGGCTATCGTTGACATCAAAATCATCAAATCCTACTGCGAAGAATATTTTCTCGCTATCGGCACCGACGCTTGAAGACAGTGCTGGACCACGATGGCAATCAACACATCCGGCCTTACCAAAAAACGTAAGCGACTTATAAACGGCGTCTAGCGCATTCAGTGTCAATCGACCATGCTTATCTCCAGTTACAACGGAGACAAACCATGACTCAACCCCAGATCACCGAGCGCCAGCAATATTGGCGAAGCCACGTCTTAGCGGCGGCTGCGTACAAGGGCTCCATCGTTGAATACGCTGCCGCCAACAACCTTAAAACCAAAGATCTTTATCAATGGAAAACTGCGCTTACCAAACGTGGCTTTCTCAGCAAAGCCAGTGACCCACAATCTGCGACAGAGTTTGCCGAGATTAAAATTTCATCCCGCTCAGCGGCAGAGCCAGCGCATACGGGAACGAACGCGCACTGTCGACTCACGCTACCGTGTGGCTCTGTTTTGGAATATTTTAATGCTGTGGACCCAGAGTCCATTGCACAACTTATTGCTGGACTGCGCGCCTGAGTATGTTACGACCCCAAAGTGATTGCGGTACGATTTATCTGTACAAAAAGCCCGTCGATATGAGAAAAGCCATCAATGGTTTGGTGACGATCGTTGAGGCCGAGATGAAGCTCGATCCGTTTAGCTCTCGGTTGTTTGTGTTCTGCAACAACAACCGCACCATTGTGAAGTGTGTGTATTGGGAAGGTAATGGTTTTGCGCTGTGGATGAAGCGCATGGAGAAAAACCGATTTCAGTGGCCGCATCAGTTGCACCTCGACGTGATTGACCTGAACGCACAACAAGTAAACTGGTTGTTCGATGGGTACGATTTAACGTTGATGCAGGGACATGCTTCCTTGCCACATCACACGGTTTTATAGTGTGTTGTTATCGGTAAAACGCTATAATGAGGCTCAATGAGTAGCACAACGACATTGCCTGATTCTGTTGATGAACTCACTGCGCTAGTCATTGAACAGCAGAATAAGCTTGATCATCAATCGCTGTTTATCGAGCAGTTGCTTGAACAGATACGGTTAGCGCAACACAACCGGTTCGGTATTAAAAGTGAAGCTATTTCACCGGATCAGCTCCGTCTTTTGCTCGATGAACACGGACCGAACGAACCAAAGGCCGAAGACCCTCAAGACGATCAGGTCAAACCTGCACCGGTAAGCTCAAAGGCAAAACGAGGTCGTCGACAACTCCCGGCTCATTTACCCCGAATCGAAATC